>CANPWM010000003.1 GCA_947584295.1 uncultured Oscillospiraceae bacterium | reverse complement strand
GCACTTCTCCATGACCGTGGACGGCCAGAGCGTTGACCCCACCGCCTACCTGCCCAGAAAATAAACTGTCGAAAAAACCGGGACGGGACAGCTTCGGCTGTCCCGTCCGTTTATATTCTGTTCATTTCGTCGATCACGGCCCGGGGCTTTACGGTCATCTCCACCCAGGCGGGGCGAAAGCCGCTTGCCAGGGCGTTTCTGGCGGAGGGGATATTGGACCAGGCACAGCAGTAAAAGGGCGCCTTCCCGCGCCGCATGATCTCCCCGGCCAGCGCGCCGGTGAGGGCCGAGGCGATCCCCCGCCGCCGGTACTCCGGCAGGACGTCTACGCCGATCTGCCACATCAGGTCGCAGTCGGCGGAGCATCCGGCAAGCCCCACAAGACGCCCGCCGTCATAGGCCCCGACGCCCAGGACGTCCAGATGCCTGCGCTCTTTACACAGGGCGTTGCTCCACTCCGGCCGGTAGAGATCCCGGAAGTCCGGCTGTTCCAGCACCCGCAGGTCAACCCCGCGGGGGGCGGGGCGCAAGTTCTCCACATCGGGGAGAAAATACTCCGCCATAAAGCAGATCCCGGCGTCTATCTCCGCCAGCCGGCGGCCCAGCCAGTGGATCCGGGGCGTCTCGAAAAGGCGATAAAACGCGCCCTGGCCCATATATTCCGCCGCGATCTCCGCCGCCTCCCCGGCGGCGGCCGCCACCACATTGTTCCCATAGGAGACAAAGCTGGCGACGATGGGCTCCTCCAAATATTTCCGCGCGCCCTTTCCCAGCCGCAGCGGGACAAGGACGTTTTCACGCTTCAGAAAATCCTCCGCCGTACAGCCCATGTCCTCCGCCGACTGCTCCATGGCGATCCGCAAGAGCTCTTTGTTGTCCATTTTCACCGCCCGTATTGATGCAATTTTTGCAATAATCAAAAATAATGCTTGACTTATGCTTTAGAATACAGTATAATGCGATTAACCGGAAGTAACCGGCCCCTTTATCCCACCTGGACGGTGATGACCACGTAGTTGATCATCATGTGCAAAAACACCGGGGCCCAGAGGGTCTTGGAGTAGTCGTAGGCCCACCCCAGCACAAGCCCCGCCGGCAGATACTGCAAGAGGTAGAGAAGCAGCGAGGGGTGGAAGTCGTGGATCATATAGCTCCACAGGTGGTAGACGGCGAAGAGCAGGGTGGAGACGGCGTAGCCCAGCAGGGCGTTTTTCCGCCGCAGGGAGCCGAACACCACGCCCCGGAACAGCGTCTCCTCCACCACCGGGGCCAGCAGTACGCCGATGACAAGCATCTTGTTGGGGTTGAGCTTGGAGGAGGCGTTGACGGCGGCGGAGTTGGGGTTGGTCAGGTTGTCCAGGAAGAACTGCAGGCCCAGGCTCACAAGGTTGGACAGGAACACATAGGCGATAAAGCCCACCAGCACGGCGATGACCGTCCTGCCAAAATTGGCGCACATATCCGCGAAGGTCTCCCGGAGGTAGTGGAACAAAAAGCCCAGCAGATACGCAAACCCCACGGCGTAGTATAACAGATTGAGCCAGGCGTCGCCCAGGCGAAAGCCCATCAGCGGGAACACATAGGCGTTCAGGGCCGATAGGATATAGGCCATGGCGAACATATGGACAAATACATAGACCCACCCCAGGATCTGCTCCACATAGGTCATGGGGTAGGGGAAGCCTGCGCCTGTACGCTTTTTCGCGCTCATGATCTCACCTTCCTGATCAGTTTGTCAAGGATCCCCTGGCACTCCAGGGGCGTCAGCGTGTTGATGTCGATCTTCCTCAGCTCCTCCGTCACCTCATCGGAGGCCAGGGAACCCAGGGAGATCTGATCGGCCCCCGTCTCCTGGGGGGAGAGGCGCGCCGGGACGGCGGTGGTCCTTCCGGCGGTCAGATCCGCCAGCACCGCCTTGGCCCGCCGGATCACGTTGTCCGGCACCCCGGCCAGCTTTGCCACCTCCACGCCGTAGCTGTCGTCGGCGCCGCCGGGGACGATCTTCCGCAGGAAAATAAGCTCGTCGCCCCGCTTTTTGGCGGAGATATTATAATTCTTCACGCCCTCCACCTGCCCCTCCAGGGCCGTCAGCTCGTGGTAGTGGGTGGCGAACATGGTGCGCGCCCCCAACCGGCGCTTGTCGGCGCAGTACTCCAGCACCGCCCTGGCGATGGCCATGCCGTCGTAGGTGGAGGTGCCGCGCCCGATCTCGTCCAGCAGGATCAGGGAACGGGACGTGGCGGCCTTCAGAATGGAGGCCACCTCGCTCATCTCCACCATGAAGGTGGACATGCCCCCCGCCAGGTCGTCGGAGGCGCCGATGCGGGTGAACACCCGGTCCAGAAGCCCCACCCGGGCCGCCCTGGCCGGGACGAAGGAGCCGATCTGGGCCATCAGGCAGATAAGGGCCGTCTGGCGCATATAGGTGGACTTACCGGCCATATTGGGGCCGGTGATGATGGCGGTGTCGGCCCCCCGGGCGCTGAGATGGGTGTCGTTGGGGACGAACAGCGTGTCTTTCTGAGTCAGCTCCACCACCGGGTGGCGGCCGTCGGTGATGTCGATACCGCCCTCGGCGGTGACCTCCGGCATACACCAGTTGTAGTCGGCGGCGCACTGGGCGAAGGAGCAAAGCACGTCAAGGCTGGCGATCTCCTGGGCCGTGGCCTGCACCCGCAGCACCTGGTCGGCGATGGTCTTGCGCAGGCGGGAGAAGATCTTGAACTCCAGCTCGTTGAGCCGATCCCCGGCGGTGAGCAGCTCCTCCTCCAGATTCTTCAGCTCCTCGGTGATGAATCGCTCGCAGTTCACCAGCGTTTGCTTGCGTATGTAGTCCTCCGGCACGTCCTCGGACTGGGCGCGGGGGATCTCGATGTAATAGCCGAACACCTTGTTGTAGCCGATGCGCAGCTTCTTCCCTGTCCTGGCCTTCTCCCGGGCCTCGATCTGGGAGAGGGCGGTCTTGCTCCCTTTCAGCAGGGAGCGCAGGCGATCCACCTCCGGGTCGAAGCCGACGCGCACCATGCCGCCCTCCCGGACGGAGACGGGGGGATCGTCGCAGAGGGTCTCGTCGATGGCGGCCTTGATGTCCGTCAGGGGATCCATGGCCCGGATCTCCGCCATCAGGGGGGAGGTCATGGCCTCGATATGTCCCAGCACCTCCGGGACGCGCCCGATGGAGGCGGAGAGGGCCGTCAGATCCTTGCCGTTGACGGTGCCGAACACGGTCTTGCCGATGATGCGCTCCATGTCCCCGACGCCCCGCAAAGCCCCCGCCAGCTCGCCCCGGGCTACGCTGTCGGAATAAAGCTCGTTCACCGCCGCCAGCCTCCGGCTGATGGGGGCCAGGGACAGCAGGGGCCGGGCCACCCAGGAGCGGATCAGGCGGGAACCCATGGGCGTTTTCGTCTTGTCCATGGCCCACAGCAGACTGCCCCGCTTTTCCCGGGTGCGCATATTATAGAGAAGCTCCAGATTCCGCAGGGTCTGCAGATCCAGCTCCATATACCGCCCGTCGGTGTAGAAATCCAGCTTGTTGATATAGCTCAGGTCGGCCTTCTGCGTCTCGGTGACGTAGCTCAAAAGCGCCCCCACCGCCCGCACGGCCTGGGTCTCCTGGCCCAAGCCCAGCTCGTCCAGGGAGTCCACGGCGAACTGGCGGCACACAAGATCGGCGCAGGCGGCGTACTCGAACCGCTGATCCGCCGTCTGGGAGAGGGTGTGGAACCAGGTGTTCAGCACCGCCGTCAAATCCCGGCTGGCCGCCGCCCCGGCGTTCAGCACCAGCTCCGAGGGGGCGTAGCGGCCCAGCTCGTTGATGATGCGCACGGAGGAACCGGCGTCAAAGGAGCGGGCGCTGATCTCGCCGGTGGAGATATCCGCGAAGCACACAGCGGAGCCGGTGTCCTCGATGCAGATGGCGCCGATGTAGTTGGAGGCCCCGTCGGCCAGCATGGAGGCGTCGGTGGCGGTGCCGGGGGTGATGATGCGGATCACGTCCCGCTCCACCAGCCCTTTGGCCAGGGCGGGATCCTCCATCTGCTCGCAGATGGCCACCTTGTAGCCCTTGGCGATGAGGCGGCCGATGTACGCCTCCGAGGAGTGGTACGGCACGCCGCACATGGGTACCTGATCCTCCTTCTCCCGGCCTCTGTCCCGGGTGGTGAGGGTCAGATCCAGCTCCCGGGACGCGAGCCTTGCGTCCTCGTCGAACATCTCGTAGAAATCTCCCAGCCGGAAGAAGAGGATACAGTCGCCGTGCTGGGCCTTGATGGCGTTATATTGCCGCATCATCGGCGTGTTTTCAGGCATACGGAGGCCTTCTTTCTTTGTGTGATTCGCCTATTCTTTATATTTTGCCGGACGGGGGCCGTGGAGCCGCCCGATTGATTCAGATAAGCTCCCCGAAAAGGGCCCAGGTATTGGAGCCGGTGATCCTGACGGTCTGGAAGGTACCCGTCAGGGACGGGGCCAGGGGCAGGCGCACCAGCCGGCCGCCGGAGGTGCGGGCGGTGAGGCAGTCCCCCTCCTGCCCGTCGATCAGCACCCGCTGGGTACTGCCCACATAGGCCCGGTGCTTCTCCTCGGAGATGCCATTTTGCAGGGCCACCAGGGCGTCGAAGCGGCGCTGTTTTTCCTCCCGGGTGAAGGGGTCGGGCATTTTCGCCGCCGGGGTGCCGGTCCGGGGGGAGAAGATGAAGGTGAAAAGGGCGTCAAAGCGCACCTCCTCCACCAAGCGCAGGGTGTCCTCAAACTCCGCCTCCGTCTCGCCGGGGAAGCCCACGATCACGTCGGAGGTCAGCACCAGGTCGGGCATATAGGCCCGGGCCATACGGACAAGGTCCAGGTAGCTCTCCCGGGTGTACCGCCGGTTCATGGCGGAGAGGACGCGGTTTGAGCCGGACTGGAAGGGCAGGTGGATATGCCGGGCGCATTTTTCCGAGCGGGCCATGGTGGAAAAGAGCTTCTCCCCCGCGTCCTTGGGGTGGCTGGTCATGAAGCGCAGGAGGAAATCGCCGGGGATCTCGTTGATTTGGGCGATGAGGTCGGAGAAATCCACCCCCTCCGGCAGATCCTGGCCGTAGGAGTTGACGTTCTGGCCCAGCAGGGTGATGTCCTTATACCCCGCCGCCGCCAGGGCGCGGGCCTCCGCCAGCACGTCCTCCGGCCGCCTTGACCGCTCCCGGCCCCGGACATAGGGGACGATGCAGTAGGAGCAGAAGTTGTTGCACCCGTACATGACGGGCAGCCACGCCTTAACGGCGCTGTCCCGGGCCGAGGGCAGGCCCTCGGCCACGCACCCGTCGGAGGGGGCCGTCTCGAAGATCTGCCCCGCCCCCTGGAGCTGGCGCAGGAGAAATTCCGGGAAGCGCCACAGCTCGTGGGGGCCGAACACCACCCGGACGTGACGGTAGGAGGTGCGGATCCTGTCCGCCATACCGGGTTCCTGCATCATACAGCCGCACAGGCAGATGATCTGGCTGGGCTTGGCCTTTTTGGTGTGGGTCAGCGCCCCCACGTTGCCCAGGACGCGCTGTTCGGCGTGTTCCCGCACGGCGCAGGTGTTGATAACGATGACGTCGGCGGCGTACTCGTCCCGGGTCATCTCATAGCCCATGGCCTTCAACATTCCCCGCAGCTTCTCGCTGTCGGCCTCGTTCTGCTGGCAGCCGTAGGTGTCCACCAGCGCCAGGGGCGGCGTCTCCCGGGCGGCGTTCAGCTCCGCCACCCGCTCCATAACGTCCCGTTGGCGGGCCAGGGCGTCTTCCGATATCTCGATTCTCTGGTTCATGGGGCAAATTCTCCGATTTATTTTTATTTGTAAAAGTATTTTAACAAAAATAAGTGGAATTTACAAGAACTATCGTGTATAATAATTTGTAAATTGGCTTCTGGCGCTTTTTCCTGTTGACGGGGAGGTTGAATAGATGAAAAATCTTGTCATTGACAAAGCGGCCATCAAATCGAACCTGGACGCGGTGAAGGCCCGGGCCAGGGGGGTGCAGATCTGGGCCGATCTCACCGGGGACGCCTTCGGCCTGGGGCTGGTGGCCACGGCCAAGCTTCTGCGGCAGGAGGGCGTGCGCTCCTTTGCCGTCTCCGACCCCCGGGACGCCAGGGCCCTGCGGGACGCGGGCTTTACCGAGGAGACGCTGATGATGCTCCGCTCCACCGCCGACGAGCAGGAGCTGAGGGAGCTTATCGACCTGAACGTGGTGTGTACCATCGGCTCCTACGAGGCCGCCGTGGCCCTCAACGGCATCGCCGAGGAGCATAAGACGGTGGTGGAGGTGCAGATCAAGATCGACACCGGCCTTGGCCGGTACGGCTTTATCGTGTCGGAGACGGACAAGATCGCCAACATCTACCGCTTCATGTCCAACCTGGCGGTGGTGGGGGTCTTTTCCTCCTACGCCCAGTCCTGGAAGAGCCGCAAGGCCACCTTGCAGCAGCTTGAGGCCTTGAAGCAGGTGCTGGACGCCCTGCACAAGCAGGGCTTTGAGACGGGCATGGCCCACATCTGCGACTCGGCGGCCCTGTTCGCCTATGATTTTGACCTGCTGGACGCGGTGCGGGTGGGTACCGCCTTCTCCGGGCGGGTGGCCGGGAAGGCCGCCGCCGGACTTACCAAGGTGGGGTACATAGAGGCCGGTATCGAGGAGGTGGGCTGGTTCCCCAAGGGCCACCGGGTAGGCGGGCTGGTGCTGAAAAAACCGGCGCGGCTGGCGGTGGTGTCCGTGGGCTATTACCACGGCTTTGGCATGACCCGCCACGAGCAGGGCCAGAGCGTGTGGGATATGCTCCGGGCCTGGCGGCGGCGGCCCACGGTGAAGCTGGGGAACGCCAAGCTGAGGATCGTGGGCGAGGTGGGCATGACGCACACCATTTTGGACGTCACCGACGTGAAATGCCGGGTGGGGGACACGGTGACCATGGACGTGGATCCCGTGAACGTCAAGGGCCTGACGAGGATTTACAGATAAGAAAGCGGAAAAAGCCCTGACGGGCTTTTTCCGGCCAGCTTGTCGAAAAAGGCCGTTGGCCTTTTCCGACAAAGGGGAACGTGCGGGAAAATTCGGGTGAATTTTGCGAAATTCACCCGAATCTTCCCTGCCGTCACGCCGCGCGCACCGCAAGGCGGCACACTTGCGTGACAAAAGGTGTTTTTTCCGACGTACATGCCGCCGGAAAAAACGTCAAATTTGAGTTTTTTGACAAACTGAGCGGAAAAAGCCCTGACGGGCTTTTTTCGACAGCAGAGAGGGAAAAGACTATGCCAAAGATCATGGAAATGCCCCCCCATCTGGCGGATCTCATCGCCGCCGGGGAGGTGGTGGAGCGGCCCGCCAGCGTGGTGAAGGAGCTGGTGGAGAACGCCATAGACGCCGGGGCCAGGGCCGTCGCCGTGGAGATCCGCTCCGGCGGCATGGCGGAGATAAGGGTCACCGACGACGGATGCGGCATCGCGCCGGAGGACGTGGAGACGGCCTTTTTGCGCCACGCCACCTCCAAGCTGCGCACGGAGCGGGATCTGGAGGCCATCGGCACCCTGGGCTTCCGGGGGGAGGCCCTGGCGGCCATCGCCAGCGTCTCCCGGGTGGAGCTGATCACCTGCGAGCGGGGCGCCGCCGAGGGGACGCGGCTGGTGCTGGAGGGCGGCGTCAAGACGGCCAAGGGGCCGGCGGGCCACCCGGCGGGCACCACCATCTGCGTCAGGGATCTTTTTTACAACACCCCGGCGCGGCAGAAATTCATGAAGAACGACAGGGCCGAGGGCTCCGCCGTCACCACCGCCGTGGTGCGCCTGGCGCTGAGCCACCCGGAGATTTCCCTCCGCTATATCCGGGAGGGCCGGGAGGAGTACCACACCCCCGGCGACGGGCGGCTCCAGTCCGCCGCCTACTGCACCCTGGGGCGGGAGTTTGCCCGGGGGCTGCTGCCGGTGTCCGGCAAGGCGGAGGGCATGGCGGTCAGCGGCTTTGTGTCCACCCCCGCCGCCGCCAGAGGCAACCGCTCCTGGCAGTTCTTCTTCCTCAACGGCCGGTTTATCAAATCAAAGCTCCTGCAGGCGGCGGTGGAGCAGGCCTATAAAAATTCCCTGTTCACCGGGCGGTTCCCGGTGTGCCTTATCGAGCTTTCCACGCCCCTGAACGCCGTAGATGTGAACGTCCACCCCACCAAGATGGAGGTGCGCTTCGCCGACGAGCGGGGGGCCTTTGACGCGGTGTACTGGGCCTGCCGGGGCGCTCTGGAGCGGGAGGACAGGCCCGGGGAGCTGGAGCTTTCCAAAAGCACCGAGGCGGTGCTGCGCTCGCCCCTTCAGGCCAGGGATATCCCCGGCCACCGGGTGTTTGCCCCCGACGGGGGGAAGGGCCAGCCCCTCTCCGGCGGCTTTGTGGCGGGCCGGGCCAACGTGAAGTCCGGGGACGAATTTTATAAGCGGGTCACCGCCGACACCTTCCGCACCGAGTACGCCTCGCCTACGGGCTTTAAAACGGCCATCCGCCCCAGCCAGATCGGGCCGCAGCAGTCCATGAAAAGGGGCGAGGCGGAGCTGGAGGACGCGGTGACGCTCCGTGACGCCGTGGGCGAGGCCCAGACCGTCCTCCCCCTCCCCGATCCGGGGCCGGAGGCGGAGGCCGCCCCCGGCGCTGTCCCCGTCCCCCAGGGGCGGGACTGGCGGTATGTGGGGGAGGCACTGGGTACCTATGTCCTGGTGGAGCGGGGGGACAGCCTTTTCCTCATCGACAAGCACGCCGCCCACGAGCGGATACTTTTTGACAGGCTGAAAAGCAAAAAGACGGAGGCCGCGGGGCAGCTGCTCCTGACGCCCCTGGTGTGCGACCTGGGCGGGGAGACGGCCGGGACGCTGACGGAGAACGAGGAGCTGCTCCGGGAGCTGGGCTTTGAGCTTTCCGACTTCGGCGGCGGCAGCGTGGCGCTCCGGCAGGTGCCTATCGACATGGATCTCTCCGACCCCGCCGGAATGCTGGAGGAGATCGCGGACAAGCTGAAAACCGGCGGAAGGCGGGACGTGGAGGCCATGCGGGACGACGTACTCCACACCGTGGCCTGCAAGGCGGCCATCAAGGCCGGGAAGCGGACCGATCCCCGGGAGCTTACGGGCCTTATCGACGCTGTCCTCTCCGGGGCCGTGCGCTATTGCCCCCACGGAAGGCCCGTCAGCCTGGAGCTGACGAAAACACAGCTGGACAGGAGCTTTAAGCGGGCATGAGCGGGGTGGTTGTGGTAACGGGCCCCACGGCCACGGGCAAGACGGCCCTGGGCGTGCGCCTGGCGAAGCTCCTGGGCGGAGAGGTGGTGTCCGCCGACTCCATGCAGGTGTATCGGTACATGGACATCGGCACCGCCAAGCCCACCCCGGAGGAGACGGAGGGCGTGCCGCACCATATGATCGACGTGGTAAGCCCCTTTGAGAGCTACTCCGTGTCCCGGTATGTGGCTGACGCGGCGGCGGTGTGCCGCGAGCTTCTGGATCGGGGGAAGACGCCGGTCATCGTGGGGGGGACGGGCCTTTATATCGAGGCGCTGGTCTCCGGCTGGGACTTTGAGCGGGGCCCCGGCGACGGGGCGCTCCGGGAGGAGCTGTCGGCGCTGTATGACCGGCTGGGCGGGGAGAAGATGCTGGAGAGGCTGGCCCGGACCGACCCGGAACGGGCCGGGAAGCTCCACCCCAACGACAAAAAGCGCGTCGTCCGGGCGCTGGAGATCGCGGAGAACGGCGGCAATATCACCCGGCACGACCGGGAGACCCGGGCCGCCCCGCCGCGCTTTAAGGCCAAGACCGTCGTCCTGGGCTACGCCGACAGAGCGGATCTCTACGCGCGCATCGACAGGCGGGTGGACGACATGATGGCCAGGGGCCTTGTCCGCGAGGTGGAGGGGCTTTTGGAAAGGGGCCTCACCCCGGAGCATACCGCCATGCAGGCCATCGGCTATAAGGAGATCTGCGCGGCCCTGACGGGGAGATGCTCCATGGACGAGGCCGTGGAGACGGTCAAGCGGGAGTCCCGGCGCTACGCCAAGCGGCAGATAAGCTGGTGCAAGCGGTATGAGGACAGGCTTGATGTGATTTTTGAAAAAGTGCCGGATTTTGAAAAGGCCGTGTCTCTTTCGACAAATTTCTTGAAGGAGCTGGTATAAACTGTAAGCCGCAGGCCCGGAAGGGCCGAAGGAACACGAGAGGTTCCAAAAATATATAAAGCGCGCAAAGCGCGGAAAGGCGGCTTACATATGATAAAAGCGTTGAATATTCAGGATTCCTTTTTGAACGAGGCCAGGAAAAAGCGGGCGCCGCTGACGGTGTTTTTGGTGAACGGCTTTCAGATGCGCGGGGCGGTGCTGGGCTTTGACAGCTTCACGGTGATGCTGGAGAGCGAGGGGAAGCAGCAGATGGTGTATAAGCACGCCATCTCCACCATCGCCCCGGCCAGATCCCTCAATATCCCGGAGCTGGAGGAGGAGCCGGAGAGCCTGCCGGAGCGGGAGCCGGCCTTCCGGTAAGCCCGGGCGGGGAAAGTCAGCCGAAAAGGATCCAGGGACAGGCGGCGGCCTGTTCCTGGATCTTGTTTGTCCCGCGCCCGGAGGGCGTTTTGACCCGGCGGGGGATTTTTTCAAGATGACATAATATATTTAATGGACAAATCAAAAAAAGTGTGATATAATTCAAAGGTTATCAGTGTTCATGAAAGGGCGGAAGGAGGCCGGGGCGTGGAGCGGAGCGACGCGATCATCAAATTCGTGGCGGTTTTTGTGTTCATCGCCATCATGTGCTATCTGGGCCTCTCCTTCCTCTCCAGCTACCGGGATCCCCTGCGGACGGTGACGGCCGCGGGCATGGAGCTTCACGACGGGCTGGAGACCTCCGGGTATATCGTCCGGGACGAGCAGCTCCTGACGGCCTCCGGCGACAACGTGGCCGTGACGGTGACGGAGGGGGCGAAGCTGGCCAGCGGCGAGACGGTGGCGGTGCGCTATTCCGGCTCCGCCGCTATGGAGCGCGCCCAGCAGATCAGCGAGATACAGCTGAAGATCCGCCAGCTGACGGCCCTGAAAAACGGCAAGAGCGAGGACGAGCTTTCTGAGGAGACGATCCTCTCCCTGGCCCGGGCCGTGACCGGCGGGGATCTGAGCGGGCTCTATGAGATCGAGCAGGACGTGGACGCCTATATTATCTACCGCACCGCCCTGGCCACCGGCCAGGAGGCGGAGGAGATCGCCGCCCTGGAGGAAGAGCTGCGGCAGCTGAGCCAGAGCGCCTCCTCGGACACGGGCCGGGTGACGGCCCCCTTTTCCGGCACCTTCTCCTTTGCCGCCGACGGGCTGGAGAGCGTCACCCCCGGCGATGTGCGGGAGCTGACGGTGGCGCAGTTCAAAAACCTCTTCTCCCAGCCCCGGGAGGTGGACGCCAACGTGGTGGGGCGGCTGATCCGGGGGACAAGGTGGTACTATGCCACCCAGATGGACGAGGTGAGCGCCCGGAAGCTGACCATCGGGAAAAACGCGCGGCTCGCTTTCTCCCGCACCTATTCCCAGGAGCTGACCATGCTGGTGGAGAGCATCAGTCCCCCGGAGGACGGGGTATGCGCCGTGGTGTTCTCCTCGGATAAATATATGCAGGACGTGGCGGCCCTCCGGGGCGCCACCGCGGAGATCGTCTTTGGCACCCTCTCAGGCATCAGCGTGCCCCGGGAGGCCGTCCATGTGGTCACGGACGGGGAGGAGATCGAGAACGTGGTCTATGTCCTCCAGGGCATTTCCGCCGTGGCCGTGCCGGTGAACATCATCGCGGAGAACGGCGACTACTACATGGTGGAGGAGGCCCGCGACGGCCTCCGGGTGGGGGATATCATCATCGTCCGGGCCAAGGAGCTGTACTCCGGCGCGGTTGTGGAGGGTTAGGCGTGGAAAAGAGCCTTCTTGAGATAAGGGACGACGCCGCGCGGATCCTGGAGCGGGTCAATACCGCCGCCCAGAGGGCCGGTCATGAGGCCGTGCTGGTGGCGGCCTCCAAGATGAACGACCCGGAGCGGGTGCGGGCCGCCTTTGACGGCGGCGTTCGCCAGTTCGGCGAGAACCGGGTCCAGGAGCTGGAGAGCAAGCTGGCGGCCAACGCCTACGACGGGGCGGCGGCGCATTTTATCGGGCATCTTCAGAAAAACAAGGTGAAGGCCGTGGCGGGCCGGGTGGCGCTGATCCAGTCGGCGGACTCCCCGGAGCTTCTGCGGCTCATCGGCAAGCGGGCCGGGGAGCTGGGACTTGTCCAGGACGTGCTGCTGGAGGTGAACATCGGCCGGGAGGCGTCCAAATCCGGCGTACTGCCGGAGGCGCTGCAGGAGCTGGCCGCCGAAGCCGCGGAAATTCCCGGGATTTTCGTCCGCGGGCTGATGACCATTCCCCCGGCGGGGGAGGAAAAGGAAAAAACTGTCCAATATTTTGAACAAATGCGCAAGCTTTTTATTGACATCGGCGCGAAAAAATACGATAATGTCTGTATGTGTATCCTGTCCATGGGCATGAGCGCCGATTTTGAGGAGGCCATCGCCTGCGGGGCCAACATGGTGCGGGTAGGCACGGCCATTTTTGGACAGCGGTACTACAACGTGTAACCGTTCCCGCCCCTCCTGGCGGCGAGGCAGAAATATATTTATATCATTACTTTTTGGAGGCTTTACAAATGGGACTTCTGAACGAGCTTAAGAAACTGACCAAGCCCTATGACGACGAAGAGGACGAATTCGAGGACTTTACCCCCCGCGCGCCGGAGAAGATCCCTGTGACGCCCCGTACCGCCGCGCCTACCCGCGTCCCCACCGGCAGTATGCCTGAGGAGCGGCGCGACGCCAACAAGGTGGTGAATATCCACGCCACCACCCAGCTTCAGGTGGTGCTGGTGAAGCCCGACAAATTTGAGAACGCGGCGGAGATCGCCGAGCATCTCCGGGACAAGCACACCGTCGTGCTGAACCTGGAGTCCACCAACAAGGACGTCTCCCGCAGGCTTTTGGACTTCCTCTCCGGCGTGGCCTTCGCCCAGGACGGCAAGATCAAGAAGGTGGCCCAGGGGACGTATCTCATTACGCCCTACAACGTGAACCTGATGGGCGACCTTATCGACGAGCTGGAGAACAACGGACTTTATTTTTAAATCAAAATAGAAAACAGAAAAAACCGGACGCGCACGGCCACGGCCTGCCCGGTCCGGACAGGCGGCGCGATGCCGGCGCGGGATCCCGGGACGATCCCGAAAGCGGCGGCACAGGCGGCGACCACACGAAAGGGTTGATTTTGTATGTTGACACCTCAGGATATCGAGAGCAAGGAGCTTCCCAAGGCGGTATTCGGCGGGTATGATATGACCTCCGTTGACGAGTTCTTAGAGCAGCTGGCCGCGGATTACGCCACGCTCTACAAGGACAATATGGTGCTGAAGGGCAAGCTGAAGGTCCTGGTGGAGAAGGTGGAGGAGTACCGCTCCACCGAGGACGCCATGCGTATGGCGCTTCTGACCGCCCAGAAGATGAGCGACGATATGATGGCCGAGACGAAGGTCAAGTGCGACGAGATGCTGGCCGCCGCCGCCAGGGACTCCGACGAGTCCCGCGCCAGGGTGGCCGAGGACATCACCCACGAGGATATGAAGCTGGAGGCCGCCAAGGTCAAGACTGCCGCCTTTGTGTCCGCGTCCCGGCAGATCCTGAGCCAGTACGAGGCTTTTTTGGAGAAGCTGGACTCTGTGAACGCCCAGTACAGCGGGGACGAGTCCGCGCCCGCCGCGCCGATAGAGCCGGCCCATGAGCCGGTCTTCTCCCCGGAGCCGGAGCGGGTGCGTATGCCCGCCGCCCAGCCGGAGAGCGAACCCGCGCCGGAGCCGGAGGCCGCCCCGGAGGCGGAGGCCGCGCCGGAGCCGGAGAGCGAGCCGGAACCCGTGCCGACGGTTTCCGCCGAGCCGCCCGCGCCCCCGGAGAACGTGGATCTGGGCGAGGAGCTGATGCCGGAGACGGCCTCCGAAAAGGGCGGAGACGGCGACAACGCGCCGTCGGACGACATGACCGCCGCCACCCGCCGCATCGACATCGACGCCGTGCGCCGCTTCTATTCCGGCGACGGCGAGACAAAGCGCATGGCCTGGGACGAGGAGGACGAGCTGACTACGCCCCGGCCCAAGTTCGATTTTTCCGACCTGCGCTTCGGCGCCAACTATGAGGACGAGGAACCCCGGAAAAAGGGCGGGAAAAAGGACAAATAACGATCCATCAAAGGAAAACCAGGAAAACGAGGATATCCGAAAATGCCACAGGACTACAACCAGACGGTCAACCTTCCGAAAACAGACTTTCCCATGCGCGCCTCCCTGCCGACCCGGGAGCCGGGTATGCTGGCGCGGTGGAATGAGATAGATCTCTATCACGAGATGCTCAAGCGCAACGAGGGCAAGCCCCTCTTTGTGCTTCACGACGGCCCTCCCTTCTCCAACGGGCATCTGCACATGGGCCACGCCCTGAATAAAGCCATCAAGGACTTTATCGTTCGCTATAAGTCCATGACCGGCTTTAAGACCCCCTTCACCCCCGGCTGGGACAACCACGGTATGCCCATCGAGTCGGCCATCATCAAGCAGCAGAAGCTGAACCGCAAGGCCATGAGCGTGCCGGAGTTCCGCTCCGCCTGCCAGGAGTTCGCCCAGAATTTTGTAAATATCCAGCGGGACGAGTTCAAGCGCCTGGGGTATGTGGCGGACTGGGATCACCCGTATCTGACCATGGATCCCAAGTTCGAGGCGGAGGAGGTCAAGGTCTTTGGCGAGATGTACCGCAAGGGGTACATCTACAAGGGCAAGAAGCCCGTCTACTGGTGTCCCCATGACGAGACGGCCCTGGCCGAAGCGGAGATCGAGTACGCCGAGGATCCTGTCACCACGATCTTTGTGAAGTTCCGGGTGAAGGACGATCTGGGGAAGCTTTCCGCGTACGCGCCTTTGGACAACATCTACTTCGTCATCTGGACCACCACCACCTGGACGATCCCGGGGAACCTGGCCATCTGCCTGAACCCCGGCTATGACTATACCCTGACCCGCGCCAGCAACGGCGAGGTCTACATCATGGCCAGGGAGCTGGCCGAGGCCGTGCTGAAAAAGGCGGGCCTGGAGGCGGTGGAGGTGTTGGCCACCTTCAAGGGCGCGGAGCTGGAGCTGATGACGGCCCAGCACCCCCTCTTTGACCAGACGAGCCTTGTGATCGTGGGCGACCACGTCACCCTGGACGCCGGTACCGGCTGCGTACACACCGCCCCGGCCTACGGCGCCGACGACTTCTTTGTTTGCCAGAAGTACCCCCAGATCCCCTCCGGGCGCGACCTGGTGGTGAATGTGGACGACGCCGGACGGTTCACCGCCGACGCCGGTAAATACGAGGGCCTCAGCGTCCTCAAGGCCCACGAGCCGATCTATAACGACCTTGTGGCCTGCGGGGCGCTTTTGGCCAGCGAGAACATCACCCACTCCTACCCCCACTGCTGGCGGTGCAAGAACCCCATCATCTTCCGGGCCACCGATCAGTGGTTCTGCTCCGTGGACGCCTTCAAGGAGGACGCGGTAAAGGCCGCCGAGGCCGTCACATGGCTGCCCGATTGGGGCCGTGACCGCATCAGCTCCATGATCCGGGAGCGGGCCGACTGGTGTATCTCCCGTCAGCGCCACTGGGGCCTGCCTATCCCGGTGCTTTACTGCAAGGAGTGCGGCAAGCCCATCTGCACGGAGGAGACAATCGAGAAGATCTCAAAGCTTTTCCGTGAGCGCGGCTCCAACGCCTGGTTCGAGCTGGAGGCCGACGAGATCGCCCCCGAGGGCTTTGTTTGCCCGGAGTGCGGCTGCGGGCATTTTGAGAAGGAGACGGACACCCTGGACGGGTGGTTCGACTCCGGCTCCACGCATATCGCCTCCATGGAGTTGGACGCCCCCAAATGCTGGCCGGCGGATCTATACATGGAGGGCGGCGACCAGTACCGCGGCTGGTTCCAGTCCAGCCTCCTCACCGCCGTGGCGGTGCGCGGCGCGGCCCCCTATAAGACCGTCCTGACCCACGGCTGGACCGTGGACGGCGAGGGCCGTCAGATGCACAAGTCCCTGGGCAACGGCATCGCCCCGGAGGACGTCATCAAAAAGTACGGCGCGGATCTGGTGCGGCTCTGGGCCGCCAGCGCCGACTACCGCAACGATATGCGCTGCTCGGAGAACATCTTCAAGCAGCTCTCCGACAAATATCTGAAGATCCGCAACACAGCCCGGTATATCCTGGGGAACCTCAACGGCTTTGACCCGGATAAGCTGGTGGCGTTCGCGGATATGCTCCCGCTGGACAAGTGGGCCATGGTGCGGCTGAACGCCCTGGTGGAGAAGTGTCTGGCGGCCTATGAGCGGTATGAGTTCCACGCGGTGACCTACGCCATTCACAACTTCTGCGTGGTGGAGATGTCCAGCTTCTATCTGGACATCATCAAGGACAGGCTCTACTGCGACGCGGCGGATTCCCTGAGCCGCCGCAGCGCCCAGAGCGCCATCTACGCCATTCTGGACGCCATGGTGCGGCTTCTGGCCCCCATTCTGGCCTTCACCAGCGACGAGATCTGGCAGGCCATGCCCCACGACAGCGGGGCCAACGGCCTCCATGTGATGCTCAACGATATGCCCGCCGTCCACCCGGAGTATCGGTTTGACGACGCGGAGGCACAGCGTTGGGATAAGCTCATCGCCCTCCGGGCCGATGTGCTGAAGGCCCTGGAGGTCAAGCGGGCGGACAAATCCATCGGCAAGCCGCTGGACGCCCAGGTGACGCTGTACGTCTCCCCGGCGGCCAGGGACGATTTTGACAAGCTGGCGGGCATGGATCTGGCGCAGATGTTCATCGTCTCCCGGGTCAATACGGTGTATGGCGAGGGAGCGGGGCTTCCCGGCGAGAGCTTCCCCGGCGTTGCCGTGGAGGTGGCCCCCTGCGACGCGCCCAAGTGCCTTCGGTGCTGGAACAGGGCGGAGAGCGTGGGCTGTGACCACGACCACCCGGAGCTGTGCCGGCGTTGCGCCGATGTGGTGAAGACCCTTTAAAGTAAATTCGATAGGCAGCGGGCGGGTCAAAAAACCCGCCCGCGCCAATGTAAATGTAAGGTGTGCGTATGCTTTATCTTCTCCTGGCGGCGGCCTGCTGCGCCGCGGATCAGCTTTTTAAATACTGGGTGGTACACCATATCCCCCTGGAGGGGTATGTGGAGCTGATACCCGGCTTTGTGGGGCTGACCCATATCCGCAACACCGGCATGGCCTTCTCCATGCTTTCGGAGCATACCTGGATCCTGGCGGCGGTCTCCGGCGCGGTGGCGCTGCTGCTGGTGTGGCTTTTGCTGAAGGGGCGGTTCACCGGCTGGGAGAAGGTGGGCCTGGCCCTGGTGCTGGGCGGCGACGTGGGGAACCTGATCGACAGGGCCTTCCTGGGGTATGTGGTGGATATGATCAACCCGGAATTTGTGCGCTTCGCGGTTTTCAATCTGGCCGACAGCTTCATTGACGTGGGCGCGGTGCTGTTTTGCCTTTTGTATATCCTCCGCTCCATGCGGGAGGAGAGGGCGAAAAAGGGAGAGCGGCTGAAGGAGGAGGCCCATGACGGCGACGCTGACGGTAACTGAGTCCGGGCGGGCCGACGCCCTGATCGCGGCGGCTATGCCGGAGCTGAGCCGCGCCTTTGTCCAGAAGCTTTTGGAGGAGGGGCGCGTCACCTGCCGGGGGCGGGCCGTGAAAAAGAGCTTCCGCCCGGAGCCGGGGGACGTACTCACCCTGGAGATCCCGGAGCCGGAGGCGCCGGAGATCGCGGCGGAGGACATTCCGCTGGATATCGTCTATGAGGACGCGGACGTGATCGTGGTCAACAAGCCCAAGGGTATGGTGGTACACCCCGCCCCCGGCCACGCCGGGGGGACGCTGGTCAACGCCCTGATGGCCCACTGCGGCAGCGAGCTTTCCGGGATCAACGGCGTTTTGCGACCGGGCATCGTCCATCGGATCGACAAGGACACCTCGGGCCTTTTGATCGCAGCCAAAAACGACGCCGCCCACAGGCGGCTGGCGGAGCAGCTGAAGGATCACACCCTCGCCAGGACGTATGAATGTGTGGTGGTGGGGAATCTGCGGGAGGATTCCGGCACCGTGGACGCGCCTATCGGCCGTCACCCCACCGACAGGAAGCGTATGTGCGTGACGGAGAAAAACGGCCGTCCCGCCGTGACCCACTGGGAGGTGCTGGAGCGGTTCCCGGGGTATACCCACGTCCGCTGCCGCCTGGAGACGGGGCGCACCCACCAGATCCGGGTACATATGGCCAGCATCGGCCACCCGATCCTGGGGGACACCGTGTACGGGGCCAAAAAGCCCGTCCCGGGCCTGGAGGGCCAATGCCTCCACGCGAAAAAGCTCTGCTTTGACCACCCCGTTACCGGGGAGAGCGTGGAGGTGGAGTGCCGCCTCCCGGATTATTTCCAGGCGGTGCTGGAAAAATTGAAGGAGCGGGCCGCGCGGTAATTTCTTGCATTTTCGGCGGATCTGCGGTACAATAAATTTTGTTCGATTTTACGGGGGAGGTGGCGCGGTGAACGCCAAAATAAGACGCCGGGCCACGCCGGTGCGCCTGATCGTGCTGAGCTTCCTGGGGGTGATCCTGCTGGGATCCCTCCTGCTCACGACGCCCTTATCCTCGGCCGCGGGGGTGTGGACACCCTATGTGGACTGCCTCTTTACAGCCACGTCGGCGGCCTGCGTCACGGGGCTGGCGGTGGTGGACACCGCCGGGTACTGGAGCCTTTTCGGGCAGGTGGTGATCCTGCTGCTGATCCAGATCGGGGGCCTGGGGGCCATGACCATCATCACGGGCTTTTTCTCCATGGTGCGCAAGCGGGCGAGCCTGGCGGACACGCGTATGCTGATGCAGGCCGCCGGGAACGACAGCTACGGGGGCGTTGTGAAGCTGGTGCGGCGGCTTTTCGCGGGCACCTTTATCTGTGAGGCCGCCGGGGCCGCCCTGCTGGCGATCCGCTTCGTCCCCCTTTTCGGCTGGGGGAGGGGCCTGTGGTTTTCGGCCTTCCACTCCATTTCCGCTTTCTGCAACGCGGGCTTTGACCTGATGGGGGATTTTCGGGGCGGCGCGTCCCTGTCCGCCTTTGCCACGGATCCGCTGGTGGTGCTGACCATCTCCGCCCTTATCATTGTGGGCGGGCTGGGCTTCATCGTGTGGGACGACCTTATCAACACGAAATTCCGGCTCAAGGACTTAAAGCTCCACTCCAAGCTGGTGGTGGTGATGACGGCCTTTTTGATCGTCGTCCCCACGGCGCTTTTCCTGCTTTTTGACGCCTCCGCCGCCTTCGCGGGAGGCTCCCTGGGCGACAAGCTGCTGCTGGCGCTGTTCCAGGCGGTGACGCCCCGCACGGCGGGATTTGCCACGGTGCCTATGGCCTCCCTCTCCGACGCGGGGGCGCTGCTCACCATGGTGCTGATGCTTGTGGGCGGATCCCCCGGCTCCACCGCCGGAGGCCTTAAGACCACCACCGTGGCCGTGGTGCTGATCTGCACCGCCGCGTCCATGAAGAAGTCGCCCCCGGTGGTGTTCAAGCGCCGCATCGACGACGACACGGTGCGGCAGGCCACGGCCATCGTGGTCATCTATCTGACGCTGATCATCGCCGCCACCTGCGGCGTGTGCGCCCTGGACGCGGTGGCCCTGCGGGACGCGCTCTTTGAGGTGATCTCCGCCGTCGCCACCGTGGGCCTCTCCACCGGGATCACGGCGGGGCTGGGCATTGGCGCGAAGCTGATTTTGACGGCGCTGATGTTCGCGGGGCGGATCGGCGGCTTGACCATGGCCATCGCCCTCACCGGCGAGCAGGGCGCGTCGCCTATGAAATTCCCCACGGGGAAGCTTTTAGTCGGTTGACAGGAGGTATGTTATGAAATCCGTTTTGGTGATCGGCCTGGGCCGGTTCGGCCGCCATCTGGCGGTGCGTATGCAGGAGCTGGGCAACGACGTGATGATCGTGGACAAGGATCCGGAGCTGGTGGAGCTGATGGCCAACCAGTTTACCGAGTGCTCCATCGGCGACTGCACCAAGGAGCCGGTGATCGCCTCCCTGGGGGTGGAGAATTTTGACCTGTGCTTTGTGACCACGGGGGACGATTTTCAGTCCTCCCTGGTGACCACGGCCCTGCTCAAGCGGCATGGGGCCAAGCGGGTCATCTCCAAGACCACCCAGGATATCCAGGAGATGCTCCTGAAGCAGATCGGCGCCACAGAGGTGGTCTATCCCGAGCGGGAGATCGCCGAGCGGGTGGCCGTGCGCTACAACTCCGACAATATTTTCGACTTTATCCCCCTGACGGAAGACGTGGCCATCTATGAGATCAACACCCCCCGGGCCTGGGTGGGGAACACCATCGTGGGGGTGGACGTGCGGAAAAAGCACAACGTCAACATCATCGCCATCAAGAAGGGCGAGAAGATCGTGGCCGCCCCCGGCCCCGGCTATATCTTCTGCGAGGGGGATCATATCATGGTCATGGGCGCGTCCTCGGACGTCTTTAAGCTGGCGGGCAAGGCGTAACATGGCCGGTATGAGCTTCCGCGACCCCGCCCGCGTCCCGCCGGGGACGGAATTTGGCGTGGTCATGACGGACGACACCATGGAGCCGTATCTGAAAAAGGGCGAGCCGGTGTTTGCCGCCCGTCCCGGCCCCCTGGCGCCGGGGGACGTGGGCATCTTCCTGGTGGACAATGTCTTTGTGTGCCGGCAGTACCTGGAGGACAGCGAGGGGAACGCCTATCTTTTTCCCCTGAACCGCGCCCGGCGCGAGCTGGACAGGACGCTCCCCGCCGGGGACGTGACGCTCTTTGCCCGGGTGCTGATGCCGGAGAGGGCGCCGCTGCCGGAGCTGGAGTGAGGGCCGCGGCGGAGGATACGCTTTTTTACAAACTTTGACGGAGGACAGGAAAATGGCAGAGAAGAGACAGATCGTCACCCGGGCCCAGCGGGAGAAGGATACCTGCTGGAGCATCGAGGATCTTTTCCCCAGCGACGAGGCCTGGGAGAAGGCGTTTGAGGCGTGCCAGGACATCCCCGCCCAGGCCGCGGCCTACCGGGGCCGGTTGGGCCAGTCGGCCAAGACGCTTTTGGAGTATCTTGAGCTGAGCGATAAGACGGAGGAGCGGCTGGAGCCGGTGTTCTCCTACGCCATGTTCCGCCACGACGAGGACACGGCGGATCCCGTCCACCAGGCCATGCAGGGCCGCCTTGCCAGCTTCGGGGTGAAGCTCAGCGGCGCTGTGGCCTTTGAGGGGCCGGAGATCAACGCCATACCGGAGGAGACGCTGGAGCAGTTTTACGCCCAGGAGCCGGGGCTGGAGAAGTACCGCCGGTACCTCACCCGCCAGCGCCGGAGCCGGGAACACACCCTCTCCCAGCCGGAGGAGGAGCTGTTGGCCGCCGCCGGACAGATCTCCCGGGGGCCGTCCCAGATCTTCAACGCCTTCTCTGACGCGGATATGAGATTTCCCGCCGCCCTGGACAGCCGGGGCGGGGAGCATCAGGTCACCCACGGGAGCTATCTGGCGCTGATGACCAGCCCCGACAGGACGCTGCGGAAGAACGCCTACGACTCCCTCTACCACACATACGCGGGCTTTAAAAACGGCCTTGCCGCCATGCTGAACGCGGAGATCCAGAAGAACGTCTTTCACGCCAGGGCGCGCAAATACGACTCCGCCCTCCAGGCGGCCCTGTTCCCCTCGGAGATCCCCGAAAGCGTGTACCACAATCTGCTGGAGGCGGTACACCAGAACCTGGACAAGATGTATAAATATATGGCCCTGCGGAAAAAGGCCCTGGGGCTTGACGAGCTTCGTATGTACGATCTCTACGTCTCCATAGTGCCTGAGGCGGAGCGGTTTATCGGCTTTGAGGAGGCCAGGGAGGACGTGCTGGAGGCCGCGAAGGTGTACGGCCAGGAGTATTGCCAGGTCCTGCGCTCCGCCTTTGAGGGGCGCTGGATGGATATTTACGAAAACCAGGGCAAGCGGGCCGGGGCCTACTCCAGCGGCGCGCGGGTACACCCCTACGTCCTGCTCAACTACAACGACAACCTGGACAGCGTCTTTACCCTGGCCCATGAGATGGGCCACGCCATGCACTCCTACCTCAGTACCAGGAATCAGCCCACGGTGTACGCGAATTATGTGCTTTTTGTGGCGGAGGTGGCCTCCACCTGCAACGAGGCCATTCTGATGCGGTACCTGCTGGATCGCACCGCCGACAAGCGCCAGCGGGCGGTGCTGATCAACTACTTCCTGGAGCAGTTCCGCACTACCCTGTACCGGCAGACCATGTTCGCGGAGTTCGAGCTGAAGACCCACACTCTGGCCGAGCGGGGCGAGGCCCTGACGGCCCAGCGGCTCTGCGATATCTACGCCGACCTGAACAGGCTCTACTACGGCCCCGACATGGTGGTGGACGAGGAGATCGCCATGGAGTGGGCGCGGATCCCCCACTTCTATCGCCGGTTCTATGTCTACCAGTACGCCACGGGCTTTTCCGCCGCTATGGCGCTGTCCCAGCGCATCCTCACAGGCGGCCCGGAGGCGGTGCGGGACTATCTGAGCTTCCTCTCCGGCGGCTGCTCCACCGACCCCGTCTCCCTGTTGAAGATGGCCGGTGTGGATATGAGTACCCCCCAGCCGGTGAACGACGCGCTGAAGCTCTTTGGTGAGCTGATCGACGAGCTGGCGGGCCTGCTGGACTGACCGGCCAGACGCCGTTGCTGCGCGTACAAAAGGACGGTATTGCGAAAGCAATACCGTCCTTTTAGACTGTCGGAAAAATATCAAATTTGCGTTTTTTTGCGTGCGATCAATGGGCGTAAGACTATGTATGAAAGCGCGGCCTTTTGCTCCAAAAGAGGTTTGCAACGTCCCGACAAGCAGGGATAGAATTAAAGCTTTTCATCATCGCGCTCGTCATCATCGCGCTTTTCATCATCGTCCTCGTCATACGCGTCGTCCTCGTCCTCCTCAAGCTGCGGTAATTCTTGACTATTACCAAACGCGGAATGAATGCCTATTCCAGCGCCGATCATTGCCACAATGCCCAAAACTGTCCACCCAAATTTAATCCAAAGCCTTTCTAAAAACTTTTTGTATTGCAAATCAGCCTCGGCGATTTTATCCGCTATTTTGATCATGTCTTCCGTTATTGCTTTTCTTTCGGCTTCTGTAATGTTCTCTGAGTCCATTCTCTTTGCTAACGCGTCAAGAATTGTCTGGTAGCCATGAATTACAGCCTCTTGACTTTCCTTGCTCTTTAGCAGAATACTATCGCAGATTTCCTTATAGTATGATATAATTGTTTTGCCAGATTCTGCAAAAGCCGGAAATTGGTTTATCGCGGAAATCGCAACGTCCTTGTCCATATAAGGAATCATTGACGCAAACTGCATTATTTTATCTTTTGACAAATTGCGAAAGGAATCTATTTTAAGGGCTCGCTTTATTGCTTCCTCAGACACATATCGCCTTGCTATTATTTTAGACATAGTACCCATCTCCCTGAATTCTGATTCATCGAACGGCGCCCCGTTCGGCATTTCATATAACGTTAGACAGCCCAAATGTGAAGAAAACGACTGTTCTTTATCATTTTTCATTTTAACGCTTTCTCACGCAAAGCACAAGCGCTTTTGGCAAAAAATATGCACGATCTAAAACTCCCAATTTCCTTTTGTGTTCCCGGAGTATCTGAGCCATAGCCATGGTGAAAATTTATCCAACGGAATGAATAAAAGATTTCCCCGCCAACATAATTGCCGACGGGGAGGAGAAATAACTGATAGATAGTTCAAATGAAGTTAGCTATCCTCTAAATAGCCATTGAAAGTAATGTGTAATTAGGCTGCCATCGGAAGGAAACATTTCGTCAGCTGTTTTTTCCTCGCTTGACGACCACGTTATATCCGGGTTCCGCTGATATAAACATATGCGCTTTGTGATAAAATCGGTAGTCTGCTTGTTTTCTAAATAAACCAATATTTGCTCGGCAAACGCATCAGACAAGATATTGCTTTCAAAAAAGTACGGATAAATATTGCGCATATGGATCAAAATCGCAAGATATTTGTCCTCCGTCTCGTCCACCGGCGATAAGAGCCTTCTTGCCATGCGGTTCAGACTTGAAAACAGCTCCGACTTTGACATCCCGTTGCGAATATCAAGTGTTGCCCGGTCATAGGATGACAGCTGCTCTCCCGGAAATACGATCTCATCCCATTGCCAGAGAAGATACCAGCAAAAGAACGCGAAGTGTATGGCGACCTTTTGCACTGGAAACTGTTGATAGAGTTCTTTGTACTGCGCAAACACCTTTGGCCAGTCCTGTTCTTGCTCTTTTTCAGCTTCATATAGCTCGTTTTCGGCCTTATATATTTCCGATAACTGTTCTTCCAAGATCAAGCCTCCGCCCCCTTTCTTTATGGTATACCGCCTAAATTTATAGATGAATTTGCTCCTCTGTCTCGTTTGGGGCTTCTTTCCATGTCCCGCAGAGTTCGGTCAAGGCTGTCCATTTTCCTCTTGTGTTCCGGGAGTATTAGAGCCGTGGCCGTGGTGGATATTCAGCCCACGGTGTGCATAAAAAATTTCTGTCAGCATACAGAAATTTTCATTTCTTTTTCTTGTTATTTAATACTGCTACGATTACTCCCACAACTATCGGAATCATAGCACAGAACATAAATAAGTTAAAATTTTCAGTCATTATTTATTTTCCTCTCAGATTCCCAGTTTATCGAACAATCGCCCACTCGATATTTAATATTATGCCACCCAAATGTGAAGAAATCTACAACTCATCAGATGGAAGTGATGGGGTTTTATTCATATTGATTGATTATTGTTCACGATTTTACCTGGGAACACAAAGTCGAATTGGGACATCTAAAAAGGCCCTCCGGCCCCAAGCCAGAGAGCCTTTTCACTTTTCCCGCCTCTGATCAGTCAGGGGTTCACATGAGATCATTACCCCAGCGCATGGGGGATTTGAACAAGGCGGGGGCGCGTCAGGTCAGCTGGAGATACAGCTCCTTATACTGGGCGGCGGAGCTGTCCCAGGAGACGTCCTTTTCCATGTCCCGCCGAACCATCTCGTCCCAGCACCAGCGGTTCTCAAAATAGAGGGTCTTGGCGCGGTTGATGGCGTCCAGCAGGAGGCCGGCATCGTAACGGTCAAAGGTGAAGCCGTTGCCGGTGTTGGTAAACATATTGTAGGGTTCCACGGTGTCCTTCAGGCCGCCGGTCTCCCGGACGATGGGGACGGTGCCGTAGCGCATGGCGTTGAGCTGCGTAAGGCCGCAGGGTTCAAAGCGGGAGGGCACCAGCAGGGCGTCCGCGCCGGCGTAGATGCGGTGGGAGCGGGACTCGTCGTACATGATGCAGGAGCAGACCTGTCCCCGGTACGCGTTTTCGTAGTAGCGGAAGGAGTCCTCATACATGGGGTCGCCGGTACCCAGGATCACCACCTGGGTGTAGTCGTCCACGATCTGGGGCATGATGGCGTTTACCAGATCCAGGCCCTTCTGGTCGGTGAGGCGGGAGATAAGGCCGATGACCAGCTTGCCGTCGTCCACCTGAAGGCCCAGCTCCTCCTGGAGCGCGCGCTTGTTGGCCTTTTTCTGCTCCAGCACGTCCGCCGCGCTGTAATTGTGGGGAACGCTCTTGTCGGTGAGGGGGTTCCAGATGTCGTAGTCGATGCCGTTGACGATGCCCCGGAGCTTCCCGGAGTGATACCGCAGGTGGGCGTCCAGGTTCTCCCCGTAGGCGGGCGTCTGGATCTCCCAGGCGTAGGTGGGGCTGACGGTGGTGATGGCGTTGGAGTAGGTGAGGCCGCCCTTGAGCATATTGGCGTCCACCCAGTTCACCGTCAGGGCGTCCTTGTTGAACACATAGTCCGGCAGGCCGGACCAGTATTTGACGGTGGGGATATTGTATACGCCCTGGAATTTCAGGTTGTGGATCGTCAGGACGGTCCTGGCGCGGGAGAGCTTGGTGTTTTCAAAGAGCGTCCGCAGATACACAGGCACCAGCGCCGCCTGCCAGTCGTGGCAGTGAATGATGTCGGGGATCCAGTCCATGTAGTTGAGGGCGGCCAGGGCGGCCTTGGCGAAGTAGCAGTACTTGGGGATATCGTCCACCAGATTGGTGTAGGGGTTCCCGCTGTTGAAGAACTCTTCGTTGTCGATGAAGTCATAGACGACGCCATCCCAGACGTACTCCATGATGCCCACATAGTAGGAGCGCCCGTCGGCGCACAGATCCATTCCGAAGGCGCCCCGGTAGACCATCTTCTGCTGATACTCCCAGGGGATACACCGATAACGGGGCAAAATGACCTTCACATCGCAGTTGTGCTTGACCAGCGCCTTGGGCAAGGCGTACATCACGTCGCCCAGACCGCCGGTCTTGACGAAGGGATAGCACTCCGAGCCGATGAAGGCCACGCTCCGCCTGGGGGTGCCGTCGGTGGGTTCGGAGGGCGTCTCCACGACGGGGACGGCCTCGGTGGGGGCGGCCTCCACAGGGGGCTCCGCGGGGGCCTCAACGGGCGCGGCGGGCGCGCTCTCCGGCTTTTTCGCCTTGACGGCCCGGGGCTTCTTTTCCGCCTCCGCCTTGGGCGCGGCGGCCTTGGCTTTCTTGGTCGGTTCGGCTTTGGGTTCAGCGGCGGCTTTGGTTTTCTTCGCGGGTTCGGCTTCGGTTTCGGCGGCGGCTTTGGCTTTTTTCGCGGGTTCGGCCTTCGGCTCAGCGGCGGCTTTGGCTTTCTTCACAGGTTCGGCCTTGGTTTCGGCGGCGGGCTTGGCCTTCTTCACGGGTTCGGCCTTGGTTTCAGCGGCGGCTTTGGCCTTCTTTACGGGTTCCGTCTTGGCCTCGGCGGCGGTCATCTTTTCTTTTTTATCTGTCGGCATAATAAACACCTCCATAATAAATCCGGCGGAAATTCTTATCTTACCCCCTATAATAGCACAACTTTTTCCCATATTCAAGGGATTGGGCAAAAATGCCAGTTGGATTTTTAGGGCGGGAATCGGAGGGTAACCACATCTTGACAGTGGGCGAAGCTTGTCGTATAATAGACAAAATGAACACGTTCATAAAAAGGGGTGGATCCGGTGCCCAAGATCATCGAGGGGCTGGCGGAAAAGCTGGCGGCGGAGGCGCGCCGGCAGTCCATGGAGTCCGGCTACGGGGCCATGACTATCCGCTCTGTGGCGGAGGCCCTGGGGGTCAGCCCCGGGGTGGTGTATAACTACTATCCCTCCAAGGAGGATCTGGCGGCGGCCTTCATTCTGGCCGACTGGAAGGAGACGCTGGCGGCCATGGAGCCGGGGCCGGGCGACACGCCCAAGACGGTGCTGCAAACCATGCACCGGGAGCTTCTGGCCTTTTTGAAGCTGCACGGCGGCATTTTCCGGGACGCGCAGGCGGCCGGGTTTACGGCCATCTCCGCCAAGTACCACACCCTGCTGCGCGCCCAGCTGGCCGCGCCTCTGCGCGGGTTCTGCCCCGACGAGTTCACCGCCGAATTCATCGCCGAGGCCATGTTGGCCTGGACCATAGCGGGCAAGAGCTTTGAGGAGCTTTCCGCCCTGATGCTGAAGCTCTGCTGATCCCCCGGGCCGTAGGCACGGCCCTTCCGTTCGCGTCACGCGGGGCCTCTCCGTTGATATGGAGGATTTTTGAAAGGAGAGGGACGGCGGGCCGATCCGGCGCGATACCCGGATCTTGCCCCTGTTCCCACGGCCCCTTTGCGCCTCCCGTTCTCCCCACAGGAGGACGGGAGGCATCTATCAACAGGCACAAAAAAGGCGCTGGCCTTTTTGTATTTTCAGTCAACTAAAGGAGGAGTTTTTTATGACTGTGTTGATGATCGTTCTCAGTATTCTGATGATCGTTTGCGGCGTGGACTGCATGGTGACGCCGGTGGAGACCTTCGCATCCCTGGGGTGGATCGCGGGCGCGGCCATTGTGGTGGCCGGCGTCTCCGCCGTCTTTCGCTACGCGGCGGGCAGAGAGGGCCGCAGCGTCTGGGAGCTGGTGGGAGGCATCGCCGGGATCCTGTTCGGGGGCTTTTTGCTGGTCAACGTCTTTGCCCAGTTTGCCACCAATATGGTGATCGCCTACGCCGCCGCGATCTGGCTTGTCGTCTACGGCGTCACTGGCATCGCCGAGGCGCTGAAGCTCCGCAAGCTGAACCAGGAGCTTCCCAATGAGCTGCGCACCGCCGGGTGGCTGGTGGTGATGATCCTGGGCGTTGCCACGGCGGCCCTGGGCGTCGTTTGCATCTTCCAGCCCATGATCACCATGCTCTCCGTGGGCGTGCTGATCGGCGCGTCTATCCTGATCTCCGGCATCAAGACGCTGATTTTGTCCATTCAGATCATCAAGGCCAGATAACCGGGGCCGCTTGAAAAAAGACCGCCGTCACGGCGGGGAAAGAGAGGGGATAGCGATATGAAAATGGTGTTCCGCCGCGTGATAGCGGTTCTTCCGGCTGTGGCCGTGCAGGTGCTTCTCTACCTGCTGTTCTTTACCTGGCTGAAGCCCTGGGCCACCGCCATAAACATTGTGCTGGGTATTCTGGCGCTTGTTTTCGTGCTGTATCTGGTGACCCGCCGGGACGAGTCCACCTATCGGATCCTCTGGCTCCTGCTGATCCTGACCTTCCCGCTCCCGGGCGCGCTGTTGTACCTTATACTGGGCAACAAGCACTCCATGGCGCCCATTCGCAAGCGGCTGGAGAAGGCGACGCCCCTGCCCCCGGAGGAGGACGCCTCCGGCCCGCTCTACGCGGCGCTGGAGCAGGAGGACGGGCGGCTTGCCCAGACGCTCCGCTTTGTCCAGCGGGACACGGGCTTTCCTCTCCGGCAGGGCCGGGAGACGGAATATTACCCACTGGGCGACGATATGTTCCCCCGTATGCTGGAGGAGCTGGAGAAGGCGGAAAAGTTCATCTTTGTGGAGTATCTGATCATCGAGAACGGGCTTTTCTGGGACTCTCTCACCGAGGTCATGGCCCGGAAGGCCGTCCAGGGCGTGGACGTGCGCGTGCTGTATGACGATCTGGGCAGTATCTCCACCTACACCAAGAAGGACGCGGAGGCGCTTCAGAAAAAGGGGATCCAGTGCGTGGCCTTCAATCCGCTTCTGTACGTCAGCGGGACGGTAAGCTGCCGGACGCATCGGAAGATGCTGATCATCGACGGCAAGACCGCCTTCAGCGGCGGCGTGAACCTGGCGGACGAGTACATCAACCACATCACCCGCTTCGGACACTGGAAGGACATCGGCTTCATGGTGCGCGGCGAGGCGGCCAGGAGCTTCACCCGCATGTTCGCGGAGCTGTGGAACGCCTTTACGAAAGACCCCGTGCCGGAGAGCTGCCTGACAGCGCCCACCGGGGCCAGCGCCAGGACGGACGGCCTTGTTCTCCCCTATTACGACTCCCCCCTGCGGCCCGAGGCCACCACCAACGAGCTGTATATCGACCTTCTGGCCCAGGCGGAGAAATACGCCTGGTTCTACACCCCCTATCTGCTCCCCGGCGAGGCGCTGCTGGACGCCCTTGTTCGCGCCGCCCAGCGCGGGGTGGACGTGCGGATCATCACCCCGGGGATCCCCGACAAGAAGATCGTCTACCGCATGACCAGGAGCTTCTATCCCGTTCTGCTGGAGGCAGGCGTAAAGATTTTTGAGTACAGCCCCGGGTTCCTCCACGCCAAGGCGTGCCTGGTGGACGACAAGGTGGGGGCCGTGGGGACGGTGAATCTGGACTACCGCAGTCTGTTTTTGCAGTTTGAAAACAACACGGTGTTCTACCGCTCCTCCCTGCTCACCAGCCTGAAGGACGACTATCTGGACACCCAGTCCAAATCCCGCCAGCGAAAGCTGGAGGATCTGCACGCTACCTTCGGCAAATGGCTCATAGACGGCTTCCTCCGCCTCATCGCCCCGCTGTGCTGAGATAAGTACATATTAAGACACCATTCCCTGATGGGAGCGGTGTCTTTGCCTGTCAAAAAACTCAAATTTGATATTTTTTCCGGCGGCATCTGCTCGTGTTTATAGGGAAACTTTGTGAACCTACTAAGTTAATATTGTTTTCGTTCAGAAGTCCGTGTCCCACACGGGCTCCTGTGCGTAGGTGACGTCTCCGTCCATTTCGGCTACTTGGCGGAGGAGGTCCTCCATCTCCTGGGGCGTGTCGTCGAGTATGCCAATGTCGCGGTAGTGGATTATAATGTCCTGCGGGGCGCTACGGGAATACTTCTTGGCGCGCTCGCCGACCTCGATGCGCTTGATGAAGGTGTGAAGGAGCTCCGGGGTCAGCTCGCTTATCTCCGTGTATTTGTGGGCGTTGTCCAGGAAGCGGTCAAAGTTGGAGGTGGAGTCCTTTAGCTCCTGCAAATGTTTGGTCAGCTCCGGGAGGGCGTTCTTGATGTGCTCCTGCTCTGAGGTGTACTCAGTGGATAAGATCCTGTACTGCTCATCGGGTATCCTGCCAAGGACGTTATCCTCATATAGACGTTTGAACAGGGACATGAGTTCGGATTGACGCTTGGTCATGGCGGAGATCTGCTTTTCAAGGCCTTGCATCTCCTTTTGTGCCTCCTTTGTGCGTTTCATGCCGATGTATTCCGCGAACTTCCGTTCATTCTGCCTTGCGAAGTGGGTGACACGGCGGAGGTCGTCAAGGACGATGGCATAGAGGTCTTCTTCCCGAATGCCGTGGACCGAGCAGGTGGTTTTGCTGTTCTTGCGGTAATTGGAGCATATGAACCGGGCTTTGGCCTCCTTCTCCCCGTGGGTCCGGTGGTACGTCATTACAGCCCCACAATCCATGCAGTAGACGAGGCCGGAAAACAGGCTGGGTTCCTCGAATCTGGTGTATCTCCGCTTGTGCCTGCGGTTGTCCTGCACGATCTCCCATGTCTGACTGTCAATCAGCGGCTTATGAGTTCCTTCAAAACGGAACTGTTCGGATTCCGGGCGGTCAATTCGCTTCTTGTTCTTATATGAGACAGTCGTAGTTTTCATGTTGACCGTCACGCCCAGGTATGTCTCGTTTTCCAAGATCCGTGAGATCGTAGTCGCCGACCACGCGAAGGGGTGGGAGGTGTCGAGGCCGGTGAGCTTCACGCCGTACTTCTCATAGCAGTAATAGGACGGCGTGGGAATTTGATCCGCCTCAAGCTGCTGTGCGATCTTTGATGGGCCCATGCCATCAGCGCAGAGGGTGAAGATGCGCTTGACTACCGGTGCTGTGTCCGGATCGGGGACGATATGCCGCTTGGGGTCGTCCGGGTCCTTCATATAGCCGTAGAGAGGGCGGGTGGCGATACGCGCGCCTGTCTGTGCTTTGAGCTTCACGACGGCACGTCCTTTGTTGCTACAGTCCTTGCAATAGAACTCGTTGATGATGTTCCTGAACGGCGTGAAGTCGTTGGAGGATTCCACGAGGCTGTCCACGCCGTCGTTGACGGCTATGAAGCGGACACCGTAGCTGGGGAAGACCAATTCGGTGTACTGGCCCACTTGCAGATACTCCCTGCCCAAGCGGGACATGTCCTTGACGATCAGCGTGGCGACTTGATCAGACTCTATGAGCTCCATGACCTCCTGCCAGCCGGGACGGTTGAAGTTGGTGCCGGTGTAGCCGTCGTCATAGATGAAGCGCGTATTTGTGAAACCCTTGACGGCGGCGTACTTTTCAAGGAGCAGTCTTTGATTCTGGATGCTGTTGGAGTCGTCCTCCTTGCCGCTTCGCTTCTGCATATCCTCCTGGCTCAGCCGGCCATAGAGGATGGTGTATTTTTCTTGGCTTGCCATATTTCCTCCTTTCCGGGCAAGCCGGTACAGCAGTACAACAATACCGCAAGGCTTGCCCGAAGTCTATACTTTTTTCAAACTTTTTTGAGGTCGCTGTCTATGACGTGAAAGAGGCTTTCGGTCGGCGTGCGCCTGGCCCCTGCCTCGAAGACGGAGCGGATGCGGAAGAGTCTGCCGCCGATGTACATCTCGCGGTAGATTTGGGACTCGCCATTGTCGCTCTCGGAATACTCCGTGTGCTTGAAGCCTGGGAACATCTTGTTGTCGCCCATGTAGCGCCATTCACTCACGTCGCTGGGTTTGTAGCTGCCGAGCATGCCGGTGGCTTGGTATTCTTCAAAGTCTGTCAATCTATATTCCTCCTTGTTACATCATTGTTTGTGACCATGTGGGTTCTTTGTCCTCATGGTCGTCGGGTTTGTGGCCCATGGCGATTTTCTTTCTCCGTGTCTCCTTGAGCGCCTTGGAGTCCACGTGCTGACGCATGGTGGTAGCATCTCGGACTGGGCCGGTGTCAGAGAGGGCGGCCACAGTCACAGCAGTCGAGATAAGAGCGTCAGCAACAGGGTCGAGAGTGAGGACGCTATCGCCGTCAGGATTATTGAGGCTTTCGCGGTATGCGTTAAGCTGCGCACAGACTTCCTCGAAGCTCTCTCCACGTTTTCGATGCTCGCAGTATTGCTCTCGTGCATTTTCCCAACCTGTTGTTGCAGAACCTGTATGCGGTTGTTCAGGCTGGCTGTCTGGTTTAGTATTCGATTCGCGTCCTCGGTCGTCATCAACGTCGTGAGTGTTTCTTCTATTCTTGCTTGCCGCTGGAGAAGACCACTGAGGAGCGTCAGCACCTCCACTTGACCGGGCCTGTTCAGGGCCTTCAACTCCTCGTTGGAGAGCCTCCTGTCGGATTGCGAATTCATGTTCCATGTTCTCCTTCAAATATTTTTCTTCGTGTAATCTGTCGTCCCGGCATCTCATGCCGGAGGGGAGTGTGTAGGTGATGTTCTTGCGCGTGTCCTCCCATCGGATGCCGATCCCGCACTTGTCTGTTGGCGTGATCCTGTACTCGTCCATGAGCTTAATGAATTCTTCTTTGCTCCCGGCGTAGGTCATGCAGTCATCGATGGCGTTGATGAGGCGGTACTTCCAACTGTTGCGCTTCTCGGCGACGCGGTACTCGCGGGAAGATATAGGCTTCTCCTTTCGCTCCCGTGGCAGCTCGAACACCGGCAGGCCCAGCTCGGCGCAGATCTGGTCGTTGACCATTTTCAGCTGCTGGATCACATCGCCGTCCACGTGGAGCTTGCGACCCGTCTCGAAGTTAACGCTGTTGATGATGAGGTGGGAGTGGACGTGATCCCGGTCGGTGTGCGTGCAGACCAGCACCTCGTGGTCTTTGAACTGCTCCGCCAGCTTGAGCGCGGCGGCGTGAGCAGTCGTGGGATTCACCTCCGCGCCGCTGGGGAAGCTCTGGACCAGGTGGTAGAACATCCTGCCACCGTCCTTGTGGTAGAGGAGCTTGGTGTTGAGGAAGTCGTCGTAGGCAGACTGCGCCTGACAGTTGACGCCGGTGACGAGCTGGCGGTCCTGCCATTGTGTCTTCGCCTCCTGTGCCACGTACTTCATCACCGACCTCATGCACCCGCGTGACTGACTACTCTTTGAGCGGCTCGAGTAGTTGACGAAGTTGACTATCGCCAAGAGCGTCACCTGCCTTCCTGCATCTCACGGAGCACGCGGCCTATCTCAGAGAGCGACTGTTGTACTCCGTCCAGGTTCACTGCGTTGAGCTTGCCCATGTTGCAGAGCACCGCTAGCTGGTTGACGTTGTTGCCTATCCTGCGCAGCTCCGTCAGCACTTCTTTGAGTCCGTCCATGACCACCACCTGCTGACCGAGGCAGCACAGGGAGACGTAGTCGCTCTGAGAGAGGTGCGCCTTCTTCGCCTCGGCTCGAATGACGTCCAGCTCAAGTTGGGAGAGGCGGATGCTGAGTGTGGTGTCCTTTTTCATTTTTCACCTCCGTCATAGTGGGTGCGGGCTACTGCCCGCAAATGCGTTTGGCGGGGCGCCGGGCAGGGCCCGGTGTACAGACAAACGCGATGCTTGCCTCTCCCAAGGGGAGAGTTTTTCCTCTGCCGTAACCGTGACCCGAAAAGTAAAAAGGGCGGCTTTTCAATTTGGGCGACGCTGGCGCTGTGTGCGCTCTTATTGCAGAGGCGACTCACGATGCCACCTCCAGTGTTGCTGGCGTACCTGCGGCGACGTGTGCGGCGACAGGGTCGATAGTGCCGATGTTTACGGGGGCGGTGGTATCGTCACTATCGGCACTCACGAGCTCGATGATCCGCTTGCCGTTGCTCCGGCGGCAGACGGCCTCGATGCCCGCTTTCTTTAGAGCCGCATCGCTTTGCAGAATCTTACGGGAGAGCGTCCGGGTGCTGATGTTCTCCGTGCCGACAGGGTCGATACTGTTCACGAGCTGCGTGGGAGTGCCGATAAAATTTCCGTTGGTCTTCACAAACGCAGAGAGCAGAGAAATAAGGTTGCCGGATTTGTTGACCGGGAGGAGCGTTTCTTCTACGTCCCAAACGTTGCACTCACTTCTGACAAGAGACAGCTCCCGATACTCGATGTCCCGCCCGATGCAGTAGAGCGTGGCCCGCCCGCTCCCGCGTCCGTCCTCCACCAGCGTGAAGCTGGAGTCTACCGCGCCGCTGATAGCCGTGGTGCCGGAGATACGTTTGAACACATCGTCGTCCGCGTTTTCCTTTCGCAGATGATGGATGAGCAGAATGGCGAGGCCATGAGCATCGGCAATTTTCTTCAGCGCCGACAGGTCGGAGTAGTCGTTGGCGTAGGTGTTGTCCCGCTTGGCACTTCTCACCATCTGCAAGGTGTCGATGATGACCAGCGACGTGTCAGGGTGTTCCGTCAGAAACGTCTCCAGTTGTTCCTCCAGCCCCGCGCCCACGACACGGCTCTCCGTGCAGAAGTGGACGTTGGCCGGGGCGTCCTCCGTGATCTCGAAGAGCCGGTTTTGGATTCGCAGGGTCGAATCCTCAAGGCAGAGGTACAGAGTCGTACCCTGCCGAACAGACATGCCCCACACCGGCTCCCCTTTCGCCACCGTCACGGCCAGCCACAGTGCCAGCCAGGATTTCCCCACCTTCGGCGCGCCCGCAAGGATGTGCAGGCCTTGGGACAGCAGAGTGTCCACAATGAAGTTGGGCGGACGGATGGGTTCGTTCATCAGTTCCTCACCGGTGACGGTTTTTAATCGTTCTGTGTTTTTCATTTTTATCCTCCTCCATGTTTTTACTGGACTTTCCTTTCCCGCGATCTCATGGTACAATAATATCGGAGCTCTCTACATAGTGCAGTGATCTTTCGGAGGCTATTTTTGAGATTTTTTTGAGTTTTTTTAAAAAAATTTTTGGAGGAGCGACATGGAGAAAAAGAAAACGCCCGGACTCACCATAACGGAGGAGCCGGGCGGGATGATACGAAAGCGGTTATTAGATTTTGACGGGACTTTGCTTTTGGATGAGACGGTGTTGCCCCACGATGACCTGATCCGTTTTACGGACAGGGCGCTCAAAGAATACATGCGGCAGCTCAATGAAATTGAGATGCATAGTCTCTTTAAAGAGTCGCTGGACGTTTCGGAGCAGGACTACCGGGACATAGTGACCATGTGTTATGCCGTGTCGGACAGCTTCCGGGAGAGCTTTCCCGAAGCGTATTTCTTCACGCGCTCCGCGCTGGACAGAGCGGCAGGGAACAGGGACGACGGCAGCGCCCTGTTTCTGCTTCAGAACGGTATGCGGATGATGGACGCGGCGCGGACGTTGTATCTCACCCGCGTGCGGATGCGCAACGTCATGGAGGTGTGCTTCGGTAACACAGAGGGCATGACACAGCAGGAACGTTGGGAACACACCATAGGCATTTACCCTCAACTTCGCAACTATGGTTTTTCGGTGGACGGGAACGAGGAGCAGGGTGTCAGCGAGCATGAGGTCAAATCTCTCATGGAGCTGTACATCTTTGAGCTCTGCGCGGTTTTACGTTCCGGTAAGCGAATCGCCCGGTGCCAATACTGCTGGCGGTATTTCGTTCCGAAGACCAACAAGAAGACCGACTACTGTGACCGCAAGTGGAGCGACAAGAGCACCTGCAAAAAGAGGGGGCCGAACCTAAAACGCAAGGACGGACCAGCCGAGGACAAGTATCTTCTCGCCTTCAAGCGGCTGCGCGCACGGTTCTATGAGCGTGAGTACCGTTGCTACGCCACGGCCCCCGGCAAGACCGTCCCCGGCGGATACGAGGACTGGATCGAGGAGGCCTGCGAGGCCAGAGACGAATATCTGGAGGGAAAAATCACCGGCGAGGAGCTTTTGAACCGCATCAACCCGGAGGAGGAGCCACTGGAAGCCGAGCTGGAGCCAGAACCGTTCTCCCTTCAAAAACGCCTCTCCCTCTCCCCCTGGGACGAGCTGGTGGCACGTGACATCTCCTTTGACCCCCGGTATCATTTTGAGACTATGCATTTCATCGACCTCGGCGAAGAGAATCCGCAATGGAGGACCATCACCGCAAAGGAACAGGAGATGGACGCCAAGCAGGGGAAGGTGAGCTTGAGGGAGAAGTATAAGAAATAAAAATACATTTTGGAGAGATCAATAATGTGCATTTATTATGGAGACAAAGAGGGGCTGACTTATAGGGAGGTCGAACATGTGTTCCCGGCAGGGATTGGTGGGATTTCTGTTCTGGAGAGGGGTATGGTGTCGGATCAGGCCAACAGTCTTTTTTCAAAGCTTGAGCTGAAATTTATGCATGAATCCCTGATTGCCCTGACCAGGGTGCTGTTTGGCCCAGGGAAAAGAGGTTCGCATGCCGGTAAGGATATGGCCAAAACCCGGATCAGTATCGTGAATGATGACGACGGGAAATTGACTCTCGGATACATCTCCGGGAAAGCCGGCTACTACATAGACTGCCTTGCCAAGCACGGCGAAGTCTACACATTTACAGTTGGTTCAGAGCATCACGATGATCCATTGTCAGCTTGGAGCGCGTTTTGTGGGAATATGATGAATATGGGAAGCCGGTTTGTGTCCATCACGTCAAAAGAACTTGAATCGGGAGACTGGATCGCCGGCTTTTATAACTCGAAGTATTATATCGCCCACGGAGACGACCTTGACCTGAGCCGGGTCAAGCGTACCCTGAAGGCGCTGACTGAGATATCAAAACCGGGGAAGCTCAACGAAAAAATGACCCAGCCAAAATTTGACATATCGCTCATGGATTCCGACGAAATTACCCGCGTTTTCGCGAAAACGGCAATCAATGTACTTGCTCACCTGAAAGGGCCGGAGTTTGTTTGCGAGGAGAGGTTTTCCGAAATAAAAAACTGGATTATTGGAGAGGGCAACGGTGACCGTTTTACACAGCTTCCGAGAATCAATATAGATAATCCGCTCAGATTTCCGAAAAACGCCCACTGGTGTATTTTTCAGAAAATAGGCGGGAAGCTTGTTGCGGTCGTCTGCTTCTACAACGCTTATTCAAAGTGCTTTGAATTGGCCGAAGCGCTTCCTACAGACCCCGGTATACCCTTCGGCTTCATTTGCGATTGGGAGAATAAAAAGGAGTATACGCTGGAACAATGGGTATATTCCGTGATAGAAAGGCGATGCGGTTACTCCTCTACGGAACATAATTATTGCTCCGGCAATTAAATAATTGACGGAGTAATAATAGCCATGTTTTGCGGTCGCCGCGCAGCGGCGAGCAAAACGGCGTTGAATCATTTTATTAATGTGGCAATATTTAATTGCCGCATTAATAAATCCTACGGGGTAAACTTCGTCACAGCTAAAATGAGCAATACAGGAAGCCGTTCCCTTTGTAGAAGAAAGGCTTCCTGTATTGTTTTATTCCTCGGTCACACAGTATGACCACAGGTTCTTGATCTCTCCCTCAATATCCGCATACGCCCACACCTTGCAGTTGCTGGGGCGGTAGGGGTCCAGGACGTTAAAGCCCTCGTCAGTGCAGCCGGTGAGGACTATGTAATGGCCCGTCTCGGTGAAGTGGCCTGGCCCCATGATGCAGATAATCGGATGACCTTTATTCAACTCATCGCGCATGGTGGCTTCCCATAATGGCAGCTCACGGGCGGAAAGGCCCAGCTTTTTGGAACCCTCGGAAAAGAGCGTCCAGGCGGTGCCGTTGCCGGGGACGCAATAACCCTCACGGGTTGCAAAATCAGCTATATACGCCGGTGTCAAGGTGCCGTCGCCAGTCAATCCCATAGCAACCATGCTGAGAGCTGTCGGGCCGCAGCCGGTATATCCAATCAGTCCCTCTCCGTAAAGGCAGTACCCCCATCGCCTGTCCCATTGGGTGAAATATGGGATTGTGCCAACAGTGATTTCCGAAGATAAGTCCAATTCCAAATCGTAATCCTCAATACCGGCGTAGGCATCCACAAACGCCGAGGCTTCAGGATTTCTTTCAGACATTTCATTAAGGGCCTCTTGTATTCCATATTCGTCTGTTTCCGGCACCTCTGGTTTTTCGTAATCGTCAAACAGTTCCTTCAATATGTCCTTTATTGTACCTGCGCCACCAAACGCACTGACGATTGCATAAGTGAGTGCCACAAGAAGCAACAATATCAAACCCACCTTGAACAGACGTCCCGAACTTGTCTCTGATTGTCTCATCATAATTCCTCTTTCTTTATACCACTAACTAAATTGTAATATGTGTTTGATGTGATCCGATAAACAATGACGTACAGTACGGCAACAAAAGCCCCGATAATAACGGTCACACGCAAAAACAGCGGTTCATTGGACAGCTTGAAAACAAGCAGCAACCTTTGAATCAGGGGAAAAGCGAACATAAGATGCACCATGGCAAGCAGCAATGGGAAGAAGAACACCGTCAGCATTTGAGAATTGATGCTTTTTCGTATCTCGTTCTTTGTCATTCCGATTTTTTGCATGGTTTCAAACCGTGGTTGGTCCTCAAAGCCCTCCGTCAACTGTTTGTAGTAGATAATTAGCACGGCGGCAGCAACAAAGACAATACTGAGGACGACGCCCAGGAAGAATATCCCTCCATACATTGCAAACTCACCGCCTCCGGCATTTTCCCTGGAGCTGCTGTTTAGCCCCACAAATCCGTACTCCTGGCACAAATCGTCAAGCGTGATACGGATGTCGTTATAAAGATCCAACTGCTTTTCCGGCTTCAGGCTTGTGTCGAAATTGTACACCCAATCAAATGAAGCGAACACGGATTCATTGAACTCCGGCAGAGAGACAAGTGTGCGCGTCATCTCATCAAAATCCGATATGATAACCGCTATTGTAGACTTGTCCACAACCATCGCCCTCGAACCGGCGTACATAAATTCCTCCAGGTTTCTCTTGATTTCCCACTCCATCCCTTTCATGGATATGTTGTCGTCATCATAGTCGTTTCCAAAAGTGAATATGAATGCCTGCCCTGGCCCCAGCGTAAAGTCCGTTCCCATAACATTATTGTAATCTTCCAGGGGAATAAAGTATAAATCCCGTTCCCACCCAGGAACGCCGACATTGACAAGCCTGTATCCATAACTGTTCTTGGGGGATACGTTTTTTTCTTCTAAAACAGTCATTATCTTGGCTTTGAGGTCTGATAAGGCGGAACTATTTAATGTATCCGGGTCCGGCGATACGAAGTCCAGAGTAAATTCTCTGGGATTATCCACATAGAAGTCAAACTTGGTGCCGTAGAGCAGACAAGCTGTTGAGGAGATCATGACAAGGACCATGGTAATCAGAATACATATGGAGGCAAGCCCCGCACCGTTGCGTTTCATACGGAAGGCCATGGATGAGACGGATACAAAATGGGCAGGTTTGTAGTAATAACGTCTATTTCTCTGTAAAATCCGGCAAAGAAGTACAGAACCCGCAACCATCGTGATATACGTTCCGATAATGACCAAAAGAACAGCCATAAAAGCCGCCGCAAGCAGGGTCCTTGCCGAGGGAAAATCAGCGGTCACAGCAATGAAATACCCCAACGTCAGAAGCAAGACTCCAGAGAGGCCGAGCGTTGCGTTTGCCCTTGGCGGCCGCTCCCCGGTATGTTCACCTCGCAGAAGCGAAATTGTTGTTGCCGTACTAATTTTGCTTTGAGTATTCAAAAGCTGAAAAATAAAGACTGCTATGTAGACAGCCACAGTCATACAGACAGCTCTGTACCCAACGGTCAGTTTATAATTTGTCTCTGCTCCTATGACCTTAACCAATCCCAGTTCAGCAAATTTTGAGCAGGCGATTCCCAGGATCAGCCCCGCGCATATAGAGATAAATGCAACGATAGCCGTTTCCCATTCTATCACCTTTCCGATGTTTCCCTTGTCCATGCCAAAAATGTTATATAGACCAAACTCTTTCTTGCGGCTGCGCATGAGAAATGCGTTAGCGTAGGACAGAAACACGCAGGAGAATACCGCGAGGACCCACCCGCCCAGATTGAGCGTAAACCTGATTGTTTTCACTCCGACTATATCGGAAATGGTGTCGGTATATTGCAGAAATGACACGATGTAGTACATCGCAATCAAAACAACACACATAAGGATATAGGGGAAGTATATCCGTTTGTTTTTTCTGATGCCATCGGCAGCAAGGTGTGGATAGAAGCCTGTTTTCATCCCCTGTTCCTCCCTGTCGCAAGCAGTACCATCGTATCGGAAATCTTCTGGTAAAACTGCTCGTTGGTCGAGTTCCCGCGGTAAAGCTGGTGAAATACCACGCCATCTTTTATAAAAAGGACACGTCCTGCGGTAGAGGCGGCGTTTATGGAGTGCGTCACCATCAGTATCGTTTGCCCAATACGGTTGACCTCAGAAAAAAGCCGTAGCAGCTCATCGGAGGAACGTGAATCCAGTGCGCCGGTGGGCTCATCCGCCAGGATCAGCTTTGGATCGGTAATCAGTGCCCTGGCCACGGCGGCACGCTGCTTTTCACCGCCGGATACCTCATACGGATACTTGTTCAGCAGCTTTTGGATACCCAGAGTTGTGGCTATGGGAGCTAACCTATCGTGCATTTCCTTGTAGGACCTTCCAGCCAGTACAAGAGGCAAATAAATATTATCAGCAAGAGTAAAGGTATCCAAAAGATTGAAGTCCTGAAATACGAATCCAAGATTATTTCTGCGGTATGTGGCAACGGCGGATTCCTTAATTTTGGACATATCTTTTCCGTCCAATATGACCCTGCCACTGGTGGGTCTGTCCAGCGCGGCAAGGATATTAAGCAGGGTCGTTTTGCCAGAGCCAGATTCTCCCATGATCGCTACATATTCGCCCTGCTCCACTCTGAAATTGATGTCTCTCAGCGCCTCTACCTTATTGCCCCCAAATCGTGTGCTATAAACCTTTTTAAGGGCGGAAACCTCTAATAAACTCATTGAAGACTGCCTCCTTTACTGATGGTCCTATTATAATAAAAGCGGGAAATGTAAAGCCATAACAAAAGCCTTACATTTCCCGCTGCAATTCTTACATTTTTGTAAAAAGTTGATTCTTGTTTATCCCATTTGGGTCAAACGTGATTGAGACTGTCGTTCCTTTTCCAATTTCTGACGATGCGCTGATGTCTGCTCCGAGGTTCGAGCATATTCGCTTGCAAAGATAAAGACCTATACCGCTGGCCGCCTTATCCTCGCGGCCATTCATGCCGGTATATCCCCTTTCAAACACGCGCGGCAGATCCTCCAAGGCGATGCCAATACCCGTATCAGCAATGCAGAGCGTTTTTTCGTCAGACATAAAAATATGAATACTGCCCTCGTGCGTATATTTCAAAGCGTTGGAAAGGACCTGTTCAATCACGAAGGAAAGCCATTTTTCATCCGTCAAAACGGTTTTGTTGACCGGTTCATAGTTGAGCCGGAGCTTACGGTCAATAAACTCCGACGAAAATTTGGCTATGGCGTGCCTAATCAGAACATCGAGCTCATATTCGTCAAATACATAATCGCTGGACTCAGAATTGAGGCGGAGGAAGGCCAACACCATCTCAACGTATTGACTGATCTGCGACAATTCAGAGGTCAGCTTGTCCGCAAGAGGCGAATCTTCGTTTTGAAGCGTGAGCGACATAGCGGTGATGGGCATTTTGATTTGATGGGCCCATACGGTATAGTAGTCCACCATCTCCTTATAGTCCTCCCTGGCTCTGGTGGTTGACTCCATGACTTCACCGGCCAGGGCCTCAACGATTGCCTGATACCCGTCCTCCTCCAAGCTCTCCACTTTAGGCAGAGAAGTGATCAGCGCCGCCGGGAGCTTGCTGATTTCACACAGACGCCTATATTTTGCCTTTGACCGCAAAAAATCTACGGCAATAAAAATGGCGGCGAGAAACAGGCTGAACAGGATAGGATATAAGACAGCCTCCAACGGCAGACCGTACAAATAGAAGCTGGCCGCAAACGCCGCCGAGATCATAAAAAACACAACTGCGTTCAGCTTATATTTGCGGAAATGAAGGAGTAACAGCTTCATGGATCGTTCCCTCCGTCAATCTCGATGCTATATCCAATGCCGAACCTGGTGGAAATGAAATCCTCAAGCCCATTGGCCTCCAGCTTTTTTCTCAGTCTCGCGACATTGACGGCCAGGGCGTTTTCATCCACAAAGGCTTCCGTTTTCCAGAGGGCCTTCATCAGCGTCTCCCGGCTGACAGCCTTTCCCTTGTTTTTCATAAGACAGTAGAGGATCTGATACTCGTTCTTGGTGAGGGAAATCATCTGGCCGTTATACGAGAGCGTGTTGTCCTCCGTATTCAGCACCGCCCCCCGGTGCTCTAAGACACAGGGACTCAGGCCGAAATCGTAGGCCCGGCGCAAGAGGGATTGGATCTTGGCCATCAGCACGTCCCAGTCAAAGGGCTTGGCGATAAAGTCGTCGGCACCCATCTGGAGGGCCATGACGATATTCATGTTGTCCGAGGCCGAGGAAATGAAGATGATCGGAACTTTGGAGACCCGGCGTATTTCTGCACACCAGTGGTAGCCATTGAAAAACGGCAGTCTGATGTCCATGAGAACAATGTGCGGTTCGTACTTTACAAAATCTTCAAAGACTTTTCTGAAATCCGTGATGATCCGGCAGTCCATACCCCACGCCAACGCCTGCTTTTGAATCTCCTGCGCTATCCGTACGTCATCCTCCACAACAAGCAACCGGTACACCACTCTGTCCCCCTGTTCGAAAAATTCTAACCTTATATGAAATGAACACCATAAAAGGCGCAATTAATAAAGAATTGCCGAAAAATCGGTCAAAAGGATTTAATATGTTTCTGGCAAAATATTATCTCGGTTAAAATAAAGCATATCATCGTCGATTTTCAATATTTCATGTGCTGTTACCGTTCGAAGCGCACTTTTGCTATGGTTATTAAGTGCGTTTCCAAGTTCCAATATCAGGTTATACTCAGTTATTTCCCTTGCAATTGGTAGAAGTTGTCTCCCTGCCTCTGTTAACGGATAGTATGGGAAATAAACAGATTGGTTCTTTTTTATTCTTCTTTGAGGTGTTTTATTTACATCGTTGGCATGAAAAAGTAGGACAGATGTATCATTTCGAATTAAAAAATTATCATCGAGTTTAGCTGGGCTATGAATTTGCTCCGTTGAATACCAGACGATCATATCGTCTTTTATGGGACTTAAAAGACCGCACTCTTGTAGTAATCGTATTTTCTTATTTGAAATAATCAAATCATTTACTTCATCAAGATTAAAGGATGACGGACCTTCTGCCAAAACGAACCACATTCCATCAGCTGTACACATTGCTAAGTTTGAAATTTCGAAAAAGGACATCGCCTCATTGTGAGTAATACGATTTAATACCTCGACGGTTCTCAACGAAAAAGACCCCTGTCTGGTCACCTCATTTGCCAGTACTTTTGCCCATAATTCCTGCATTTGTTCATTACTAATATCACTGCATGCCTCAAAAAACGTACAAACCAATCAAAATCAAATTCAGTATTGACTGTATTCTCACCTGTACTTTGATTTTTGATTTTATCCGCTAACTTGGCAATTTTAAGGAAATTATTGCATTTGTAAAATTCATAATATGTAATTTGCCCTTTATCTAACATTTCTTTGGCCAGCTCAAATAGATGCTGTTTCCTAATTTTTTCAATTTCTGTTTTCTCAGTATTCTGCCGATAAAATAATGTGGTCATAAGAGCAGAGACTATACTTGGTATAGTGTTTTGCACAATAGGTGCCAATTGTTCACCAATAACTTTTACGGTTTCAATATCCATTTTGCCTATGCTCCTTTTGATGAAACTTTAGTTATTAAAAGTTATCATAATTCTCATCGAGACTTTTTGCTTATCCCTGCAAAAACACACTCAATTTGAGAGCCGATAACTATCTCGTTAACACTGATAATATCACATTTAAACAAAATCTCAAAGCCTTTTGATGAAAAAATGTAAAACAAAATGGTGGCAGATAATTGACCTACCACCATTCTGCTTTGCCATACCGCCTTGCCCCATGGTTCACTTGCTTTCCCTATCCAACGGGACACATGTACGTCGGAAAAAATCCCTTTTGTTGCCCAAGTGTGTCCCTGCGGGACGCGCACAGGGCGACAGCAGGGTAATTTTCTCTGAATTTTGCGAAATTCAGAGAAAATTACCCGCACGTTCCCTTTGTCGGAAAAGCCCGTCAGGGCTTTTTTGACAGTCTCAGACACCGTTCCCTGATGGGAACGGTGTCTTTCGTTATTTCTCCCTTACGCGTTTTCCGCCGCGGCGGCGTACTCTCGCTTGCCGGGGTGAGCAGTCCGCGGTTCTCCAGCCATATGAGCGTAGACCCGGACACCCCGCGGCCGCGGCTCACCTGATGGAGAAAAATTCCTACATTTTTTTGCCTTTCTCTATTGACTTGTTCACGGGTGAACGTGATATTATTATGTTGAGAAATGTCAAAGCGGGATTTGTCAAGGCTTTTGACAAAGTACTGGCGCAAATCAGTCGGCGAAAACCGATGTGGGTTGACTCCCGCCACGGACAGAATGACCGCTCACGACTCGTGAGCATGTCCGTCAAATCGGAATAAAGTGCAATTCAGGTCGTATTTTTGTCGATTCAGGACAAAGCGGTTGACAACCGGCCCGATTTTTTGGATACTGGAAGCGACATGTTCTATCAGGAGGGATCACCAATGAGGAAAAGGTGAGACTGGCCATAAAGAACATGGTAAACAGAAGATATCCATACAGGGAAAGGTAACCAGCGCGGAAACGCGTAAAAAAATAACAAGGAGGAACGACCCATGACCGAGGGGAAGACTCTGGACGAAAAAGACCAGGAGGGCGCCGCCAGGGGGAGTACTGATTACGGCATCTTCGCCAACAACTTCATACTGGGGAACTGCGTGGACTGCGCCCGCTACGGGCAGGGCCGCGACTGCCCCTATCACAGCAATCTGAGCGAGATGTGCGCGATTTACCGTTCCGGCTCCAGCACCTGCCCCGAAAGACGCCCCAAATAACGCAAGGAGGAACGAACCGTGAACAAAGAAAAGACCCTGAACGACAAGGTCCTGGGGGGCGTCACCGGCAGGACGGGCGACGAGGATATCGCGGAGGCCGCCCGGTTTTGCGCCGCTTTTGTCAGCGTCAACTGCGACAGCTGCGCCAAACGTGCGGACTGCCACTATACGCTGAAGGACATGGCTGGGATTCAGGCTATGTACCACAAGTTTAAGAACAGCCCAAAATGCCCTTATAAGGAGTGAAACAATGGACGAGGAAAAGACTGTCAGCGGACAGGAATTGGACAAGGCGGCCGGGGGCGCGGGCGGCAATGATGGCGGCTTTGAGGCCGCCTGGGAGGAATACGCCATAAACCACTGCTGCCATTGCGCCATGCCGGAAAGCAGCGTTTGCGGGTGTGAACTGAGGAAGGCCCGCGCGGCATGGGCGGAGGGCAAGCCCATCGAGTGCACGGCCTACATGGGCATGTGCTGATTTGATTTAAAGAACGCGGCGGTGAGACGGATCGACGGGGGAGGGGTGGTATCATGGACGAGAGGATCCCACGGGAAGCGCTAAGCGCGTTGACCTGGCGACGATGCTGACGAGGTATCTGGAGCTGGGGGAGAGCGCGGCGGCCCCGGCGTGGGCGCGGTTGGCGGCCTCCGGGAGACTTGGGTAAGATACCCGATCAACGGGACCTCCCCCGGGCGAAGGAAGCCTGAAAACTGAATAGACCATTAAAACGTGTGCCGGCTGCCCTATGACAGCCGGCACATCGTATTTCTCCCTTATGCGTTTTTCATCGCGGCGGTTCCGAAGATCACATTTTTGCAGAAGCGCATCATGATCGTCGCCGCCTCCGCCCGGGTGGCGTGTCCCTCCGGGGACAGGTTCCCGTCCCCGTTCCCCAAGATGATGCCCGTCTCAACGGCCCAGGCCATGGCCTCCTTGGCAAAATCATGGACGGCGTTGGCGTCGGCAAAGCCGCTCAGGGCGCTTTGCGCCGTGGTGACGTCCCAGCCGCTGGATTTGGCGTAGCGGTACAGCATTGTGACCATCTGCTCCCGGGTTACGTCGTCGTCGGGGCCGAAGGTGCTGGCGTTGTAGCCGCTGGCCACGTTTCTGTCGGCGGCCCAGGCTACCGCCTCGGAATAGAATTGGCCGTCCCCCACGTCGCCAAAGGCGGCGCCGGTAGATTCCGGCTCATAAGCCAGCCGGTAGAGTACGGTGACCATCATGCCGCGGCTCATATTGCCCGCCGGGGTAAAATGGTTGCTGCCGGTGCCGTTGAAAAGCTCCCTGGCGGCCACAAACTCCACCGCGTCGCTGGCCCAGGCGCTGGCGCCGGTCACGTCGGTAAAGGCGTTGCCGCGGTCAACGATCTTCACGGTGATGTCGCCCTCCGTGCTGAAGATAACGCCGTTTTTCCCGCCTACGCAGTCGCGTATGACCTCCTCGGTGCCGTCGGGATTGACCTTCACGGCCACGGTGCCGGGGCCGGCGTTGGTAACGGGGATCTCCACCTTCGCGCCGCTTCCGGCGGGGGCCTTTACGCTTATCTCCGGGGCGCTCTCGCTGTCGGCGGAGGGGGCCACCTCCACGGGGGCTGTTACGATGCCGCCGTCCGCGCGCTCCGAAATAGTCACCTGCGCGGAGGTTATCTCGCCGCTGGAGGAACGCTCGACGGTGCCGACAACGCCATCAGCCGTGGTGGTCGTCTCCGTTGTGGTGCCGTCGGCGCGGGTGGTCGTCTGCGTGACGCTGCCATCGGCGTTGGTAGTACTCTGGGTCACGTCAGAGGGGGTAGAGGGGGTGTAGAGATCGTCGTAAATGTCCCCGCCGGGAACATCGCCGCCCTCGGCCGATCCGCCGCCGGAGGGCGCCTCGGTGATAGAAAAGCTGTATGTAAGCTCCCCGGTATACTTGCCGATACCTGTGATCGTGATCGTCGCCGTGCCGACTTCGGTGTTGTTGGCGTAGGCGACGGTGTAATCGGTGTCCTGGACAAGCGTATGGCCGAATAATGAGCTTCCGAAAATAGCTGAGGGCGCGACGGTTTTTGTTATCTCGGACCCGGTGTAAACGGCGTCGGAGGTATCCACGGTAAAGAAATCTTTATTCAAGCTGAGCGTGAGGTTACTTAACTCAATGTAATCGGAGTATGTACTGCTCCGGGCTACTGACAGATCGCTTGTGCGTGATTTTACCTTCAATGCGAGCTCGGTGTCATTGGGTATTTTTGAAAGAAAGACAGTTTGAGGTGTAACGGTAATAGGATTCACGTTGTCCAGCCATCTCTGATCCCACGCCGTGCCCTGTCTCATATACCAGGTCACCAAATAAGCTACGTCTACGCCTTCACTCTCCGCTGGCTCCCATGAGATCATCGGCACCCAGAACTCGAACCCGTCATGATAGGCGCACTCAAGCTTAAATCCGATGGGGGAGGACAGGGCGCTCTCCGTGTTGACCGTAAGATCATTGGAAAGAGCTTCACTTTTGCAGATGTCGCTCGATGTGCCCGGCTCTACAGCCTGATTGACGACGACGTAAATAGTCACCAGCGCGATATATGTGCCGTTTTGCTCGATGTCTATACCCGCGGAACTCGTAATCTCAGACCCGTAGCTTTCCCCGTTGGTTTTTACGTAACCGTTGTCGGTTGCGACCAGGCTCCCGGTGGCCTTGTTATAGACCGCTACGTCCCACCATACCTCGTCGTATTTTTCGGGGATCGTCCCGTTTATACTCCATGTCACAGTACCGTCGGGGTTAAAAACGATGTTATCAGGCTTTGCTTCGAGTGTTTCGTTGTCAGTTTTTTCTTGTATGCTATCAAGAAGCACCATTTTACTTTCCGGCCCGGCTGTATGCTTACCGTCCATGCAGTCAAATTGAATAGTGAACGCTAGATGCTTATATCTCTCCGCCCGTCCAGTGGGCAGTAAAAAGCTCAGTCCGAGTTGCCCGGTGCGGGTAATTCCTTCCCAGGTAGAGTCTACCGTCGCCGGTTCGTCATTGGTTCCATACCACGTCAACACATACGTGCACTTTTCACACTTCGATTCGGCTTTCAGCGAAATTTCGAGCGTTTCAATCTTATCAAAATTCCAAGTCGTTTGGTTAAGATAACTTAGAGAGCTTATAAATGTGTTATCGACGTCGATTTCAGGCGTTTCAAGCTGAGTTTTTTCGACCTTTTCAAAGGTCACAGTCTCTGACGTGGCGAGCTCTCCGCTCCATAACGGCTCGCGAATATCACTATATGGTATAGCCACAAGCTGTACGGTAAAGTAGAAAGTACCACCATCCGTCAAAATACTGACAAATGTATCGTTCGTTATCGTACCCTCGATTCCGGCCGGAGCGTATGATGTTATAAACGGACTTTCGGAATCTGAATCTGTTTTGTAGAGCTTCACCTCATAATTCAGTAAGTATGGTGTCTCTACTGAGTCAAGCTTCATATCCTTATCCGTCGGCATCGGATACGGCGCGTCCCAAAGGAGTGTTGTATCCTCCCACCTGGGGTTTTGGGGCGCAAATCCACTGCCGTCCGCCGGGGTTACCGTTTCCGTCGCGTCCGGCGCAGTTGCGGCTTCCGGTTCGCCCGCCACTTCTGCCCCGGCTGCCAGGGCCCCGGCCACCGGGACGGCGGAAAATACAATGGCCAGCGCCAATAAAAGGCTGAATAACTTGACCGAATTTCGCATAACAGGCATCTCCTTCTTATTTGGGCTTTACGGATATAGTCCGTATATGGATTATAACCCGAATCTGGCTAATTGTCAATATACGTATATGGAAATATTCTTTTTACATAATCATTTTGCAAACCGGCCAAACTCAGTCGGTGATTTCATGGAAAAGGAATGTTTCACATGATCGTTTATGACCGCCTCTGGGCCACGATGAAAGAGCGGGGCGTCTCCCAGTATAAGCTCCTGAAGGAGTACAGCGTAAGCGCCGGGCAGCTGGATCGCCTGCGAAAAAACAGCAACGTCAGCACCTATACCCTCAACGTCCTATGCTCCATTCTCCACTGCCGCCTGGAGGACATCGCGGAATTTGTGGAGGACGGAGAGGGCCGTACTGCGGCCAACCGGCAGGACTAGTCACAACCTCCGGCTAAGCCGGAGGCTTGATTAAGCCCTATAAGGCCCTTTTACCGGCAAGCATCTCAAGACGCACCGAATTTCTGTCGCTCGCATCACTTGCCCTACGACCCGTAAACGGGCTTATCCGCTTGTTTGTGACGTGTCTGTATTCGTAACCTGCTATTATAGCGGCTCACTTCGCTCGATACTTTTAGCTAAAGCCTATTTTGCCCCCCGGCATAGCCGGGGGTTCATGTGACACAAAAGAAAAAAACATCGGATTTCGTGAGAAATCCGGTGTTTTTATGGTTGCGAGAAGCAAAGTAAACCCCCGGCTATGCCGGGGGAAGGAAAAAGCTTTAGCGGTGAAAGAAGTAGACAAGAAAAAAGCTCCCTGTTAAAGTAGAGGTGGTTTGCCGACCGCACAACTACCAAAACAGGGAGGTCTTATCTTGAAAGATAAAGACATAAATAGTTTAGAGCATACGACATGGAGATGTCAATACCACATTGTGTTTGCACCGAAGTTTCACAGGCAGGTAATCTATCGAGAGATAAAGGTGGATATAGGGAAAATACTTAGACAACTGTGCCAGCAAAAGGGGATAGAGATCATCGAGGCCGAGCTGTGCCCGAATCATATCCACATGCTTGTGAGTATCCCGCCAAAGTACAGTGTGTCCCAGGTGATGGGGTATCTGAAGGGAAAGAGCAGTCTGATAATCTTCGACAGGCACGCGAATTTAAAGTACAAGTATGGGAACCGTCACTTTTGGGCAAGAGGGTACTACGTGGACACAGTAGGAAGGAACAAAAAGCAAGTCCAGGAGTACATCAGGAACCAATTAAGAGAGGACGAGCTGGCGAATCAGATGAGCATTAAGGAGTACGTGGACCCGTTTACGGGTCGCGAGAACAAGAGGGCATAAAACAAGCCCCTTGAGGGGCAGCCGGAAAAAGAAATGCGGTCGGCAATCCTTTCGGTGCCCCTTTAGGGGCTTTGTCTGCATTATGCCCTTTTAGGGCTATTCAAGCCTCCGGCTTAGCCGGAGGTTTTGACTATAGCCGCTGAAAGTCCGAACCGTTATTTCATCTCCACAAATCCCACGATCAGATCCACAGCCTCGGCGGTGATGTCCTCCGGGGCCTTCTCCTCGAAGGAGGCGTTGCGGCTTGTAAGATCAAGCATCCGCGCTTGGTCGCACAAAATCACGCCGTCTGTCTTGGCGCGGTCGTCCAGACGGACGTGGAACGGGTGGCCCTTGTCCGTGTGAGTGATAGGACACACCATAGTGAGGCTGCTCACGCGGTTAAATAAATTGTTGCTGACCACCAGCGCCGGACGACGCCCGCGCTGTTCGTGGCCGGATTGGGGGTCAAAATCCAGGTAGACGATGTCTCCCTGCTCAAAAATACTCACCATACCTCCGTGCCCTCCGCTTTGCCCCAATCGACCTCGGGCTCCGTGTCGATACGGCCAAGCTCCTCCGCGTCCTTCCCGTAGAACGCCGTCAGGCGCTCCTCAAGGGTGCGGTGCTGCCGGGGGGCAGCGGCCTTTATCTGCAGGCAGTTCCCGACTTGGACGATCTCCACCCTGTCATTCTCCCGAAGGCCCACGGACTCAAGGGCTGTCTTGGGAATCCGCAGGCCCTGACTGTTGCCCCATTTTTGAATCGTAGCATACATCTCAGCCACCTCCTGTAAACAGTATATACAAAGTATAAACCAATGTCAAGAGCATTATACTAAAAGAGAGATTTGTCCCATTCGCTGATTTTCCGAAAAAACCATCCAGCCGTGACAAAAAAGCATACAACCTCCCGCCAAGGGGCGACTGCGCACTTTTGCTGAACCGGGGGGAGGTTCACAGTGACCCCCCTTGAAGGACCCAGTATAACAGAGAACTTAAAACAGAGGAAAGAATTATTCGCTTTTTACAAATCGTTTACAGTTTTTCACGCGTTATAACTTGAAAATAATCATATTATCCAATATAATGTAATTTATTGAAATGTTTCGTAAGGAGGCACTGCGGTGAATATCAACAACCTGAACTTCACCTCCTTCATCCGCACGGCGGAGGCGGGGAGCTTCAATAAGGCGGCGGAGGAGCTGTTTATTACCTCGGCGGCGCTTATAAAGCAGATAAACCAGCTGGAGAACGACATCGGGGTGCGGCTCTTTGACAGGACCCACCGGGGGCTGACGCTGACGAAGGCAGGGGTGTCGCTCTACAAGGACGCCAAGTACATCACCGGCTTTTGCGAGGAGGCGGTTTTGCGGGCCCGGAACGCCATGCTGGAGGCGGACAAGGTGGTGCGCATCGGCACGTCGCCCATGATGCCCGCCCAGATGCTCATGGACCTGTGGCCCCGCATCCACGAATACTGCAATGACGTGAGCTTCAAGCTGGTGCCCTTCGAGAACACCCAGGACAACGCCGTGGAGATATTGAAGAATCTCGGCCAGAACATCGACGTGGTGACCGGCTTCCCGGACGAGCTTCTCATGAAAAACCGCAACTGTCAGGGGCTTGTCATTACTATGGAACCGATCTGCTGCGCGGTGTCCATCTATGACCCACTGGCATCAAAGGACAGCCTCGCGGTGGAGGACCTCTATGGCCGGAGCCTCCTCATGGCCAAGCGGGGCTGGTGCAGGAATATGGACGAGCTGCGCCGGGACCTCCGGGAGAACCACCCGCAAATCGAGATTGAGGACTTCGACTATTACAGCGTGGACATCTTCAACCAGTGCGAACAGCGCCGGGATATTTTGACAGTCATCAAGAGCTGGAACGTGGTCCACCCGCTCCTCAAGGTCATACCCGTCCGGTGGGATCACAAAATGCCTGTGGGCATCCTCTACTCCCCGGAGCCCTCCGAGACGGTGGCCCGGTTCATGGACGCCCTGGGAAATGTACTGGCGGAAAATCAGTTATAACCTTAAGTAAGAATCAGATAACCAATCGAGACTTCTCAGGAGGTCTCGATTTTTTATAATGATTGTCATAAGGTGTAAAAGGAGGACTGCTCCATGAAAAAAACAGTCGCGCTGTTGCTCACCCTTGTTCTCGCCCTCTCCCTGGCCGCCTGTGGAGGGGCCGGGGAAACAGAAAACAACGATACGGTCCCCGAACCGCAGGAGAGTACGGAGCCACCCCAAAGTGATGGACCGGCCCAAAGCGAGGGGCCGTCAGGCGAGACTGCCGAGCCGCCAGCTCCTGCCTCTGACGCACAGGTCGAGGTACCCGGCAGCGGCCCCGCGGACGCCTCCCGCATCACCTCTGTTGAAGGTGTCCCGTTGATCACTCTCAACAACGGCGTGCAGATGCCCAAGTTCGGGCTCGGCACACAAATACAAAGCCTTGAGAACGGCGACCTGGGCGTACTCAACGAGACCTCCCGTGAGGCTGTGGCGGCGGCGCTGAGGTCTGGCTACCGCCACCTGGACGACGCCCACGGGTATCTTCAGGAGCGCGGCGTGGGTCAGGGTATCCGGGACAGCGGCGTGCCCCGGGAGGAGATTTGGATCACGGACAAGCTGTGGCCCAGCGAGTACGGCGACGCCTACAACGCCATCGACGGGATGCTGGAGCGGCTGGGCGTCGAATACCTGGACCTGGTCTATCTCCACCACCCGGCGGGGGACATCGACACCATCGTGGCGGCCTGGAAGGACATGGAGCGGGCCTATCGGGAGGGCAAGATACGGGCCCTGGGCATCAGCAACTTCGACAACCGCATGGACGCCTTCAACGCCATCATGGAACAGGAGATCAAGCCCCAAATCATGCAGATCGAGTGCCACCCCTTTGCCCAGCGGCAGGAGACCCGGGCGCTTGCGGAGCAGTACAACATCCAGGTGGAGTGCTGGTATCCTCTGGGCCACGGGGACCAGCGGCTTTTGAACGCGGAGACTCTGGAAGCGATTGCGGCGGCACACGACAAGAGCGTGGTGCAGATCATCGTCCGCTGGCATATCCAGGAGGGCTTTTCGGTGATCCCCGGTTCCACAAACCCGGACCACATTCAGGAGAACATCGAGATTTTCGACTTTGAGCTGACGGACGAAGAGATGGAGATTATCCGCGCCATGGACCAGGGCGAGTCGGGGCGGTATTTCAACATCAATTACGACTTCATGGGCGGAATGTTCAACGGCGCTCCCAGAGAGTGGGAGGGCGACTTTGCGTAAGGAGGAACCATGGACAGACCGAAAGTGATATGTCACATGCTGATGTCCCTGGACGGGAAGATCGACGGACGGTACTTCTCCCTGCCGGAGACAGGGCCGGGACTTCGGAAATACGGGGAGCTGCGGGCGTTTTACGGCTGTCCCGCCACCATCTACGGGATCACCACGGCGGCGGAGGGGTACGCGGATGGGACTGTTTTCGTCTCCGACCTGCCGGAAATGAGCGCGGAGGCGCCAGAGCCCGTCTACGTGGGCGAGAGCGGAGCGGAAAATTATATTATTGTCATGGACCCGGAGGGGACCCTCAAATGGAGCGGCCCCGCTGTGGAGAAAAAGGGCCGCCCCAAGGCCCACGTCATCGAGGCGCTGACGGAGCGGGCTCCGGTAAGCTACATCGCCTACCTCCAAAGCCTCGGCATCTCCTACATCATCGCCGGGGAGAAGCAGATCGACTGCGAGCTCCTGCTTCGGAAGCTGAAGGAGCATTTCGGGATCGACAGCGTCCTTCTGGCGGGCGGCGGCATCACCAACTGGACCTTCGCCGCCCAGGGCCTCATTGACGAGCTGAGCATCGTCCTTGTTCCCACGGCGGACGGCGACATCGGCGCGGCGTCTCTTTTCGAGGCAGGCGATTTGGCGCCGGTCATTCCCAAGGCGTTTACATTGAAGGCGGTGGAGGTCATTGAAAACGACACCCTGTGGCTCAGGTACATATTAAAATAATAGGAGGAAAAGAAAATGAGCAAAAGATTAGAAGGTAAAGTTGCGCTGATCTCCGGCGGCGGTTCGGGCATCGGACGCGCCATGGCAATCAGGTTCGCCAAAGAGGGCGCTCATGTGATGATCGTCGGCAGGCGTGAAAGCGCCCTTCAGGAGACCGCGCAAGCAGATGAAAAAATCTCCTATGTGGCGGCGGACATCACCAAAACCGAGCAGGTCGAAAAAGTGATCGACACGATGAAAGAAAAATACGGGGAGAAACTGGATATTCTTGTGAACAACGCGGGTTGGTGCCCTGTCCAGCCGCTCAAGGAGATCACCCTGGCCGACTACGACAGGGCCTTTGACCTCGACGTGCGGGCGCTGGTGGATGTGACGATTCAGTCGCTGCCGCTCATCCTGAACGCGAAGGGAAACATCATCAACATTTCCACGGTGGGAGCGACACACCGCGCGCCTAATCTGTCCATGTACGTGGGCGCCAAGGCGGCGGTGGAGAATTTCACCCGCTGCTGGGCGCTGGAGCTGGCCCCAGACGGCGTGCGGGTCAACGCCATCGCTCCCGGCGCGATTCGCACCGATATATGGAACGTCACCAATCTCTCCGACGAGGCGGCGAAGGCCCACGAGGAGGGTATCGCGGCGACCATTCCCTGCGGACGATTCGGCGCGCCCGAGGAGATCGCCAGCGTGGCGGCGTTCCTGGCGTCCGATGAGGCGAGCTACGTCAGCGGCGCTGTCTACGCCGTGGATGGCGGTCAGGGCGCGGCTTAAAAGCGCAAAGCAAAATAAGGAGGGACGAATATGGAATACACAATACTCAATAACGGCGTGAAGATGCCCATGGAGGGCTTTGGGGTCTTTCAGGTGCGGGACCCGGCGGTGTGTGAACAGGCGGTGCGGGAGGCCATTGATGTGGGGTACCGGCTCATCGACACGGCGGCGTCCTATGGGAACGAGGAGGCCGTTGGCGCGGCCATACGGAGCTGCGGCGTGGCCAGGGAGGACCTGTTTATCACCACCAAGCTGTGGGTGGCGGATTCAAGCTATGACGGTGCCAAGCGGGCCTTTGAGGACTCCTGCCGGAAGCTGGGGCTTGAGTATCTGGACCTCTACCTTCTGCACCAGCCCATGGGCGACTACTACGGCGCGTGGAGGGCGTTGGAGGAGCTTTACAAGGAGGGGCGCATCCGGGCCATCGGCGTTTGCAACTTCTATCCCCACGTCCTGGCGGACTTCTGCGAGACGGTGGAGATCGTCCCGGCGGTAAATCAGGTGGAGCTTCACCCCTTCTTCCAACAGCCAAAGGCGCTGGAGCTTATGAAGGAATACGAGGTTCAGCCGGAGGCCTGGGGTCCCTTCGCCGAGGGCAAGCACGAGATCTTCACCCACCCGGTGCTGACGGAGATCGGTGCCAAGTACGGCAAGAGCGCGGCGCAGGTGGCCCTGCGGTGGAGCGTCCAGCGGGGCGTCACGGTGATTCCCAAGTCCACCCACCGGGCGCGGATGGAGCAGAATCTGGACATCTGGAACTTCCGGCTTACGGACGAGGATATGGCGGCCATAGCGCCGTTGGATATCGAGCACAGTGAGATTGTTGACCATTTCGACCCCAATTTCGTCCGGGCGCTCCACGGGCGCTTCGCCAGATGAGCATTTAAGGGAGGGCGGAACATGATCCTCTATTTTTCATCCACCGGCAACTGCAAATACGCGGCGGAGCGGATCGCGGCCAGGACGGGCGACCAGGTCATGTCCATAACGGATGCCTGGCAGAGCGAAAATTTCAGCATCCGGCCCGAGAAGGGCGAATCCCTGGGCTTCGTCCTGCCCACCTATTTCGGTGTTCTGCCGACCATCGTGACAGAGTTTCTGGAAAAGGCGGAGCTGCGGCTCACTGAGGGCAGCTACGTCTACACCGTGGACACCTACGGCTTCCATTACGGCAACGTGGCGGCGGAGCTGGCGAAGATCCTACGCCGCAAAACCGGCCGGGAGCAGGACGCGGACTTCCTTCTCCAGTCCGTGGACAACTGGGTGCCGAATTTCGACCTCACCGATGAGACCTACGTACAGTCGGCGCTGGACAAGGCTGACGAGCTGCTTAGCGGCATCATCGAGGGTATCGTCCAAAAGAAGCGTGTCCGGGTCAAGGGCGAGTGGCCCGCGCCCATGCTCCTGATGATGAAAAAAGCGTACAAAAAGGCCAGCCAGACAAAGAATTTCACTGTAAATGACAGTTGCGTGGGGTGCGGGCAGTGCGCGGCACAATGTCCCACGAGGGCCATCACCATGACGGAGGGGCGGCCTGTTTGGAGCAAGGCCAACTGTACGCTGTGCCTGGGCTGTCTGCACGTATGCCCCAAAAACGCCATCGCCTACACCAAGGCCACCGTGGGCCACGGGCAGTACTATAATCCGAAAACCACAAGATAACAGGAGGAGCAAAAGTTATGAACACATTCACATACCGCTATCCCGTCACCGTCTATTTTGGGGAAAGAGCGGCGGAAAAGAACCTTTCAGCGGAGCTGGCCCGTGTGGGCCAGAACGTGATGCTGGCCTACGGCGGCGGGTCAATTAAGCGAAACGGCGTCTACGATGAACTGATGAATCTTCTCAAGGTCGCCGGGAAGACCGTCACGGAGTTTTCCGGCATCATGTCCAACCCCACCTACGCCAAGGTGCAGGAGGGGGCGCGGCTGGCGAGGGAGAACAATATCGACTTCATCCTGGCCGTGGGCGGCGGCAGCGTCATTGACTGCTGCAAGGTGATTTCGGCCCAGGCAAGGACTGAGGAGGATCTGTGGGAGCTTGAGACGGTTTTGCGCGGGTCGCCCGCCGGCCTCATCCCCATGGGCGCTGTGGTGACGGCCTTCGGCACCGGCGCGGAGATGAACAACGGCGCGGTGATCACAAATGAGACGAAGAAGGTCAAAGGCCCGCTGTGGGGCGCCTTTTACGACTTCGCCATTCTTGATCCGGCGTACACCATGACCATGCCAATGGGCCAGGTCATATCCGGCTCCTTTGACGCCCTCTCCCACTGCATGGAGACGTATATGGGTTCCCCTAGGGAAACGAACCTCTCCGACGAAATCAATGAGGTCTGCCAGCGCAATATCATCCGCAACCTCCGGGCAACGCTGAAAGACCCGCAGGACATCGAGGCCCGGAGCGAGCTTTTGTGGGCGGCGGCCATGGGCGAGAACGGGATGCTGAAGATCGGCAAGGTCACGGACTTTCAGGCCCACATGCTGGAGCACCAGCTGGGCGCGTACACCGACTGCAACCACGGGCAGGGGCTGGCGGTTATCCACCCGATCCTCTACCGCCATATGCTCCCGGAGGCCGCGCCCCAGTTTGCGCGCCTCGCCGTCAACGTCTGGGGCGTGGACTCTGCCGGCAAGACGGAGCTTGAATTGGCCAGCGCCTTCATCGACGCCCTGTTGTCCTTCATCAAAGAGGCGGGCCTGCCCACCACCTTCACCGAGATGGGCATTCCGGCGGATACGGACTTCAAGTCCATCACGGACACCACCGTTCTCACTGGAGGCTGCTGTAAGAAATTTACCCGGGACGAGCTGCTGGCGGTTCTCATGGAGTGCAGATAAGGAGGAAAGAATATGGCAAAGAAACAAACGGCGGGGCGGGACGTACTCGGCAGTCTGGCCCCCAAATTCGCGGAACTGAATGACGACGTACTGTTTGGAGAAGTGTGGTCGCGGGAGGATAAACTCTCGCCCAGAGACAGGAGCATGGTCACCATTGCGGCGCTTTTTTCGGCGGGGCTTTACCCGCAGCTCAAGAGCCACCTTGTTCTGGGCAAGGAACACGGCGTGACAAAGTCGGAGGCGGTGGAGATCGTCACCCAACTGGCCTTCTACTGCGGCTGGCCCAAGGCCTGGAGTACGTTTCCCATGATCGCGGAGGTCTACGGCGAAGAGGAGGGCGCTCCGGCGAAGGACCTGTCCGTTTTCCCCGTGGGCAATAAAAATGACGCCTTTGCCCAGTATTTCATCGGGCAGAGCTACCTGGCGCCCATTTCCACCTCCCAGGTGCCGGTGTTCAACGTGACCTTTGAGCCGGGGTGCCGCAATAACTGGCACATCCACCACGCCAAAACCGGAGGCGGACAGATGCTTTTATGCGTGGCAGGGCGCGGCTGGTATCAGGAGGAGGGAAAGGAGGCCCGGGAGCTCCACCCCGGGGACGTAGTGAACATCCCCGCCAATGTGAAGCACTGGCACGGCGCGGCGAAGGACTGCTGGTTCCAGCACCTTGCCGTCGAGGTCCCCGGCGAGGAGACAGGAACCGAGTGGCGCGAGGCCGTGACGGGCGATGTCTATGACCGGCTTCCTTGAGACTGCTTACCACAGGTTATAACTCGTAAACCAATCGTGACTTCTCTTGAGGCCGCGACGCGATTGGTTTATTCTGTTGTTATCAATATAAGGAGGCGCAAAACTGTGAAAAAGCTCTTGAAATACGGATGCGCTATTCTGGCGCTGGTGCTGGTATACAACTTGGGACTTGCGGCGCTGGGCTCCGGGACGGCGGAGGCTGCGGGGGAGAACCCCTACTCCGATGTGCCGGAGGGTGCGTGGTACACCGAAGACGTGATTTGGTGTGCCGAAAATCACATCATGGACGGCGTGGGAGGTGGACGTTTTGACCCGAACGGGGCTATGAACCGGGCTATGCTGGTGACGATGCTTCACCGTGTGGAAAATACCCCCACGGTGACGGACGCGCCCTCCTTCCCGGATGTGCCGGCGGGCCAGTGGTATTCAGACGCTGTTGCCTGGGCCGCGAAAAATAACATTGTGAACGGCTACGACGACGGGAACTTCGGGCCGGAGGACGCTCTTAACCGCGAGCAGGCCGTCACCATCCTCTGGCGTTACGCCCAGCGCCCCGACGCGGGGACGGCCACCGGCTTTGCGGACGAGGGCGATATTGCGGACTATGCAAGATCCGCCGTGGCCTGGGCCAAGGCAAACAACGTTGTCGACGGCGTGGGTGGGAACCGCTTCGCCCCCAAGGACGGCATGACCCGCGCCGAGGCCGCCGCCATTCTTGCCCGGTTTTTGAGAAACAGGGAGGAAGAGCCCGCTGAGCCAACCGAGCCTTCCGAACCTACCGAGCCCGCCGGAAGCGACACACTTGTTGTATACTTCTCCGCCACCGACAACACCCAGCGCGTGGCGCGGATCATCGCGGATACCCTGAACGCGGACATCTTTGAATTAGAGCCGGTGGAACCTTACACCTCCGCTGACCTCAACTGGAGCGACAGCCAGAGTCGCGTGTCCCGGGAGCATGAGGACGCGAGCCTCCAGGATGTGGAGCTTGTCAATGCCGTTCCGGACAACTGGGACAGCTACGACACCGTCTTTGTGGGCTACCCCATCTGGTGGGGCGGCGCGGCGTGGCCCGTCAATGAGTTCATCACCTCAAACGACTTCACCGGCAAGACAGTAATTCCCTTCTGCACCTCCTCCAGCTCCGGCCTCGGCGAGAGCGGCGAGCTTTTGGCGGCGATGGCGGGAGAGGGCGACTGGCAGGAGGGCCGGAGGTTCCAATCCGGGGCCTCGGAGGCCACCGTGACGGAGTGGGTCAACAGCCTTGACCTGACCCCCAGCGCCCCCGCCGAGCCGGAGGTCAGCGGCAGCGTGGTCTTCTTCACCTCCGACATAAGCTCCGACGGTATGCTGGCGGTCTATGAGGCTCTTAATTGGACGCCCACGGGCAATGTGGCCGTGAAGCTCTCCACCGGTGAGCCCCCCGCCAGCAACTACTTAAGGCCAGAACTGATTGAGGGCGTGGTTAAAGCCGTCAACGGCACGATTGTGGAGTGCAACACCGCCTATGGCGGCTCCCGCACCGAGACGGCAATGCACATGCAGGTAGCGGAGGACCATGGGTTTACGGCTATCGCCAACGTGGACATTCTGGATGCGGACGGCTCTATGGAGCTGCCCGTGGACGGTGAGGGTGCGGACACTGTTCTCTCCACCAATTTGGTGGGTTCCCATTTCGCCAATTACGAATCCTATGTGGTTCTCTCCCGCTTCAAGGGTCACGCTATGGCTGGCTTCGGCGGGGCCATCAAGAATATCTCCATCGGCCTTGGCTCCAAGGAGGGCAAGTGCCTCATCCACACCGGCGGGCGCAGCCATACCTCCCCCTGGGGCGGTGACCAGACGGCCTTCACCGAGTCCATGGCCGAGGCGGGCAAGTCCGTCTCCGATTACCTTGGGAACGGTGAGCGGATCATCTATATCAGCGTCCTCAACAACATCTCCATTGACTGCGACTGCGACGGCAACCCCGCGGAGCCGGACATCCACGACATCGGAATACTCGCCTCCACCGACCCCGTCGCTATCGACCAAGCGGCCTATGACCTCTGCAAAGCCGCCGGCGGAAGCGAGGCTCTGATGCAGAGAATCGACCGGCAGATGGGCCTCCACACCCTGGAGCACGCCGAGGAGATTGGCCTTGGCAGCCGGACGTACACCATGGTGGAGATATAACCACAGGTAACAACTCATAAACCAATCGGGACTTCTCTTGAGGTCCCGATTGGTTTATCATGG
>CANPWM010000002.1 GCA_947584295.1 uncultured Oscillospiraceae bacterium | reverse complement strand
TCAGATCAGCGCGCAGACGGCCTCGGAGTAGGCGGACAGATCCTCCACGGGCAGGCCGGCCAGGAGCTTGGCCTGGGCGCACAGCACCAGGGCGATCTTGGCGGCCTTGTCCTTATCCTGCCGGAAAGCGGCGGTGAGGGAGGCGAAAACCGGGTGGGAGGGGTTCAGCTCCAGCACGCGGCGGGCCTTGATCTTCTCGCCGGCCTCGCCGGGCATCTGGCGGAAGTAACGCTCCATCTCCAGGGTGATCTCCCCCTCGTAGGACATACACACGGCGGAGCTGACCAGGGAATTGGACAGCTTCACGTCCACCACGTCGTCCTTCAAGGTCTCCTTCATAAAGTCCAGAAGCTCCTTGGACTTGTCGGCGGTCTCGTCCTGCTCCTTCTTCTCTTCCTCCGTCTCCAGGCCCAAATCGCCGGCGGCGACGCTGCGCAGCTCCTTGTCCTCGTAGCTCATCAGCACCTGGACGGCGAACTCGTCGATGTCCTCGATGAGATAGAGCAGCTCGTAGCCCTTGGCCTTCACCTGCTCGTTCTGGGGCAGGCCCGCGGCGGTGCGCAGGCTGTCGGCGGCGGCGTAGTAGATGTATTTCTGGCCCTCGGGCATACGGGAGACGTAGTCTTTAAGGCTGGTGAGCTTTTCCTCATTGGAGGAGTAGAATTTCAGAAGATCCTTGAGCAGATCCCGCTTCATGCCGTAGTCGCCCACCAGACCGTATTTGATCTGGCGGCCGAAGGCGGCCCAGAAGGTGTCGTACTTGTCGGGGGCTTCGGTCATCAGCTTTAAAAGCTCGGCCTTGATCTTGTTCTCCAGGTTCCCGGCGATGACCTTCAGCTGGCGGTCGTGCTGGAGGATCTCACGGGAGATGTTCAGGGAGAGGTCGGGGGAGTCCACCACGCCCCGGACGAAGCGGAAGCACTCGGGCAGCAGGTCGGCGCAGGACTCCATGATCATGACGCCGGAGCTGTAAAGCGCCAGGCCCGGCTTATAGTCGCGGCTGTAAAAGTCGTAGGGGGCCTTGGCGGGAATGAACAGCAGGGCGCGGTAGGAGGTGAGGCCCTCGGCGTTGACGCGAATGACGGCTACGGGATCCTCGCTGTCGTGGAAGCGGTCCTTGTAGAACTCGACGCACTTCTCGTCCGTGGCCTCCGCCTTGCTCCTCTGCCAGATGGGCACCATGGAGTTGACCGTCTCCTCCTCGGTGTGGGTCACGGGTTCGGTCTTTTTGTGGCCGTCCGCGTCCTCCTCGCCGGTCTCCACATACTCGGTATGCTCCACGTCCATACGGATGGGGAAGCGGACGTAGTCGGAGTATTTTTTGATAAGCTCGCGGACGCGCCAGGTCTCCAGGAACTCGCTGTAACGCTCCTCCTCGGTGTCGGCCTTCAGGTGCATGATGACGTCGGTGCCGACGGCGTCCTTTTCACACTCGGTGACGGTGTAGCCGTCGGCGCCGGAACTTTCCCATTTATAGGCCGTGTCGGAGCCGTAGGCCCGGGAGATCACGGTCACCTTGTCGCTGACCATGAAGGCGGAGTAGAAGCCCACGCCAAACTGGCCGATGATGTCCACGTCCTGGGCGGCCTCCAGCTCGGATTTGAACTTGAAGGAGCCGGAGTGGGCGATAACGCCCAGGTTCTCCTCCATGTCCTCCCGGGACATGCCGATGCCGTTATCGGAGACGGTGACGGTGCGCGCGTCCTTGTCCAAGACGACGCGGATGCGGAAATCGTCCCGGTCAAGGCCCACGTTCTGGTCGGTCAGCGCCTTGTAGGCCAGCTTGTCGATGGCGTCGGAGGCGTTGGAGATGATCTCACGGAGAAAGATCTCCCGGTGGGTGTAGATGGAGTTGATCATCAGGTCGAGGAGCCGCTTGGATTCGGCCTTGAACTGCTTTTTTGCCATGCTTTCGTACTTCCTTCCAGATTTTCAAATAGGAAGCCCGCCTGAAGCGGGCTTTGCTGTTAAATCCCCATTATACCCTTTTGGGGAAAAAGTTTGTTACAAAATTAAAAACTTATCAGGCCCAGATGCTCCAAAAGGATCTTGAGGCCGATGAGGATCAGGATCACGCCCCCGGCCAGCTCGGCCTTCTCGTGGAAGCGGCCGCCCACCTTGTTGCCCAGGTACACGCCCCCGAAGGAGAAGGCGAAGGTGGTGGCGCCGATAACGGCCACGGAGGACCAGATGTTCACGTTCAAAAAGGCGAAGGTGACCCCCACGGCCAGGGCGTCGATGCTGGTGGCGATGGCCAGCAGGAGAAGCTCCTTAAAGGCGAAGGAGCCGGAGTCGTCCTCGTCGCCGCCGCGCAGGGCCTCCCAGACCATCTTGCCGCCGATGAAGCCCAGCAGGACAAAGGCGATCCAGTGGTCGATCTCCACGATATACCGCTCAAACTGGCGGCCCAGCAGCCAGCCCAGCAGGGGCATCAGGGCCTGAAAGCCGCCGAAAAAGAGGCCGGTCTTTATGGCGTCCCAGGGCCTGAGCGTCCTGGCAGACAGGCCCTTGCAGACGGAGACGGCAAAGGCGTCCATGGAGAGGGCCACCGCCGTGAGAAAAAGCTCCGCGAAGCCCATGTCAGCCTCCGATGGCGGCGCGAATGCCCGCCAGAAGCTCCGGGAAGGTCTCGCAGGCCGGAAGATCGGGGTTGTCAGCGCGGATCTTGTCGGTACTGCGGAAGAGGAAACCGGCCTTGGAGGCGCGGATCATGGCCAGGTCGTTGTAGCTGTCCCCGGCGGCTACGGTGTCGAAGCCGCAGGACTGGAGCGCCCGGACGGTGGTGAGCTTGGAGTTTTCACAGCGCATCTTAAAGCCGGTGATCTCGCCGCCGGGGGCCACTGCCAGCTCGTTGCAGAAGATGGCGGGCCATTTGAGCTTGCGCATCAGGGGCTTGGCGAACTGGGTGAAGGTGTCGGAGAGAATGACCGCCTGGGTCTCCTCCCGCAAGGCGTCCAGAAATTCCACCGCGCCGGGCAGGGGGTCGATCTGGGCGATGACGTCCTGTATCTCACGAAGGCCCAGGCCGTGGGCCTTGAGGGTGGCGATGCGGAAGGCCATGAGCTTGGCGTAATCCGGTTCGTCCCGGGTGGTGCGCCGCAGCTCCGGGATCCCGGAGACTTGGGAAAAGGCGATCCAGATCTCGGGGACAAGCACGCCCTCCAGATCGAGACAGACGATGTTCATGGTGATACCTCATTTCGGGAAAAAGTTGGGCTTTGGGGAAGAGTAAAACAGTAAACGTACCCATTATACACTGTTTTTTGGGTTTTTCAAGGCGTATTTTGCCGTTGATATCGCTAAATTGCCGGAAAAAATGGCGTTTTTATGGGCCGGTTTCGCTAAAACGTAAAAAGAAAAAATGAGCCTTGACATCTGCTTTAATGCGTTGTATTATAAGGGAACAGAAAAAGGCTGAGATGGGAACAAAGGTGTCCGCCGTCGATCACAGAGAGCCGCTGGCCGGTGTAAAGCGGTATCGGGTGAACATCAGACTCCTCCCGGAGCTGTCGGTTGAACGCGAAACGGGTTTTCGTCAGTAGATTGGAACGGGTTCTCCCGTTACAGAGAGGCCGCGTTAATGGACGCGGGGTGAGCGGGCGCCGCAAGCGCCAAGAAGAGTGGTACCGCGGAAGATTTCTTTCGTCTCTTTATCCTGAAATATTTGCGTATTTTGGGTAAAAGAGGCTTTTTTTGTACCCAAAAATACCGGAAAGGGAAGATTATGAAAGGTTTTGAAAAGTACACACGGCAGTATTTCATTCCGGAAGGGGACTACTCCGACTGGATGAAAAAAGACCACATCGAAAAGGCCCCCACCTGGTGCAGCGTGGATCTGCGGGACGGGAACCAGGCCCTGATTATCCCCATGAGCCTGGAGGAGAAGCTGGAGTTTTTCGAGCTTCTGGTGAAGATCGGCTTCAAGGAGATCGAGGTGGGCTTCCCCGCCGCCTCGGAGACGGAGTATGAGTTCTGCCGGGCGCTCATCGAGCGGGATATGATCCCCGACGACGTGGCTATCCAGGTGCTGACCCAGTCCCGGGAGCATATCATCAAAAAGACCTTTGAGGCCGTTTCCGGCTGTAAGAACGCCATTGTCCACCTCTATAACTCCACCAGCGTGGCCCAGCGGGAGCAGGTGTTCAAAAAGTCCAGGCAGGAGATCATCGACATCGCCGTTTCCGGCGCCAAACTCTTTAACGAGTATGTGAAGAAGACCCCCGGCAATTTCCGCTTTGAGTACTCCCCGGAGAGCTTCACCGGCACCGAGCCGGAGTTCGCCCTGGAGATCTGCGACGCGGTCAGCGAGGTCTGGAAGCCCACGCCGGAGAAGAAGGTCATCTACAACCTGCCCGTGACGGTGAGCCACTCCATGCCCCATGTGTACGCCAGCCAGATCGAGTATATGTGCAAGAACCTGAAGTACCGAGACGGCATCATCGTCTCCCTGCACCCCCACAACGACCGGGGCTGTGCCATCGCGGACACCGAGATGGGTATCCTGGCCGGGGCCCAGCGCGTGGAGGGGACGCTCTTCGGCAACGGCGAGCGCACCGGCAACGTGGATATCGTCACCCTGGCGCTGAATATGTATTCCCAGGGCGTTGACCCGGAGCTGGACTTCCACGACCTGCCCGCCATTACAAGGACGTATGAGAAGGTCACCAGAATGCACGTCTATGAGCGCCAGCCCTATTCCGGGGCGCTGGTGTTCGCCGCCTTCTCCGGCTCCCATCAGGACGCCATCGCCAAGGGTATGCGCTGGCGGGAGGAACACCCCTCCGAGCCCTGGACGGTGCCCTATCTGCCCATCGACCCCACCGACCTGGGGAGGGTCTACGAGGCGGACGTCATTCGCATCAACTCCCAGTCCGGCAAGGGCGGCATCGGGTACATCATGGAGACGCAGTTCAACTACACCCTGCCCGCCAAGATGAGGGAGGCCTTCGGCTACCACATCAAGGGCATCTCCGACCGGGAACACAGGGAGCTTCTGCCCCAGGAGATCTTCGACATCTTCACCGAGAACTACGTCAACGTCAAGACCGTCATGAACGTCCCCGAGGCCCACTATATCCAGGAGCCGGACGGCATCACCGCCACGGTGACGGTGCTTTTCAAGGGCGTGAAGCAGAAGGTCACGGCCTTTGGCAACGGGCGGCTGGACGCGGTGTCCAACGCCGTGAAGATGGTCATCGACCAGCCCTACACCCTGGAGGTCTACACCCAGCACGCCTTGGACGAGGGTTCCACCTCCAAGGCCGCCAGCTATGTGGGCATCAAGTCCCAGTCCGGCGAGATGTTCTGGGGCGTGGGCGTCAGCCGCGATATCATCGTCAGCTCCATCAAGGCCCTGGTCTCCGCCGTGAACAGGCTTCTGGAGAAGAAATAAGCGCCCGGCCCCCAAGATATGCAAAAATCCATAGAGTAGGAGAAACACCATGAAATTGACAGGAGCGCAGATCGTAGTTGAGACCCTTATCGAGCTGGGCGTCACCGACGTGTTCGGCTACCCCGGCGGACAGGTGCTGAATCTCTACGACGCCATATACGAGGCGGGAGACCGCCTCCACCATATCCTTACCGCCCATGAGCAGGGGGCGTCCCACGCCGCCGACGGCTATTCCCGCGCCACCGGCAAGGTGGGCGTGGTCATCGCCACCTCCGGCCCCGGCGCCACCAACCTGGTCACCGGCATCGCCACCGCCATGCTGGACTCCGTACCCATGGTGGCCATCACCGGCAACGTGCCGCAGGATCTCATCGGCCGGGATTCCTTCCAGGAGATCGACATCACCGGCATCACCCTGCCCATTACCAAGCACAACTACTTTATCCACGACGTGACCAAGCTTGCCGACAAGATCCGCGAGGCCTTCCGCATCGCCCGCTCGGGCCGCCCCGGCCCCGTACTCATAGATATCCCCAAGGATATCCAGACGGCTGTGGCCGAGTATGAACCCAGGCCCGTGGCCGAACCCTTCCCCCAGCACGAGCCGAACCGGGAGCGGATCGCCGCGGCCGCGGCCCTTATCGACTCCAAGTCCCGGCCCTTCATTCACATCGGCGGCGGCGTTATCGGTTCCAGGACGTGGGATCTGGTGACGGAGCTGGCCGACAAGATCGACGCGGTCATCGGCTGTTCCCTGATGGGCCTCTCCGCCGTCCCCTCCGACCACCCCCGCTTCCTCGGTATGCAGGGCATGCACGGCCACTACGCCAGCTCCATGGCCTCCAACGACGCCGACCTTATCATCGCCGTCGGCACGCGCTTTTCCGACAGGGCCACGGGCAACAAGGCCAAATTCGCCAAGAACTCCCGGATCATTCACATCGACGCGGACTTCGCCGAGATCAGCAAGAACATCACCGCCGACATCGGCATCACCGGCAACATCGCCATGGCCCTTCGGGAGCTGATCGACTCCGTCCACGAGGCCAACCACATGGAGTGGATGGATCACATCGAGGATCTGCGGGACAAGGAGATCAGCTTTATCGTGGACGATCCCAAGCTCCTCACGCCCCTGAAGGTCATGGAGACGATCAACAGGTATAAGACCTGCGATACCCCCGTGGCCACCGACGTGGGCCAGCACCAGATGTGGGCCGCCCAGTATATCCGCTTCCAGAAGCCCCGGAAGATGATCTCCTCCGGCGGCCTTGGCACCATGGGCTTCGGCCTGGGCGCGGCCATCGGCGCCGCCGTGGGAACGGGGGAGCATACGGTGCTCGTCACCGGCGACGGCAGCTTCGGCATGAACCTCAACGAGCTTGCCACCGCCGTCACCTACCACGTACCCGTGACCATCGTACTCATCGACAACAAGACCCTGGGCATGGTGCGCCAGTGGCAGACACTGTTCTTCAACCACCACTACGCGGACACCAACCTGGACGTGCGCAAGACCGACTTTGTAAAGCTGGCCGAGGCCTTCGGGGCCAAGGGCGTCCGGGCATCGACCCCCGCCGAGTTTGAGGAGGCCTTTCAAAAGGCCATGCGGTCCGACGACGTCACCGTTATCGACTGCCTCATCGACAAAGATGAGTTCGTCCTGCCCATGCTGCCCCCCGGCGGCGCCATCGACGACATCATCACCGTAAAGAAGGAGGGCTGAGCCGTGCCTGAACCGAAGAGCAACAAATTCGTCATCGCCGTCTATGTGGAGAACAAATTCGGCGTGCTGACCCGCGTCACCAGTATGTTCACCCGCCGCGGCTTCAACATCGACTCCCTCACCGTGGGCGTCACCGAGTCCCCGGAGTACAGCCGCATCACCATCACCATGTCCGGCGACGGCTACGCCCGCGCCCAGATGCTCAATCAGCTTCGGAAGCTCTTCAACGTCAAGAAGGTGGAGCTTTTGGAGGAGATCGACGCCATCGAGCGGGAGCTGGTGCTGGTGAAGATCAAAAATAACCCGGACAACCACCAGCGCGTCCTCTCGGCCCTCGATATCTTCAAGGCCAAGATCATCAACTATTCCGTGGAGGCCCTGTGCATCGAGGTCACCGGCACCCCGGACAAGATCGACGCCCTGATCGAGATGATAAAGCCCCTGGGGATCATCGAGCTTTGCCGCACGGGCATCGTGGCGCTGCAAAAGGGCGGCGGATCCATTCTGGAACAGCCGGATATCAACTGAAGCTGGCTTGAAAGGCCGTTCCGGCCTTTCAATGCCAAGGAGATGCGTGCGGTATAAAAATCTGAATTTTGCGAAATTCAGATTTTTATACCTGCCGTCACGCTACGCGCACGCAGAGCGCACACTTGCGTGCCAAGAGGTATTTTTTGCGACGTACATGCCGCCGCAAAAAATATGAAATTCTCAATAAATCGCTTTCTACGGCCTCGCGCCGCGAAACATATCAAGAATTCATTATTAAAAGGAGATAATTACCATGAACAGGATCTTCTACGAGCAGGACTGCGATCTTCACCGCCTGGACGGCAAGACCGTCGCCATCATCGGCTACGGCTCCCAGGGCCACGCCCACGCCCTGAACCTGAAGGACTCCGGCGTCAACGTCATCGTCGGCCTCTACACCGGCTCCAAGAGCTGGGCCAAGGCGGAGCAGCAGGGCCTGAAGGTCATGACCGCCGCCGACGCCGCCAAGGCCGCCGACATCATCATGATCCTCATCAATGACGAGAAGCAGGCCAAGCTTTACAAGGAGAGCATCGAGCCCAATCTCACCGAGGGCAAGACCCTGGCCTTCGCCCACGGCTTCAATATCCACTTCGGCTGCATCAAGCCCCCCAAAAATGTCAACGTCATCATGATCGCCCCCAAGGGCCCCGGCCACACCGTCCGCAGCGAGTATCAGGCGGGCAAGGGCGTTCCCATGCTCATCGCCGTGGAGCAGGACGCCACCGGCGACGCCTGGGACATCGGCCTGGCCTACGCCGCCGGTATCGGCGGCGCCCGCGCTGGCGTGCTGGAGACCACCTTCCGCACCGAGACCGAGACCGACCTCTTCGGCGAGCAGGCCGTTCTCTGCGGCGGCGTGTGTGCCTTGATGCAGGCGGGCTTCGAGACGCTGTGCGAGGCCGGTTACGACCCCCGGAACGCCTACTTTGAGTGTATCCACGAGATGAAGCTCATTGTTGACCTCATCTACCAGTCCGGTTTCGCCGGTATGCGCTACTCCATCTCCAACACCGCCGAGTACGGCGACTACATCACCGGCCCGAAGATCATCACCGAGGAGACCAAGAAGACCATGAAGAAGATCCTCAGCGATATCCAGGACGGCACCTTCGCCAAGGACTTCCTGCTGGATATGTCCGACGCCGGCGGCCAGGTACACTTCAACGCCATGCGCAAGAAGGCCGCGGAGCATCCCTCCGAGATCGTTGGCGCGGAGATCCGCAAGCTGTATAGCTGGTCCGACGAGGATAAGCTCATCAACAACTAAACGGGCTTGAAAGGCCGCGAGGCGGCCTTTCAATGCTAAGGGAACTGCGGGATATGATTTCAAATCAGGATTTGAAATCATATCCCTGCTGTCACGCAAGCGGTACACTTGCGTGACAAAAGGGATTTTTTCCGAGGCGCATGTCCTCGGAAAAAATATTTAATGATTTGAGTACCGTGAAAGGACACTGTTCCAATGGTCCAAGACACCCCGGCCAACGGCCGCGAGGGCGGCCGGCATGAGGTCGTGACCCTCTGCGGCAGTACCCGCTTCAAGGAGGATTTTCAAAAAGCCCAGGAATCTTTGACCCTGGCGGGCAAGCTGGTGATCTCCCTGGGCTTTTTTGAACACGCCGAGGGCAAGACCATTTCCCCGGAGACCGAGGCCCTCCTGGCGGAGATCCACCGACAGCGGATAGATATGTCCGACTCCATCTTCGTCATCAACCGGGACGATTACATCGGCAAAAGCACCGCCTCCGAGATCCAGTACGCCCGGGCGGCGGGGAAGACCGTGAATTTTATGTTCCCCCACGGCCCGGAGGCCCACACGGGGAACCTTCAGGATTGAAAAAGGAGAAAGGAAAATGGTAAAAGATACCATCGTCAACGGCTTCGGCAACGCGCCGCACCGTTCGCTTTATTACGCGCTGGGCCTGACGGACGAGGAGCTTCAGCGGCCTCTTATCGGCATCGTCAGCTCCTATAACGAGATCGTCCCCGGCCACATGAACCTGGACAAGATCACCGAGGCGGTGAAGACCGGCGTGGCCATGGCCGGAGGCACCCCCATCGTGTTCCCCGCCATTGCCGTCTGCGACGGCATCGCCATGGGCCATGTGGGCATGAAATACTCCCTGGTCACCCGGGATCTTATCGCCGACTCCACCGAGTGCATGGTCATGGCCCACGGCTTTGACGGCCTGGTGATGATCCCCAACTGCGACAAGAACGTACCCGGCTTACTCATGGCCGCGGCGCGGCTCAATCTGCCCACCGTCTTTGTCTCCGGCGGCCCCATGCTGGCGGGCCGTGTGGACGGGCATAAGACCAGCCTCTCCAGTATGTTCGAGGCCGTAGGGGCCTACTCCGCCGGTAAAATCGACGAGGCAAAGCTGCGGGAATACGAGTGCAAGACCTGCCCCTCCTGCGGCTCCTGCTCCGGCATGTATACCGCCAACTCCATGAACTGCCTCACCGAAGTCCTGGGCATGGGCCTGCGGGGCAACGGCACCATTCCGGCGGCCTACTCCGCCCGTATCAGCCTTGCCAAACGGGCCGGTATGCAGGTGATGGAGCTGGTGCGGAAGAATATCCGCGCCCGGGACATCATGACCGCCGCCGCTATCCGCAACGCCCTCACCGCCGATATGGCCCTGGGCTGTTCCACCAACTCCATGCTCCACCTGCCGGCCATCGCCAACGAGTGCGGCGTGGACTTTGACCTGAAGATGGCCAACGAGATCAGCGCCAGGACGCCCAACCTGTGCCACCTGGCCCCCGCCGGCCCCACCTATATGGAGGATCTGAACGAGGCCGGAGGCGTGTACGCCGTGCTGAAGGAGCTTTCCAAGAAGGGCCTTATCGACACCTCCGTTATGACCTGCACCGGCAAGACCCTGGGCGAGAACATCGCGGACGCGGAGAATTTGAACCCCGAGATCATTCGGCCCATCGACAACCCCTACTCCCAGACCGGCGGCATCGCGGTGCTGTTCGGCAACCTTGCGGAGAACGGCTGCGTGGTGAAGCGTTCCGCCGTGGCCCCGGAGATGCTCACCCACCAGGGCCCCGCCCGTGTCTTCAACAGCGAGGAGGAGGCCATCAAGGTCATCTACGACGGCGGCATCAACCCCGGCGACGTGATCGTTATCCGCTACGAGGGCCCCGCCGGCGGCCCCGGTATGCGGGAGATGCTGAACCCCACCTCCGCCATTGCCGGCGCGGGGCTGGACAAGACCGTGGCCCTCATCACCGACGGGCGCTTCTCCGGCGCTACCCGCGGCGCGTCCATCGGCCATGTGAGTCCCGAGGCGGCCTCCGGCGGCCTGATCGCCTACGTCCATGAGGGCGACACCATCGCCATCGACATTCCCAACCACGCCATTACCCTGAAGGTCAGCGACGAGGAGATCGCCCGCCGCCGCGCCTCCGAAAAGCCCCTGGTAAAGACCGACATCACCGGCTATCTGAAGCGCTACGCCCAGCAGGTCAGCTCCGCCGACAAGGGAGCCATCATCAATAAGCGATAAGCTCGGATATTCCGTAACGGGCCGCCAAGAGAGGCGGCCCCTACAACCGTTAACAAAACATTTCCTGTCAACGCCGTACGGGCCGCCGCCCACGGCGGCCCTTTTCCCCCAAAACGTTATAACCTTATGTAAAAGGATGGTGACACCTATGCCCATGACAATGTCCCAGAAGATCCTGGCCGCCCACGCGGGGCTTGAGAGCGTGGAGGCCGGCCAGCTTATCCTCTGCAAGCTCGACCGTATCCACGGCAACGACATCACCTCCCCGGTGGCTATCCGGGAGTTCAAAAAGATGGGGTTTGACAAGGTGGCGAACCCCGACAACGTGACCCTCATCATGGATCACTTCGTCCCCAACAAGGACATCAAGGCCGCCCAGCAGTGCAAGTGCTGCCGGGACTTCGCCGCCCAGCAGGAGCTGGAGAGCTTCTATGACGTGGGCCGTATGGGCATCGAACACGCCCTGATCCCCGAGGAGGGCCTGGTGGTCACCGGGGACGTGGCCATCGGCGCGGACTCCCACACCTGCACCTACGGCGCTCTGGGGGCCTTCTCCACCGGTGTGGGTTCCACGGATATGGCCTTCGGCATGGCCACCGGCAAGGCCTGGTTCAAGGTGCCCTCCGCCATCAAATTCGTCCTCACCGGCTCCCTGCCGAAATACGTCTCCGGCAAGGATCTCATCTTACATATCATCGGCATGATCGGCGTGGACGGCGCCCGGTATAAGTCCATGGAGTTCACCGGCCCCGGCGCCCACTCTTTGAGTATGCCCGACAGGCTCACCGTCTGCAACATGGCCATCGAGGCCGGGGCGAAAAACGGCATCTTCGAGGTGGACAACGTGACCCTGGCCTATGAGAAGGAACACGCCAAGCGGGAGATCAGGGTATTCAAGGCCGACGAGGACGCCCGGTACGACGCCGTCTACGAGATCGACCTGGATAAGCTCCGTCCCACTGTGGCCTTCCCGCACCTGCCCGAGAACACAAAGACCGTGGATGAGGCGGGGGACGTCAGGATCGACCAGGTGGTTATCGGCTCCTGCACCAACGGGCTTTTCAAGGATATGCAGGAGGCCGACGAGATCCTGAAGGGCCGCCGGGTGGCCAAGAACGTCCGCGCCATCATCATTCCCGCCACCCAGGACATCTACCTTCGGTGCCTGGAGGCCGGATTCATCAGGGACTTCATCGAGGCCGGCTGCGTCGTCTCCACCCCCACCTGCGGGCCGTGCCTGGGGGGCTACATGGGAATATTGGCGGAGGGGGAGCGGTGCGTCTCCACCACCAACCGCAACTTCGTGGGCCGCATGGGCCACGTGGACAGCGAGGTATACCTGGCCAGTCCCGCCACCGCCGCCGCCAGCGCCGTCATGGGCAAAATAGCTTCCGCCGAGGAGGTAGTGAAATGAAGTGTGTAGGTAAAGCCGTCAAATACGGCGACAACGTGGATACCGACGTCATCATTCCCGCCCGGTATCTGAACACCAGCGACCCCAAGGAGCTGGCCAGCCACTGCATGGAGGACATCGACAAGAGCTTCCATAGCAAGATAGCCCCCGGCGATATCATGGTGGGCGGTGAGAACTTCGGCTGCGGCTCCTCCCGGGAACACGCCCCCATCGCCATCAAGGAGAGCGGCATCTCCCTGGTCATAGCCCGCAGCTTCGCCCGCATCTTCTACCGCAACGCCATCAACATCGGCCTTGCCATCGTGGAGTGTCCCCAGGCCGCCCAGGCCATCGAGGAGGGCCACACCGTGGAGGCCGACCTGGACGCCGGGGTTATCACCGACGTCACCACGGGCAGGAGCTTCCAGACGGAACCCTTCCCGGAATTCATTCAGAACATCATCTCCGCCGGTGGGCTTGTGAACGCCGCCAGGGCGGGGATCATCGGGTAATTTGATCACTGTACGGGCCGCCCGCGGCGGCCCATCAAACCTCTGACTTTTAAGGTGATAGACATGACATACAACATCGCTCTGCTCCGGGGCGACGGCATCGGCCCGGAGATCGTGGACAGCGCCGTGCGCGTCCTGGAGGCCGTGGGCAAAAAATACGGCCACACCTTCAACTTCACCCCCTATCTCATCGGCGGCGCGGCCATCGACGCCACCGGCGCGCCGCTCCCACAGGAGACGGTGGACGGGTGTCTTAACGCCGACAGCGTCCTTTTGGGCGCGGTGGGCGGCCCCAAATGGGACACCCTCCCCGGCAACCTGCGGCCTGAGAAGGCCCTTCTGGGCATCAGGGCGGCCCTGGGCCTCTTTACCAATCTGCGCCCTGCCAAGCTCTACCCGGCCCTGTCCGGGGACTGCCCCTTAAGGCCCGACATCGTCAAGGACGGCTTTGACATCATGATCGTCCGGGAGCTTACCGGCGGCATCTACTTCGGCGACAGGGGCTATCGGGAGGGGAAATACGGCCAGGAGGCCTATGATACCGAGTGCTACTCCCGGTTTGAGATCGAGCGCATCGCCCGGGTGGCCTTTGAGACGGCCCGCAAGCGCCGCGGCAGGGTCAGCTCCATCGACAAGGCCAACGTGCTGGAGACCTCGCGCCTCTGGCGCAAGACCGTCCACGAGATCGGGGAGAAGGACTACCCGGACGTGGCGCTTCAGGACGTGCTGGTGGACAACGCCGCCATGCAGCTTGTGAAGAATCCCGCCCAGTTCGATGTGATCGTCACCAGCAATATGTTCGGCGATATCCTCTCCGACGAGGCCAGCCAGATCACCGGCTCCATCGGTATGCTGCCCTCCGCCAGTCTCAATGAGACGACCCGGGGCATGTATGAGCCGATCCACGGCTCCGCCCCGGATATCGCCGGGCGCGGCGTCGCCAACCCCATCGCCACCATTCTCAGCGCCGCCATGATGCTCCGCTACTCCTTCGACCTGGCCGCCGAGGCGGACGATATTGAAGGCGCCGTGGACAAGGCCCTGAACGACGGTCTGCGCACCGCCGACCTGGTGGGCGCCTCCGGCAAGACGCCCCTGGGGACCGAGGCCATGACCGACGCGGTGATAGAGAGGCTCTGATATGCTGGACGATCTTCCTGCCGCCGCGGCGCGGCTTGCCTCCGTGGTGGTTTTCCGGGGCGTGAAAAACGGGCCGGTACTCCGCGCCCTCCGGGCCTTCTTCGAGTGCGAGGGGGACGAATCGGAGCGGGTGGAAAAGTACGCCGACTTCGTGGCCGCCCTCTATGAGCGGGGCTACGATCTGAGCCGCTACCTGCTGGACGCCGCCGCCGAGGACGAGAACGCCTATGTGCTTCTGCGCTCCCGGGGCGAGCCTGTACCCGCCCCTCTGGCCCAGGCCGTGGCCGGGGAGCTGGGCGTCTTTCAGGAGCTTTCCGACCTGACCGCCGGGGACTTCAAGCGCCTGATGGGCTATGACGGCTATCTGCCGGGGTTCGAGTCCGAGAAGCTGGACTTCGCCGGGGAATTTGAAAAGCGGATCGCCCGGGTCAACGTCACCGGCTACGGCCAGTACGCCCGCCATACCATGTTCCGGGTGGTGAACGGCCAGGTGGTGCCTGTCCACACCCCGGACAGGACGCGCATCGACGAGCTTATCGGCTACGAGCGGGAGCGCCAGCAGCTTCTGGACAACACGGAGGCCCTGTTGCGGGGCCTGCCCGCCGCCAACACCCTGCTCATCGGCGACGCGGGAACGGGGAAATCCAGCTCCATCAAGGCCACGGCCAATCTGCTGGCCCCCCGGGGCCTGCGGCTCATCGAGGTACCCAAGGCCGAGCTTCTGTCCATTCCCGCCGTGATGGAGCATCTGCGGGATAACCCCCTGAAATTCATTCTTTTCATCGACGATCTGAGCTTTGAGAAGAACGACGACACCTTCTCCGCCATGAAGGCCATTTTAGAGGGTTCCGTCAGCGTCAAGGCCCCCAACACCGTCATCTACGCCACCTCCAACCGCCGCCATCTGGTGAAGGAGTCCTTCTCCGACCGGGAGGGGGACGACGTACACCGGGGCGACACCATTCAGGACACCGTGGCCCTCTCCGACCGCTTCGGCCTGACGATCCTGTTCACCCGGCCCCCCAAGGCCCTCTATCTGCGCATCGTCCACGAGCTTTGCGCGGCCAAGGGAATCCCGGTGGACGAGGGGCTGGACGTGCGGGCCTGCGCTTTTGCCCTCCGCCGGGGCGGCATGACCCCCCGGGCGGCGGAGCAGTTTACCGACAGTATCCTGGCGGATATTCCCCGGAAGGAGGGAGAGGTTTAATTGATTTCACTTGACAAGATCTACCACGCCCGCTACGTTCTCAAGGAGGTCATACGGGACACCGACGTGATCTACGCCCCCCGCATCAATCCCGAGGCGCGGGTCTATCTGAAAACGGAGAACCTGCAGATCACCGGCTCCTTCAAGGTGCGCGGCGCGTACTACAAGATCAGCCAGCTCTCCGCCGAGGAGAAGCAGCGGGGCGTTATCGCCTGCTCCGCCGGGAACCACGCCCAGGGCGTGGCCCTGGCCGCCCAAAAGGCCGGGATCAAGGCGGTGATATGCCTGCCCGACGGCGCGCCCATCTCCAAGGTGGAGGCCACCAAGGCCTACGGGGCGGAGGTGGTGCTGGTGGAGGGCGTTTACGACGACGCCTACGAGCGGGCGCTGAAGCTCCGGGACGAGCGCGGCTACACCTTCATTCACCCCTTTGACGACGAGCTGGTGATCGAGGGCCAGGGCACCATCGGCCTGGAGCTCATGGAGCAGATCCCCGACATGGACGCGGTCATCGTCCCCGTGGGGGGCGGCGGCCTTATCTCCGGCGTAGCCTTCGCCGTCAAGGCCCTGAACCCCGAGGTCAAGGTCTACGGCGTCCAGGCCGCCGGCGCGCCCAGCATGGTCAACTCCCTGAAAAACGGGGAGATCGCCCACCTGCCCGCCGTCTCCACCATCGCCGACGGCATCGCCGTCAAAACACCGGGGGAGAACACCTTCGCCCTGACGAGCCAATATGTGGACCAGGTGGTTACCGTCACCGACGACGAGATCGCGGCGGCCATACTGGCCCTGATGGAGCAGCAGAAGCTGGTCACCGAGGGCGCGGGGGCCATCTCCGTGGCGGCGGCCATGTTCAATAAAGTCCCCGTAAAGGGCAAAAAGGTGGTCTGCCTGCTGTCCGGCGGCAACGTGGACGTGAGTATCCTCTCCCGCGTCATCGACCGGGGCCTTCTCATGTCGGGCCGCCGGTGCCAGCTCACCATCGAGCTGGTGGACAAACCGGGCCAGCTGGAAAAGGTGGCCGGGTACATCGCCCGGGAGGGCGGCAACGTGGTGTCCGTCCACTACGAACACGCCAACGAGGGCTCGGATATCAACGGCTGCTACCTGCGGCTGGAGCTGGAGACCCGCAACTTCGAGCATATCAGGGCGATCCGCCAGAGCCTTAAAAATCAGGGCTTCAAGCTTATCGACGAATAACGGGAGGAATCATCATGAGTAAAACCGTCCACACCGACGCCGCCCCCGCGGCCATCGGCCCCTATTCCCAGGCCGTCGTCACCGGAAACCTTGTCTTTACCTCCGGCCAGATCCCCATCGACCCGGCCACCGGCGCCGTGGAGGCCGACGGGATCCAGGCCCAGGCCGAGCAGGTGATGAAAAATCTGGGCGAGGTCTTAAAGGCCGCTGGTTCTGACTACACAAAGGCCGTCAAGACCACCTGCTTTCTGGCCCATATGGCGGACTTCGCCGCCTTCAATGAGGTCTACGGCAGGTATTTCACCTCCAAGCCCGCCCGCAGCTGCGTGGCGGTGAAGGATCTGCCCAAGGGCGTTCTGGTGGAGGTCGAGGTCATCGCCGAGATCTGAATCTAACGGCAAATATCCGTATAAAACCCAACCTTTAGACGCGAAAACTCCCGGATCTCTCCGGGAGTTTTTGCGTATTCGGATTTTCGCGTATACGGAGCCTCTTTATTTCGCCCAGCCCTTGGCCCGGCCCACGGCCTTCTGCCACGCGGCCAGGAGCCTTTCCCGCTCCGCCGGGGCCATATCGGGCTTGAACTCCGCGTCCACGCGCCACAGGGAGCGAAGCTCCCCGGTGTCCCGCCAGATCCCCACGGCCAGCCCCGCCAGGTACGCCGCGCCCAGGGCGGTAGTCTCCCGGATCACCGGGCGGCGGACGGGCTTGCCGATGATGTCCGCCTGGAATTGCATGAGGAATTTATCCCGGCTGGCGCCGCCGTCGGCCCGCAGGGAGTCCATTTTGATGCCCGTGTCCGCCTCCATGGCCGCCACCAGCTCCGCCACCTGATAGGCGATGGACTCCTGGGCGGCCCGGACGATATGCTCGCGGGTGGTGGCCCTGGTCAGGCCCACGATGGCCCCCCGGGCGTACATATCCCAGTGGGGCGCGCCCAGGCCCGTAAAGGCGGGGACAAGATACACCCCGCCGTTGTCCGGCACGGACAGGGCCAGCGTCTCGGCCTCCCGCGCCTCGGTGAGAACGCGCAGCTCGTCCCGCAGCCACTGGATAACGGCCCCGCCCACAAAGACGCTGCCCTCCAGGGCGTAGGTGATATGCCCCGGCAGCCCCGCGGCCACGGTGGTGACCAGGCCGTTCCGGCTCTCACAGGGCCGCTCGCCGGTGTTCATCAGCAAAAAGCACCCGGTCCCGTAGGTGTTCTTGGCCTCCCCGGCGTCAAAGCACCCCTGCCCGAAAAGGGCCGCCTGCTGATCCCCGGCAATGCCCGCCACGGGGATCTTCACCCCGCCGATCTCGGCGTACCCATAGATCTCGCTGCTGGAGCGCACCTCCGGCAGAACCGACGGCGGGATATCCAGCGCCTTCAACAGCGTCTCGTCCCAGCGCAGCCTGTGGATATCAAAGAGCATGGTGCGGCTGGCGTTGGTCACATCTGTGGCGTGTACCGCGCCGCCGGTGAGCTTCCACAGCAGCCAGGTGTCCACGGTGCCGAAAAGGATCTCCCCCCGCCTGGCCCGCTCCCGGACGCCGGGTACGTTGTCCAGGATCCACTTGATCTTGGTGCCGGAGAAGTAGGCGTCAGGCACCAGGCCCGTGACGGCCCGGATATGCTCCCCCAGGCCCCCGGCCACCAGCCCCTCCACAATGTCCGCCGTGCGGCGGCACTGCCAGACGATGGCGTTAAAGACGGGCCTCCCGGTGTCCCGCTCCCACAGGATCGTCGTCTCCCGCTGGTTGGTGATGCCAATGGCGGCGATCTCCTCCGGGGCGACCCGCGACTCGGCGATGACCGCCTCCATCACCGCCCGCTGGGAGGCCCAGATCTCCTCCGGGTCATGCTCCACCCACCCGTTCTGGGGGAAGTACTGGGTGAACTCCCGCTGGGAGGTACCCACGATGTTCTGCTCCAGATCAAACAAGATCGCCCTGGAGCTTGTGGTTCCTTGATCCAGGGCCAGAAGATATTTTTTCATGCCAGCCGCCCCTCTCCGTAAGCTTTTGGGTATATTGTAGCATAGGAATCATAAAATGTCACGCGATTTTGTAAAATGTGGCGAAAAAAGCGGAGCCGCCGGATCACCCGGCGGCTCTCGCCCGTTGTTCACAAAAAATTAATTATTTTTATTATATTTTTACTTGACAAATAAGCACCCTTGTGGTATAATCCAAACTGCGTAGGAGGGAAGCCCGTTTTTCGGGCCTCTCTGGTCAACTGTTACCTGCGTTCGCCGATGGGGATATATTTCTGCCGGGTGGCGGCGGAGCGGTAGGCGGGGCGCATGATCCGGCCGGAGGTGATCAGCTCCTCCAGCCGGTGGGCGCACCAGCCGGAGATCCGGGAGACGGCAAAGAGGGGGGTATACAGATCCTCCGGGATCCCCAGCATCTTATAGACGATGCCGGAGTAGAGATCCACATTGGCGGGGATAGGCATGGACTTGCCCTTGCGGGCCATGAGCTTGGAGACGCCCAGGCGCTCCACCCGCTCGGCGATCAGGAACTCGTCGCTGTACCCCTTTGTCTCGGCCATCTCGGCGATCAGCTCCTTGATGGTGACGGCGCGGGGGTCGGAGACGGTATAGACGGCGTGGCCCAGGCCGTAGAGCTTGCCGGAGCGGTCATTGGCCTTGCCGTCCAGGATCTTATCCAGATACGCGCCCACCTCGTCGTCGTCCCGGGGATCTTTGACGTGGGCCAGGATATCCGCCACCATGTGCATGACAGCCTCGTTGGCGCCGCCGTGGAGGGGGCCCTTCAGGGAGTTGATGGCGGCGGCAATAGCGCCGTAGGTGTCGGCCCCGGTGGAGGTGACGGCGCGGCAGACGAAGGTGGAGTTGTTGCCGCCGGAGTGTTCGGCGTGGAGCATCATCAGGCAGTCTAAGAGCTTTGCCTCCTTGTCGGTGTAGCTCTTGTCCCGTCGGGCCAGCCGCAGGAAGTTCTCCGCCAGGGTCAGGTCGGATTTGGGGTTGTGGATATAGAGGGACGCCCCGTCGTAATAATGCCGCTTCATGGCGTAGGTGTGGGCCACGATGGTGGGCATACGGGCGATCAGCTCGATGGACTGCCGGAGGACGTTCACCACGGAGGTGTCGTCGGGGTTGTCGTCGTAGGCGTACAGGCTCACCACCGCCCGGGAGATGGCGTTCATGATGTTGGGGCTGGGCCGCTTCATCAGCTCGTTCTCAAAAAAGCCGTCGGGCAGGGCCTTGGCGGCGGAGAGGATCTCCACGAACTGCTCCTGCTGGGCCTGGGTGGGCAGGGAGCCGCACAGCAGCAGATAGGCCACCTCCTCATAGCCGAAGGTGTCCGCCCTGCGGTGGGCGTTGACGATGTCCTCCACGTCATAGCCCCGGTAGAAAAGCTTGCCCTCGTGGGGGACGCGCTGGCCGTCCTCGATGTAGTAGCCGCGAACGGAGCCGATCTTGGAGACGCCCGCGATGACGCCGGAGCCGTCGGCGTTCCGAAGCCCCCGCTTGACGTTCTCATCATAGGCGGAGCCGGGGATACGGTAGTGGTTCATAAGGTTGCCGGTTATCAGATCCGCGTATTCCCGCGAAGCTGTCAATTTTGAATCCAAAATGACTCCTTCTTTCATTTTCCGAGGGTTACAGCCGGGGAATATCCCCGTGATACAGGATTTATTATAATCCCCCATAGGAAAAATTGCAAGTTTTATATACAGAAATTCATCTTTGACCAAAACCGGGGAGAGAATCGGCGGGAACTTTTATGCAAACAAACAAAGCGGAGGTATTGAAACACCGGCGAAAAGCTGGTATACTTTCCGTATATACATTGATGAGGTGATGACATGGTCACATTACACGACAAGGGAACCTATTATCTGGGCGGCAGGCCCGTCTTTGAAGCGCCCGGGCAGGACCCGGAGGCGGGGCGGAAAAAGACTATCGCCCACGCCATTTTGTCCGCCCATGACAAAGGGACGGACGGGAAAAACCTGCGTATCGCCTTCGACAGTCTCATCTCCCACGACATCACCTATGTGGGTATCCTTCAGACGGCCAAGGGCAGCGGCCTTCAGCGGTTCCCGGTGCCCTACGTCATGACCAACTGCCACAACAGCCTGTGCGCCGTAGGCGGCACCATCAACGCCGACGACCACGCCTTCGGCCTTTCGGCGGCCCGGAAATACGGCGGTATTTTCGTACCCCCCTCCTTCGCCGTTATCCACCAGTACGCCCGGGAGGAGCTGGCCGGGTGCGGCAAAATGATCTTAGGCTCCGACAGCCACACCCGCTACGGCGCGCTGGGTACCATGGGCGTGGGCGAGGGCGGCCCGGAGATCGTCAAGCAGCTTTTGGAGGCCACCTACGACGTGGCCTATCCCCGGACGGTGCTGGTGTATCTCACCGGCGCGCCCCGAAGGGGCGTAGGCCCCCAGGACGTGGCCATCGCCCTGTGCGGCGCCACGTACAAGAACAATTTCGTCCTCAACTCCGTCCTGGAGTTCGCCGGCCCCGGCCTCGAGAGCCTGCCCATGGATTTCCGCATCGGCATCGACGTGATGACCACCGAGACGGCCTGTTTAAGCTCCATCTGGCAGACGGACAGCAGGGTGGAGGAATATTACCGCGTCCACGGGCGGCCCGGGGACTATAAGAAGCTGGAGCCGGGGGAGGGGGCCTATTACGACGCCTGCGTGGAGATCGACCTCTCCACGGTGGAGCCTATGATCGCCCTGCCCTTCCACCCCAGCGAGGCGTACACCATTCGGGAGCTGAAGGCCAACCTCACCGATATCCTCCGGGAAACGGAGAAGTCCGCCCAGGGGAAGTTCAAGGGCAAGGTGAAGCTGGATCTGGTGAGCAAGGTCAAAAACGGCCGGCTCTACGTGGATCAGGGCGTTATCGCCGGATGCTCCGGCGGTATGTACGACAACATCGCCGAGGCCGCGGCCATTCTGGCCTCCGGCGGCATCGGCGCGGGATATTTCGGCCTGACGGTCTACCCGCCCAGCCTGCCCGTGGCCATGGAGCTGATGAACAACGGCGTGACCCAGCGCCTCACCGCCATGGGGGCGGTGTTCAAGCCCTGCTTCTGCGGCCCCTGCTTCGGCGCGGGGGACGTGCCGGTGAACAGCGGCCTCTCTATCCGCCACTGCACCCGCAACTTCCCCAACCGGGAGGGGTCGAAACCGGCGGAGGGACAGCTCTCCTGCGTGGCCCTGATGGACGCCCGCTCCATCGCCGCCACGGCGCGAAACGGCGGCGTACTCACCGGCGCGGACGAGATCGACTACACGCCCCCCGCCCCGGTAGAGCGCCGGTACGACAGGAGCGCCTACGATAAACGCGTCTATAACGGCTTTGGCGACCCCCACCCGGAGGAGGAGCTGCGCCTTGGCCCCAACATCACCGAATGGCCCGCCATTCCGGCCCTGAAGGAGAATATCGTCCTGGAGCTGGCCAGCGTCCTCCGGGACCCGGTGACCACCACCGACGAGCTGATCCCCTCCGGCGACACCTCCAGCTACCGCTCCAACCCCCTGAAGCTGGCCACCTTCGCCCTCTCCCGCCGGGATCCGGCCTATGTGGGCCGGGCCAACGCCATTCGGGAGCGGGGGAGCAAGGCCCCGGACGGGGCGCTGCTGGCCGCCTTCGAGAAGCTGGGCGTCACGGACGTGGAGAACACCGCCCTGGCCTCCGCCATCTTCGCCAACCGCCCCGGCGACGGCTCCGCCCGGGAGCAGGCGGCCTCCTGCCAGCGGGTGCTGGGCGGCGGGGCCAACATCTGCTATGAGTACGCCACCAAGCGTTACCGCTCCAACTGCATCAACTGGGGCATGCTGCCCTTCAACATCGACGGGGACGCCGATTTCCCCTTTGAACCCGGCGACCTTATCTACGTCCCCGGCGTGAAAAAGGCCGTGGAGTCCGGCGCGCGGGAGATCCCCGCCAAGGCCCTCTCCGGCGGCCGGGTGACGGACATCACCCTGAAGCTCCCGGAGCTTACGCAAAAAGAACGTGAAATTATTCTTGAGGGCTGCCTCATGAACTGGTATGCGTCGTCGCGGAAGTCGCGATAGCTCCCCGTGCCGCTCACGGCGCGGCTCACTCGCTGACTTCGCTCCTCCTTTCCCCACGCGATCATGATCGCGCGGGGGCCCCAAAATTTGAAGTGAGGTAAAAAGTATGTCTAAAATTAACATGAACCCCATCGTGGAGATGGACGGGGACGAGATGACCAGGATCATCTGGCAGGAGATCAAGGATCAGCTTCTCTCCCCCTTTGTGGAGCTGAACACGGAATATTACGACCTGGGCCTGCCCCACCGGGACGCCACAGGCGACCGGGTGACGGTGGAGGCCGCCGAGGCCGCCAAGAGGCTCCATGTGGCCGTCAAATGCGCCACCATCACCCCCAACGCCCAGCGGGTGGAGGAGTATAAGCTCCACGAGATGTGGAAAAGCCCCAACGCCACCATCAGGGCGGCCCTGGACGGCACGGTTTTCCGCGCCCCCATCATGACGAGCCGCATAAAGCCGGTGGTGAACACCTGGCAGGCCCCCATCACCATCGCCCGCCACGCCTACGGCGACGTCTACAAGGCCACGGAGTACCGTGTCCCCGGCCCGGGCCGGGCGGAGCTTCTCTTCACCGGCGAGGACGGCGCAAGCTTCCGCCAGACGGTGTACGACTACGAGTGTCCCGGGGTCTTGCAGTCCATGTTCAATAAGGACAGCTCCATCGAGGCTTTCGCCCGGAGCTGCTTTGAGTACGCCCTGTCCACCCGGCAGGATCTCTGGTTCTCCACCAAGGACACCATCTCCAAGCAGTACGACCAGACCTTCAAATTCATCTTCCAGCGCATCTTCGACGCGGAGTACGCGGAGAAATTCAAGGCCGCCGGGATCGAGTATTTCTACACCCTCATTGACGACGCGGTGGCCCGGGTCATACGCAGCAAGGGCGGGTTCATCTGGGCCTGCAAGAACTACGACGGCGACGTGATGAGCGACATGGTGTCCACCGCCTTCGGCTCTTTGGCCATGATGACCTCGGTGCTGGTGTCCCCCGACGGGAACTTTGAGTATGAGGCCGCCCACGGCACCGTCACCCGGCACTATTACAGGTACTTAAAGGGCGAGCAGACCTCCACCAACCCCGTAGCCACCATCTTCGCCTGGTCCGGCGCCCTCAACAAGCGCGGGGAGCTGGACGGCAACCGGGCGCTTTCGGACTTCGCGCAAAAGCTGGAGCGGGCCGTTCTGGACACCATCAACGCCGGAACCATGACCGGCGACCTGGCCCTGCTCTGCCCCGACCCCGACGTGAAGAAGGTCACCACCGCCGGATTTATCCGCGCCGTCAGGGACAGGCTGGAGAAATAACGCCCCGGGCCGCGCGAAAAAGCGCCCGACGGAGGAGCCGTCTTGCGCCCCGTCCCTTTCCGTGATAAAATGGCGCTGACAACAGCGAAAAGGAGTTTTCCCATGTCAGATCAGTATTACAGAGAGGCTATGAAGCTTGGCCAGAAGGAATACCGGGCCTGCGTAGCCAAGGGCATCAGCCCCGTCCTGCCGGTGCTGGACGATTTTGTGGCCGACGAGCGGGTGAACCTGGGCATGAAGCTGGGGATCGAGTCCATTCCCGTGGAATTCATCGTGGGTACCAAGACCCGCGGCCGCACCAACAGCTTCGCCAGGAACTTCATGCCGGTGCTGTCCGAGACCAGCGAGTTTGCCGGTAAGTGGATCGCCCTGTGCGAGAGCCACCTGCGGGACGGGATCCGGGATCCCATCAAGGTCTACGAGTATATGAACCGCTACTACGTCCAGGAGGGCAACAAGCGGGTCAGCGTCCTCAAATTCTTCGGCGCGGTGAGTATCCAGGCCGACGTGACCCGGGTATTGCCGGAGCGGGGGACGGGCATCGAGACGGATATCTATTACGAATATCTGGACTTTTACAAATACACTAAGGTGAACTATCTGGAATTCACCAAAAAGGGCAGCTACAAGGAGATATTAAAGCTCCTGGGCCGGGAGCCGGAGGAATACTGGACGGAAGATGAGCGGCGCAAATTCTCCACGGTCTACCACTATTTCCGGGAGGCCTTTGAGGACAGGGCCGGGAAGGCCATGCCCCCCTCCGCCGTGGGCGACGCCCTTTTGGCGTATATGAAGGTCTACTCCTTCGCGGATCTGTGCGAGCAGGGGCCGGCGGAGCTGAAAAAGTCCGTGTCCAAGCTGTGGGAGGAGCTGATGCTCCAGCAGGAGAAGGAGCCTATCGAGCTGAAGCCCGCCCCCATGGAACCCAAGGGCGGCCTCTTGTCCAAGGTCATCATCACCACCAACGCCGTCCGGGGGCTGAAGGTGGGCTTCGTCCACGACAAGGATCCCGTCACCTCCGGCTGGACCTACGGCCACGAGCAGGGCCGCCAGCACGTGGAGAAACGCTTCGGGGACAGGATCGAGACTGTCTCCTACTTCAACGCTATGGACGTGGGCCCCCAGGAGACCATCGACCAGGCGGTGAAGGAGCTGTGCGACGTGATCTTCACCACCTCCCCGGTGCTGTTGCCCGCCTCCCTGCGGGCGGCGGTGGAGAACCCCGACAAGCTGATCATGAACTGCTCCATCAACAAGTCCCACCGCTATGTGCGCACCTATTACGCCCGGATGTACGAGGCCAAATTCATCATCGGCGCGGTGGCCGGGGCGCTGGCGGAGAACGGGCGGATCGGCTACGTGTGCGATTACCCCATCTTCGGGCAGATCGCCGGCATCAATGCCTTCGCCCTGGGCGCCCGCATGGTCAATCCCCGCGCCAGGGTCCAACTGGAGTGGTCCAGCGTGGGCGGACGGAGCGCCGCCATGTCCAGGCTTACGAAAAACGGCATCACCCTCATCAGCTCCATGGACAACGCCCGCCTCTACGAGCCGGGCCAGGCCCTGGGCCTCTCCTACATAAACGGCGACACGAAAAAGCTCATCGCCGCCCCCATCTGGAACTGGGGCGTCTACTACGAGGGCCTGCTGCGCCAGGTGTTCAACGGTACCCTCCAGGCGGAATATGAGAGCTCCAGCAAGGCCATCAACTACTACTGGGGCATGTCCGCCGGGGCGGTGGACGTGATGCTCACCGACGAGGTGCCGGAAAGCACCCGGCGGCTGGCGGGATATATGCGGGCCGGGATCTCCCGGTGGATCGTGGATCCCTTCATCGGCCCCATCCATATCCAGGGCGGCTCCGCCGTTGGCGAGGCCGGAAAGCCCCTGGAGATGGAGGAGATCGCCGCCATGGACTACCTGGTGGAGAACGTGGAGGGGCGGATCCCCGTCTATGAGGAGCTTTCCCCCACCGGCAAGGCCACCGTGGAGAGCGTCGGCGTGGAGAGCGCCAAAAAGCCGGAGAAGGAAGCCGGAGGGGAAGCGTGATATGAAGATACTGGTGGTATCCGACGATCCCGCGCCGGTCTACTACGACTATTACCGCCCCGGAAAGCTGGACGAGTTCGACCTTATCCTCTCCTGCGGGGATCTGAGCCACAACTACCTGGAATTTTTGGTGACCATGGCCCACTGTCCCCTGCTGTACGTGCGGGGCAACCACGACGACGCCCTCATCGACAAGCCCCCGGAGGGGTGCGAGTGCCTGGAGGACAAGATCATTACCGTCAACGGCCTGCGGATCCTGGGCCTGGGCGGCTCCTACCGATACAACAAGACCGGCAGGAGCATGTATAACGAGCGCCAGATGGAGAAGCGCATCAACAAGCTGCGCTGGAAGCTCCGCCGCGCCGGCGGGGTGGACATGATCGTGGCCCACGCCCCTATCCGGGGGTTCAACGACTTCGACACCCTGTCCCACCGGGGCTTTGAGTGCTTTCAGGAGCTGATCGAAAAATACCGGCCCCGGTATTTTATCCACGGCCATATCCACCGCAGCTACGGCGTCAATATCCCCCAGGTCAGCCGCTACCGCACCACCACCGTCATCAACGGCTGCGACCACTTTATCCTGGACACCGACCAGGAGCTGAAGGAGTCATAAGACGGCGCCGGTTCGGCCCCCGACATTAAACTTGACATTTGACATTAAAAAAGAGGACAGGAACGGTTCTTCCTGTCCTCTCGATTTTGTTATCTTTTTCCTCAATTTTTTACCGTCTGCCGCCGAAGCTGCCGCCGCTGCGGCCGCCGCCGGAGTGTCCGCCGAAGCCGCCGGAGCTGCCGCCGCGGCCCCCGAAGCTGCCGCCGGAGTGTCCGCCGCCGCTGGGGCGGGAGGGACGCGAGGGCCTGGGCGCGGGGCGGGAGGCCGGTCTTGCGGGGGGCCTGTACCCGCCGCCGGGGGGCGGCGTGGGAGGCCGCGCGGGCCTGGGCCGCCGGTAGGCCCGGTAGGGGCGGGCGGTGAACATATACCAGGGGTAATACCGGGGGATCGGCATTCCGATGGATCTGTAATAGCCCCGGTACCGCCGCCTGTCCGCCAGGACGATCAGCACGATGATGGCCACGAAGATCAGAATGATGAAAAGGTTCCTGGTGATAAAGCCCAGGATAACGCCCAGAAGGCCCAGGCCCGCCAGCGCCCCGGAGGCGGAGCTTCCGCCGGTTTGGGCCTGACTGCCGCCGGAGACGGGGCCGTAGTAGTCCTCATACCACCCGGAGAGCTTCTCCACCAGCTTTGTCACGGCCTTGTCATATTTCCCCTTGTCAAAGTCGTCCCAGAAATATCGGTCAAGGTAGCTGTTGATGTCGTCGGCGGTGAAGGCGTCCGTGATCTCCGAACCCACCGTCATGCCGCCCCGGCCCTCCTTGGGGGAGACCACCAGCAGCATGCCCCGGGGGGAGAGGCTCCACTCGTTATAAAGGCTCACGGCGTACTCGTCGGCGTACACGTCGCCGAAATAGTCCACAAAGGCCACCACGACGTGGGCCTGATAGTTCTCCTCCAGCGCCTCGTTGAGCCGCGCCACCTCATCGACGGTGTCCCGGCTCAGGGAACCCGTCTCGTCGGTGACGTAGAAGCTCTCCCCCTGGGTCAGCCCCAGGGCGGGGACGGTAAGGCACAGGCACATAAACAGGAGAAGCGCCAGGGAAAATGCTTTTTTCAAGGCATACACCTCATTACTCAAACTTTTCGGGCGCTTCCACGCCCAAAAGCCCGGCGAACAGGCTGGCCGGGAACCGGTCATAGGTCTTTTCCGTAAATTCCTCCACCGCCTCGTTGTACCCGGCGTGGCTGACGGCCCCCTGGGCGCCCTCGAACTGGTTGGCGTAGTACTCCACGTCGGCGGCGTCCTGCTCCGAAAGCTCCAGGCTCCAGAGCTTATCCTTCAGCGCCCCGAAGGACTTGACCACCAGGGCGTTGGCGGCGGCGTATTCGGCGACATTCTTCCCCTCCATGGCGTCCAGGAGGCAGGACCGGTCAAACCGCAGCTCCCCCGTCTCCTCCAGGGCGGCGTCGTATTTGGCGCCCACGGTCACAAGGCCCAGGGCGGCGTCAACGGCGTCCTTCAGGTAGTCGGCGATGGCTCCGCGGCCCTCCACGCCGGTGAAGAACTGCTTCTCCACCCGGTTGACGGCGTGCCGGAGGCTCCTGGCGGAGCCCAGCGGGACGCCGAGGATCACCGCCGCCGCCAAGATGCCGGCGGCGAAGCGGCGGTTTTTGAGAAGGGCGGCGCCCTCCGGGATGGGGTGGGTCGCCTTTGCCTGGGCGGCGCTCATTTATTGATCTCCAGGAGCTTGGCCTTCAGGTCGGACTCGATCTTGCCCAGCTCGGCCTCCGCCTGACGGCGCTTGGCGGCGCCCTCCACCTGGATGGTGCGCACCTCCTCCAGCGTCTCGATGAGGGACTGGTTGGTGGCCTTCAGCGTCTCGATATCCACGATGCCCCGCTCGGACTCCTTGGCGATCTCCACGGAGCCCATCTTCAGCATCTCGGCGTTCTTCTTCAGAAGCTCGTTGGTCATGTTGGTGACCTCCCGCTGGGCCTGCATGGCCTGCTGGGAGTGGGCCTGGCCCAAGGCCAGCACCATCTGGCTCTTCCACAGGGGAATGGTGTTCACCAGGGACGTCTGTATCTTTTCCACCATCAGGGTGTCGTTATTCTGGATAAGGCGGATCTGGGGGGACATCTGGACGGAGATCATTCGCGTCAGCTCCAGATCGTGGAGCTTCTTGTCAAAGCGGGTGATCATGTTCTGATAGTCGTTCACCGCCTGGGCGTCCTCGGGAAGCCCGGAGGTCCTGGCCTTCTCCTGGAGGCGGGGAAGCTCCACCTCCTCACATTCCTTCAGCTTTTTCTTACCGGCCAGGATATACATGGTCAGCTCTTTGTAGTAGGCCAGGTTCAGGTCATACATCTTGTCCAGGGTGGCCACGTCTTTCAGCAGGGTGATCTGGTGCTGCTCCAGCATACCGGCGATCTTGTCCACGTTCCCCTCGGCCTTGTCGTACTGGGCCTTCAGGGAGGCGATCTGCTTCTCCATCTTCCGCTTGATGCCGAAAAGCCCCTTCTTCTCCTCCTCGCCGTAGTTGAAGCCCTTCAGCTCCACCACCAGGTCTGAGAGCATATCGCCCACCTGGCCCATGTCCTTGGTGCGGACGTTCTGGAGGGTGGTGCCGGAGAAGTCGGCGATGTTCTTCTGGCTGGCCGCGCCGTACTGCAAAACGGCGTTGGAGTCGGTGATGTCGATCTTCTTGGAGAACTCCTCCACCGCCTTCAGCTCCGCCTCGGAGAGCTGGCTCTCCTCGTGCTGGGTGGCGGTGACGACAGGGGCCTCCGGCTCCGCCGCGGCCTGGGCGGCGGCTGTCTGGGCGGCCGCCTGCTGATCCGCCGGAGTCACCGGGGTGGAGGCGAAGGTCAGGGTGGGTACGTATTCCTGCTCGTTCATGTCAATTCTGCCTTTCTGTTTGGATTAGCCGTTTTGGACGACTGAAAAAATAATAAAAAATAATTAAAATAATGCTTGACATTTGCTTCCGCCTGTGGTATAATACAGACAGTGAAAAGGCTCACACGTTAAAATCCTTCCCGCTCAGGCCCTCGCGCTTCAGCATGGACTCCAGCACGGTGATATCCGTCTCGATATCCAGGGCCTCGTTGGCGAAGAGGGCGTCGTACTGCTTGCGGTAGGCGGCGACGGTGGTATCCAGGATATCCTCGATGCGCTTCAGCGTGCCGCTGACGTTGTCGCCCGCGCCCTGGCCGCTCATGCGGTCGTAGGCGTTCAGCAGCTTCATGGTGGTGGGCAGGTAATACCCGGCGAACCGCTTCACCTGCGGCACGTCCTGGGGGTCGTCCACCACGTCGGCGAAGATCTTCTCCGTCAGGGACGCAAGCTCCTCGACCCGGCTGCGGACAGACGGCTCCCGAATGGAGCCGCGCAGGCGGCGAAGCTCCGCCACGGCCTGCTTTCCCTCCCGGGTCAGGGCGTCCACCTCCGGGTTCCCGGTGGGTTCCGGCTCCGGCTCAGGCACGTCAATGACCTTCTCCGTGCCGGGGAAGAGCTTTTTCAGCAGAAAATACGTCCCCAGGAGCGCGGCCAGGAACACCAGAAGATGCCACAGCTTATAGAGGGGCAAAAGGAGGCACCACAGCGCGCACACAGCCGCCGTCCCATAAAACGGCACGGCGGAAGGGACTTTCACGGTCTTTTTCAGAAGGACGCACCCCCTTTGAGCGGATATACTTATTCACTATTTTAGCCTTTTAAACAGGAATTGTCAATAGCTGACGGGAGCCGAATCCGCGTCAGCTTATAGCGCGGGGCCTTTTTGGCACCGGGCCGGGGAGGCGCGGCCTTTTTCGGGTCAACGGCGGTACTCAAAGGCGATGCCGCAGACGCTGACGGTGTCGCCCTCGCTGACGCCCAGGGCCTCCAGGCGGTCAAAGACGCCCCGCTCCCGCAGGGTGCGGTCAAAATACATACGGGACTCATAGTCCCCGAAGTTCACGTTCTCCACCAGCCGTTCCACCCAGCCGCCGTCCACGTACCAGACGCCGTCCTCCCGGTTGATCTCCGGGTCGGGCAGCTCCGCCGGGGCCTCCGGCTCCACATAGTCCGGGGCGAAGGTGGCGATGGGGGGCAGCTCCGTGAGCCGGTAGGCGATGGCCCGGGTCAGCTCCTCCGTCCCCTGATGGGCGGCGGCGGAGATCTGGAAGAAGGCCATACCGGCCTCCTTGACGCGCTTCTCCAGCCGCTCCAGCCGCGCCCGGGACTCCCCGTCCAGCAGGTCGCACTTGTTGGCGGCCACCAGCATGGGCCGGGAGGCCAGGACGGGGGAGTACTCCTTGAGTTCCCGGTTGATGATGTCAAAATCCTCCGCCGGGTCGCGGCCCTCCCGGCCCGAGGCGTCCACCACATGGACGATCAGGCGGCACCTGTCGATGTGCCGCAGAAAGTCGTGGCCAAGGCCCGCGCCCTCGCTGGCCCCCTCGATGATGCCGGGGATATCCGCCATCACGAAGCTGCGGCCCTCCCCGGCGTACACCACCCCCAGGTTGGGAAAAAGGGTGGTGAAGTGGTAGTCGGCGATCTTGGGCCTCGCCCGGGAGACCACCGACAGCAGGGTGGATTTGCCCACGTTGGGAAAGCCCACCAGCCCCACGTCGGCTAAGAGCTTCAGCTCCAGCACGATCTCCCGCTCCTGGCCGGGCAGGCCCGCCTTGGCAAAGCGGGGGGCCTGGCGGGTGGGGGTGGCGAAATGGGCGTTGCCCCAGCCGCCGGAGCCGCCTTTGGCGGCCACAAAGCGCTGGCAGGCGGACATATCCGCCATGACGGCGCCGGTGGCCCTGTCCCGCACAACGGTGCCTACGGGTACCCGGATCACCAGATCCTCCCCCCGCTTGCCGCTGCACCGCTTGCCAGCGCCGTCCATGCCGTTCCCGGCGGCGTATTTGCGCTTGTAGCGGAAGTCCATCAGGGTGGACATATTGGCGTCGGGGATCAGCACCACATCGCCGCCGTCGCCGCCGTCGCCCCCGTCGGGGCCTCCCGCCGCGATGTATTTCTCCCGGTGGAAGGCGACGGCCCCGTTGCCCCCCTTGCCGGCCTTTATCTCAATGGCTGCCTTGTCTACAAACATAACGATTCTTCCTTTTTCAAATGGTTCGTTCTATGGCCCTTATCATACCAGAATCCGCCCGGTTTTTCAAGAGCGCCAAGGCGGGGGCCATTCACAAAATATTCACGGAGAAACCCTATACAATATGGTGTATTGTGGTTGATATTTTACGCAAGATGTGCTAAAATATAAAATTGGTTCAGAATGTTCGCGGCTAAGCGGAGCAGAAACAGAGGTGAGAGGCGTTGGAAAAGAAGAAGGGGGCCGTGGGGACGGTGGGCCTGATGGTGGCCATCACCTTCGCGGGAAAGCTCCTGGGGCTGGTGCGTGACCGTATGCTGACGGTCAATTACGGCAGCGGCATGGAGGCCAACGCGTTCCTCACTGCCTCCCGGATCCCCCGGGTGTTTTTCGACACGGTGTTTTCCTCCGCCATCGGCGCGTGCCTGATCCCGGTGATGGGGGAGGTGATGGCCAAACGCGGCAAAAAGGACGCCATGCGCTTTGCCGGGAATTTCATGACCGCCATGTGCGTTTTGTGCGCCCTGATGACGGCGCTGGGGACGGTGTTTGCCGGGCCGCTGACGTGGCTCTTTGCCGATGGCTACGACGAGGCCACGGCGGCGCTGTGTACGTCCCTCACCAGGATCATGATGCCCATGGTGCTGTTCGCCGGGGTGGCCTACTCCTTTGTGGGGATCCTGCAGTCCCTGGACGAGTTCAACGTCCCGGCGGCCATCAGCCTCATCTCCAACGTGTTCATCATCGCCTATTATTTCACCCTCAACCGGCGGTTCGGCATCTACGGCCTGGCGGTGGCGTTCCTTATCTCCTGGGTCATTCAGGCCTTGGTGCAGGTGCCGTCCCTGGTCAAAAAGGGCTTTCGCTTTTACCCCTCCCTGTCCCTGCGCAACCCGGAGATGCGCAAGGTGGGCAAGCTCCTGCTGCCCGTGATGGTCAGCACCTGGGTGCTGCCCATCAACCAGACCATCAACTCCCGCTTCGGCTCCCGGCTCTTCGGCGGGGCGGGGGTGGCGGCCATCGAGTACGCCTTCAACCTCTACACCGTCATCGCCGGTATCTTCGTGATACAGCTGGCCAACTACATTTTCCCCCGGCTCTCCCGGGAGAACGCCTCCGGCGGCCCGGAGAAGATGCGGGAGACGCTGCGCTCGGCCCTGGGGATAACCCTCTTTGTGGTGATCCCCATGACGGCGGGGCTTTTCGTCATGGCAAGGCCCGTGGTGGCCTTCATCTACGGGGGAGGGCGGTTTGACGACTTCTCCATCGGCATCACCTCCCGGGCGCTGCGGTATATGAGCCTGGGCATGGTGGGGTACGCGGCGCAGTTCGTGCTGTCCCGGGCGTATTTCGCCGGCCAGTCGGGGGTGATCCCCCTGCTCTCCGGGGTCGTCTCCATTGCGGCCAATATCCTTTTGAGTATGCTCCTGGCCCCCCGGCTGGACGTGGCGGGCATCGCCATCGCCTCCGCCGTGGCCTTCACCCTCAGCGCCCTGGTGCTGGCCGTCCCCATGAAAAAGCGGAACATGGGCTTTTTTGACCGGGCGTTTTTCGTGAATTTCGCAAAACAGCTTCTCAGCGCCGGACTGATGGCCGGGGCGGCCTACGGGACGCTCCGGGCCGTGGACGGGCGCGCGGGGAAGCTCCTTACGCTCCTGCTGCCGGTGGCCGTGGGCGCGGCGGTATACGGCGTCCTGGCGGTGCTGTTGAGGACCGACGAGGCCAGGGGCGCCGTCAGACTGATAAAAGACAAACTGGGAAGGGGGGAGAGCCAATGAAACGGATCTTAGAGGGGAGCCTCCTCTACCGGCTCCTGACGGCCGCGGCCGCGTGGATCGACCGTCAGTGGCAAAAAAGCTTCCTGGCCCGCCTGTTCACGCCCCCCAGCGCGCCCCGGGGCGGCACGGGCATTCTGGCCGCCCTGGCCCGCAAGGCCCACAGGGGCCTTTGCCGGGGCTTTGAGGCGGTAAGGCTTGACCGGGCGCTGGAGGGTTCCGTCACCCAGCGGGCCTTCTTCTGGGTGGCCCTGGCGGTGTTCTGGGGGCCGATCCTGCCCACCATGGCGGTGCTGGCCCTGACGCTTTTGGCCTTTGGCTCGCTCTTTCTGGTCTACGGCAAAGAGCGGGAGCGGACGGCGGTCTACACGCCCCTGACAAAGTGGATCCTCCTGTTCGCCGGGGTGGAGCTGGGGTCAACGTTCCTCTCGGTGACGGTGCTGGAGAGTATGCGCACGGGCCTTCTGGTGGCGGCGTTCACCCTGTTCGCCCTGACCGTCCCGGACGTGTGCCGGGAGCGGCGGGAGCTGGACAGGCTCCTGGGGCTTATGGTGGCCTCCGGCTCGCTGGTGGCCCTGGGGGGCGTCCTCCAGGCGGCCCTGGGCGTGGAGGGGAACCTGGTGTGGATAGACGAGGTGGAGTTCTCCGACATCACCCTGCGGGTCTGGTCCACGCTGGAAAACCCCAACGTACTCAGCGAATATCTTCTGCTGGTCATTCCCCTGGCCGCGGCGGGGATCTACACCGCCAGGAGCCGCCTGGGGAAGCTGGCCTCCGGGCTGGGGGCCGCCGTGATGCTCCTGTGCCTCGTTCTCACCTGGTCCCGGGGCGGCTGGCTGGGGCTGGCCATCGGCGCGGCGCTGTTCCTGGTGCTGATGGACAGGCGCTTTATCCCCCTGGGGCTTGTGGCCGCCGTGGGCCTGCTGGCGATCCTGCCGGACTCCATCATGGCGCGGCTCATGAGCGTGGGGAACATGGCCGACAGCTCCACCTCCTACCGGGTATACATCTGGATGGCGTGTCTCAATATGCTGAAGGACTACTGGCTCAGCGGCTTCGGCACGGGCGTCCCGGCCTTTCAGGCCATCTACCCCCATTACAGCTTCAACGCCGTCTTTGCCCCCCACTCCCACAACCTCTTTTTGCAGACCTTCTGTGAAAACGGGATCCTGGGCATCTTCGCCCTGCTGGGGAGCTTCTGCTCGGCGGCCCTGTGCCTGGGCCGGACCATGACGGCGGCCGGAGACAAACGGACAAAGGTGCAGGCGGCGGCGCTGATGGCGGCCGGCGCGGGCTTCGCGGCCCAGAGCATGACGGATCACTCCTTTTACAACTTCCGGGTGGTGCTGATGTTCTGGACGGTGGTGGGCGCCGCCGCGGCGCTCTACGCCCTTGTGACAAAGGAGGCCAGGGAATGATCCGTGTACTGAACATCATCTCCGACACCAACATCGGCGGGGCGGGGCGGGTGCTTCTCAACTATCTGAAATACGCCGACAGGACAAGCTTTGAGACCCACGCGGCCGTCCCCCGGGGGAGCCTTTTGATAGAGCCGCTGCTGGCCGGGGGCGCCGTTGTCCATGAGGTGGACGGCATCGCCGACAAGTCGCTGGATCTGCCGTCCCTGGGGATCCTGAAACGGCTTATCCGGGAGGTGGATCCGGACATCGTCCACACCCACGGCTCCCTGACCGGGCGCATCGCCGGGAGACAGTGCGGGAAGACGGTGATCTTCACCCGCCATTCGGCCTTCCCGGTGAAGCCCTACATGAAAAAAGGCCCCGGCCGGTGGGCCAATAAGCTTTTGAACGAGCATTACGCCGACGCCATCATCGCCGTCTCCCCGGCGGCGGCGGAGAACCTTACCGACGCGGGCGTTTCTCCCCGCATGATCGAGATCATGATGAACGGCGTGGAGCCGGTGAAGCGGCTCTCCCCCGAGGCCTGCGCCGCCTTCCGGGCGCGGTACGGCGTCGCCCATACGGACTTCGTCATGGGCATCGTGGCCAGGATCGAGGACTACAAGGGCCACACGGATATTTTGGAGGCCATGGCAAGACTCCTGCCGGAAGAACCGCGCCTGAAGCTCCTGGTGGCCGGGACAGGCTCCTATGAGGAGCAGGTCAAAAGGCGGACGGCGGAGCTGGGCCTGACGAACCGGGTGGTTTTCCTGGGGTTCCAGTCCGACGTGGCCCCGGTACTCAGCGTGCTGGACGTGCAGGTGAACGCCTCCTGGGGGACGGAGGCCTCCAGTATGGCGATGCTGGAGGGGTTCTCCATGGGGGTGCCGGTCATCGCCTCCGACTACGGCGGCAACCCCTATCAGGTCAGCGACGGCGTCAGCGGGCTTCTCTACAAGACCCGGGACGTGGAGGCCCTGGCGGAGAGGATAAAGACCCTGGCGGACGACCCGGCCCTGCGGGAGCGGCTGGGCCTGGGGGCCAGGAGGGAATATGAAAACAGGTTCACCGGCGAGATCTTCGCCGGACGGATCGAGGAGATCTACCGAAAGACTTTGGAGGCACGGCATGGAAGAAAATAAAAAGAAAAAGGGACTGCCCAGGATATTCAACCTCTTTGACCTGGCGCTTATCCTGCTGGCGATCCTCATCGGGGCGGCGCTCTTTCTGAGCCGGGACAAGAACACCTCCGGCGCGTTGACCGGGGAGAACCAGACCAGGATCCAGGTGCGCTACACCATCGAGCTGACGGGGATCCAGAACGGGGCCGCCGCCCGGATAAAGCCCGGCGCGCCGGTGGTGGACAAGATCAAGAAGTACAGCCTTGGGACGGTGGAATCCGTCACCGTGGCCCCCACGGTCCGGGACGTCAACGACGAGACCCGGGACGTGGTGGCCTCGGCGCCTGTGCCGGGCCAGGAGACGGCCACGGTGGTGATCACGGCGGAGGCCGCCGAGACGGAGACGGACATCATCGTGGACGGCGGCTACGTCATCAAGGTGGGCCTGCCGGTGAACGCGCGGATCCCGGGCCTGAACGCCCAGGGGTACATCATCGGGATAGAGAGGGGTGAAGCGCAGTGAAAAGGAAGCTTATCGACGAGCGCGGCAGGCTTTTCGGCGTTATCAGCGCCGTGGACATTCTGGCGGTGCTGCTGGTGGCGGCCCTGCTGGTGATGGCGTATATGCGCTTCTTCTCCGGCGGCGAGGCCGACGTGTCTGACGACAATTTCGTGCCGGTGACCTATCAGATCCGGCTGGAAAAGGTGCGGGAGTTCACCGCCAACGCCTTCCGGGTGAAGGACAGGCTCTGGTCGGACAGCGGCGAGGACATGGGCGTTATCGAGGATATCAAGATAAGCCCCGCCACGGTGGCCGTATCCACCACGGACGGCCAGGTGAGGAACATGACGGCGGAGGGGTATGTGGAGGTCATTCTCACCGTCAAGGCCGACGGCTCCATCAATGGGGACAGATATTACGCGGGGAGGACTTTTGAGCTGGGAGTCAACGGACAGGTCGCTTTTACTACAAAATACGTCTCCACAACGGGGGTCATCTGGGACGTAGATGAGAGGAGCAATCCATGAAGATTCTGATGGCCTCCATGGGCCTGGATATCGGCGGCGCGGAGACCCATATCGTAGAGCTCTCCCGGGAGCTTGTGCGGCAGGGCCATGAGGTGGTGGTGCTGTCCAACGGGGGCGTCTATGTCTCCGAGCTGGAAAAGAGCGGGATACGCCACGTCAAGGCGCCGCTCCACACCCGCAACCCCTTCGCCATGGCGCGGGGGCTGTGGATCGCGCGGCGGGAGATCAAGCGGGAGCGGCCCGACATCGTCCACGCCCACGCCCGTATCCCCGCCTTTGTGTGCGGGATCCTCCAAAAGTTCATGGGCTTCCCCCTGGTCACCACCGCCCACTGGGTCTTTGAGCCGGGTCTTGTCCTGCGGCACCTGACCAACTGGGGCGACAGGACCATCGCCGTCTCCGACGACATCGTGAAGTACCTGACGGACAACTACAAGGTGGCCCGGGACAGGATCACCGTCACCATCAACGGCATCGACACGGAAAAATTCTCCCCGGAGGTCTCCGGGGAGCGGGTGCGCGCGGCGTTCAATATCCCCCCGGACGCGCCGGTGGCCGTCCACGTCAGCAGGCTGGACGAGGAGCGAGCCATGGCGGCGGAGACGCTTTTGGAGATCGCCCCCACCCTGGCACAGCGGGTGCCGGGGGCGCGGATCCTCATCGCCGGGGACGGCCAGCGTTATCAGGAGATGTCCCACCGGGCCGACGAGATCAATCTGAAGCTGGGGTACAGGTGCCTGATCTTCACCGGGTCGCGCACGGATATCAACGAGGTCTGCGCCGCCGGGGACGTGTTTGTGGGCGTCTCCCGGGCGGCTCTGGAGGCTATGGCCACGGGGCGGCCCGTGGTGCTGGCCGGTAACGAGGGGTACATGGGCCTCTTTGACGAGGAGAAGCTCCAGGAGGGGGTGGACACCAACTTCTGCTGCCGGGGTATGCCCGCCATTACCCGCCAGGCCCTGCTGGACGACGTGACCACGGCGCTGACCCTGGAGGGGCCGGCCTATGAGCGGCTGGCCGCCTACGGGCGGCAGGTGGTGTGCCAAAATTACAGTGTCAGCCGCATGGCCGCCGACGCCCTGGAGGTCTACGCCAGGGCCTGCCTGCCCCGGCGGGTGGCCCTGAGCGGCTATTACGGCTTCAATAACTTCGGCGACGAGGCGATTTTAGAGTCGCTGTGTCAGGCGATCCACGGCATCGACCCGGAGATCGAGATCGTGGTCTTTTCCAAGAATCCCGCCTTCACCCAGGAGAAGCACGATTGCAGGGCGGTCCAGCGGTTCTCCCCCCTGGCCGTCTGGCGGACGCTCCGCCGGTGCGAGCTGCTGGTCTCCGGCGGCGGGAGTCTGCTGCAGGACAACACCTCCACCCGCTCCCTGCTCTACTACCTGTCCATTCTCTGGCTGGCCCACAAGATGGGGAAAAAGACCATGCTGTACGCCAACGGCGTGGGGCCGCTGCGCAAGCCGGCCAACCGGCGGCGGGTGCGGAAGATCGTGGAGCTGGCGGACAGCGTGGTGCTGCGGGACCCGGACTCGGTGGCGGAGCTGCGGGATATGGGCGTTACAAGGCCGGATCTTATCGAGAGCGCCGACCCCGTATACAATATGCCGGAGCCCAGCCACACGGCGGCCCAGCGGGAGCTTTCCATCATCGGCGTGGAGGGGCCCTTCGTCACCGTGGCGGTGCGGCCCATCAGCGGCGCGCCGGACTACATCGACCGTTTCGCCGCCCTGTGCGACGGCATCTATGAGCATTACGGCTTCAAGATCATTCTCATTCCCATGCAGCCCAAGCTGGACGAGCCGGTGTGCTGGGACGTGAAGGAGGCCATGCGCTCCCCGGCCACCGTCCTCCCCGGCGGCTATACGCCCCTGGACGTGATGGGCATCATCGGGGAGGGCCGCCTGGCCTTGGCTATGCGCCTGCACGCCCTGATCTTCGCCGCCTGCACCTGCACGCCCACCCTGGGCTTCGACTACGACCCCAAGGTGAAAAGCTGCGCCCAGATGCTGAGGCTGCCCCTGGTGGAGTCCATCGCGGAAATGGACGTGGAGAAGGTGCTGGAGGCCGTAGATGTGATGGTCACCCACCGGGACGAGCTGGTGGAGGGCCTGCGGGACAACATGGTACGGGTCAGGCGCATGGCCGCCCGGGCCAATCAGGAGCTGAGAAGGCTTCTGGAGAGCGGCGTTCAGGACGCGGCCGCCGCCCCCGCCCCCCAAAGCGGGGAGGGGAACGATCCTGAGGGAGATACGGACACGGGGGGATCCCGGAGCGCGGAGAGTCCCGTCCCCGCCGCCCAGGCCCCGGCGCGGGAGCCTCCGGCGGCCCCCAAGGGGGATCCCCGGCAGGAGCTTTACTCCGCCCTGGCGGATTTCGCGGAATTTGAGATCATTCCCGGCGGCGCTCCCACAGCGGAGGAGAGCGCGGAGGCCGGCAAGGAAATAACAGGAAAGGACGAGACCCATGAATCTTGAAAAAGGCACGAAACTGCACGGCTTTGAGGCCCGGTACTCCCAGGAGCTTCCCGAGCTGAAAGCCACCTTGCACCGCATGGAGTATGTGAAGAACGGGGCCGACCTTGTGTGGCTGGAGCGGCCCGACGACAACAAGACCTTCTCCATCGGCTTCAAGACCATTCCCTCCGACGACACGGGCGTATTCCATATCCTGGAACATTCCGTGCTGTGCGGCAGCCATAAGTATCCCGTGCGGGAACCCTTTGTGGAGCTGATCAAAAGCTCCCTCCAGACCTTCCTCAACGCCATGACCTTCCCGGACAAGACCATCTATCCCCTGTCCAGCCGGAACGACCAGGACTTTTTGAATCTGATCGACGTGTATATGGACGCGGTGCTGCACCCCCTGTCCGTGGAGAAGCCCATGGCCTTTTTACAGGAGGGCTGGCACTACGAGCTGGAAAGCCCGGAGGGGGAGCTTACCCGCAACGGCGTGGTCTACAACGAGATGAAGGGCGCGTTCGGCGACCCGGACGAGGTGCTGTCCTATGAGCTGGGCCGCGCCCTGTTCCCGGACAACTGCTACGGCTTTGAGTCCGGCGGCCACCCGGAGCATATCCCGGAGCTGACCTATGAGAAGTACCTGGAGAACCACCGCCGCTATTACAGCCCCTCCAACGCCTATATCTTCCTGGACGGCGAGATGGACATCGACGCGGTGCTGGCAAAGCTGGACTCCTACCTGTCCGCCTACGACCGCATCCAGGTGGACGCGGATATCCCCCTGCAGAAGCCCGTACACCCCGGCGAGATCACCGCGGCCTATGAGATCGGCCCCGGCGAGGACGGCACGGACAAGGTGCTGGTGGGCGAGGGCTGGGTCACCGGCCGGTTCGACGAGCCGGAGCGGGCCGCCGCCTGCTCGGTGCTGGCGCGGGTGCTGTGCGGCACCAACGAGTCGCCCCTGAAAAAAGCCCTGCTGGAGAAGGGGCTGGCCCAGGACGTGGAGATCCACGCCTATGACGGGATCCAGCAGAACTTCCTGTTCCTGGCCGCCAGGAACACCAGCCTTGCCAAGAAGGATCAGCTTGTGGAGACGGTCTATGAGGTACTGCGCCAGCAGGCCGGGGGCCTTGACCACAAGGAGCTGAACGCCATTTTGAACCAGGTGGAGTTCGCCAACCGCGAGAAGGACTTCGGGCGTATGCCCAGGGGCCTTATTTTCGCCATGGCGAGCCTGGAATCCTGGCTCTACGGCGGCGACCCGGCCCAGAACCTCTGCACCGGGCAGGTGTACGCCTCCCTGCGGCGTAAGATCGACGAGGGCTGGTTTGAAAAGCTGCTGGAGGAGGTGTTCCTTGCCAATCCCCACACCGCCAGGGTGGTGCTGCTGCCCTCCAACACGGTGGGCCAGGAGCGGGAGGCCCGGAACAAGGCCCAGTTGGAGGCCGTCAAAAAGAGCTGGACACAGGAGCAGACGGAGACGGTCATTCAGGAATTCGGCCAGCTTCGCCGCCACCAGTCCCAGAGCGACAGCCCGGAGGCCCTGGCCAGCCTGCCCATGCTGGCCCTGTCGGATATCCCCGAGACGGCGCCGGAAAAGCCCTATTCCAAAGGGGAATTCAAGGGCGTACCCCTTCTGCGCACCGACGTGGAGACGGGCGGTATCGTCTATCTGGATATGCACTTCACCGCCGACGACCTGACCCCGGCGGAGCTGACGCGGCTCCCGGCCATCTGCGCCCTCTTTGGCAATCTTGCCACGGAGAAGCACTCCGCCCTGGAGACGGCCACCCTGATCCGGGAGAAGATCGGGCGCTTTACCGTGGAAAGCTCGGTATATCCCAGCCGGGAGGGCAAGGCGACGCCGGTGTTCACCGTCTCCCTGGCAATGCTGCCTGAGCGGAAGGAGGAGGCACTCCGGCTTGTCCGGGAGATCCTGTTCACCACCGATTTCAACGACCCCGCCGCCGTTTATAACATTCTCCGCCAGGGGCGCATCGCCCTGGAGCAGAGGGCCATGAACGCCGGAAACGTCGTGGCCCTCACCAGGGCCGCCTCCGCGCTGTTCCCCTCGGCGGCCCTGAACGACGCCATGAGCGGCATCGGGCAGCTTCGGTTCCTCCAGAGGACGGAGAGGGAGTTTGAGGAGCGCCGGGACGCGCTTCTGGCCGGGTTCGACGCCCTGCGCAAAAAGCTCCTTGTCCGCTCCCGCCTGACCCTGTCCGTCAGCGGCCAGCCGGAGGAGAAGTGGCTCCAGGACGTGATCGGTATGTTCCCCTACGGGGAGAAGGGCGCGCCCGCCGTTTACACCGCCGACAGCCACGGGGCCGAGGGCTTCGCCATTCCCGCCGCCATCGGCTTTGCCGGCCGCGCCCTGCGCCTCTCCGACGCCGGGGCGGAGTACTCCGGCGCGATGGAGGTGGCCTCCAATATCCTGACTCTGGATCACCTGTGGAACAACGTCCGCGTCAAGGGCGGCGCTTACGGCGCCAATATGCAGGTGGGCTTTGGGGGAGTGGTGGGCTTCTCCAGCTTCCGCGACCCCCACTGCGCCGGGAGCCTGGACGCCTTCGTTCAGTGCGGCCAGGCCCTGCGGGACTTCGTCTCCTCCGGGGAGAAGCTGGATAAATTCATCATCTCCACCATCGGGAGCATGGAACCCATCACCACCCCGCGCCAGGAGCTGAGACGCAACGCCGACCGTCACTTCACGGGCCGGAGCCAGGCGGATCTGAGCCGCCTGCGCGCCCAGGTACTCCACGCCACGCCGGAGGAGCTGCTGGCCTTTGCCGACACCCTGGACAAGCTGTCCGACACCGCCTCCGTCTGCGTCGTGGGCGCTCAGCCGGTGCTGGACGCCTGCGGGGAGAAGCTGGCCGTGGTGGAGAACATTCAGTAACGGCCCCGGCGTTCCCCACGCCGGAAAAAAGGCCGCCGGAGAACCCGGCGGCCTGAAAAAAGGGGCCGGAGAAGCTTCCGGCCCCTTTTTAAAACGTGTTTTAATGAGAGAGAATGGCCCAGGGCCTTTTCCCGATCATTTGCAAAGCTCGGCGGTGTCCATGGCGATCATAAGCTCCTCGTTGGTGGGGATAACGAACACCTTGACCTTGGAATCGGCGGCGGAGATCTCCTCCTTGCCCCGGGTGGCGTTGCAGTGGGGGCAGATCTTGACGCCCATGTACTCAAGGCCGGAGGCGATGCGCATACGCATATCCGCGTCGTTCTCGCCCACGCCTGCGGTAAAGACGATGGCATCTACGCCGCCCATGGCGGCGGCATACGCGCCGATGTATTTCTTCACCTCATAGGCGAACTTGTCCAGGGCCAGGGCGGCGCGCTGGTTGCCCTCCTTGGCGGCGGCGGACAGGTCGCGGAAGTCAGAGCTGACGCCGGAGATACCCAGGACGCCGGACTTCTTGTTGAGGACATTCAGCATCTCCTTGATGTCCCAGCCGTAGCGGCCCATGAGATACTCCATGATGGTGGGGTCGATGTCGCCGGAGCGGGTACCCATGGGGAACCCGGCAAGAGGCCCCAGGCCCATGGAGGTGTCCACCACCTTGCCGTCCACGATGGCGGCCAGGGAGGAGCCGTTGCCCAGGTGGCAGGAGATGATCTTTGTCCCCTCGGGGTGGCCCTCTTTGCCCAGGGCCCGGAGGGCCTGACCGGCGATGTACTTGTGGCTGGTGCCGTGGAAGCCGTAGCGGCGCACGCCGTCCTTCTCGTAGTACTCATAGGGCAGGGCGTAGATGTACGCCTTGGGGGGCATGGTCTGGTGGAAGGCGGTGTCGAAGACGGCCACCTGCTTTTTGCCGGGCATGGCCTCCATGCAGGCCCGGATACCCATGAGGTTGGCGGGGTTGTGGAGCGGCCCGAAGGGAATGCACCGCTCGATGGCGGCGATAACGTTGTCGTCGATGACGCAGCTGGCGGCGAACTCCGCGCCGCCGTGGACGACACGGTGGCCCACCGCGTCGATCTCGTCGGTGGACTTGATAACGCCCTTCACCGGGTCAACCAGCGCGTCCATGACGGCCTTGATGGCCTCGTTATGGGTGGGCATGGGAATGTCGTCCTTCACGTCGTCACGGCCCGGTACCTTGTGGGTGAGGCGCCCGTCGATGCCGATGCGCTCGCACAGGCCCTTGGCGTAGACCTGGCCGGAGTCGGAGTCCATGAGCTGATACTTCAAGGACGAGGAGCCTGCGTTGATAACAAGAATTTTCATATGACTTATACTCCCTTGTAAAATTATTGTCGCGGGGCTATACTAAGTCTATTTTAATACATCTTTCCGATTTAGACAACACTTTTTTATTTCTGAGGGAAATTTTATGAAAATCACCGGCGTCATCTGCGAATATAACCCCTTCCACTCCGGCCACGCCCTCCAGCTCAAAAAGGCCAGGGAGCTTTCCGGGGAGGACTGCGCCCTGGTGTGCGTCATGGGGGGGAATTTCGTCCAGCGGGGGGAACCGGCGCTGGTGTCCAAGCACGTCAGGGCCGCTATGGCCGCCGGGGGCGGGGCGGATCTGGTGCTGGAGCTGCCTGTCCCCTGGGCCGTGGCCTCCGCCCAGCGGTTCGCCGCCGGGGGCGTGGCGCTGTTGGACGGCCTGGGGGCGGACTGCATCTCCTTCGGGGCGGAGTGTCCCGATCCCCAGCGGCTGCGGGGCCTTGCGCGGCTCCTGCTGACCCCGGAGTGCGATGAGCTTGTCCGCGCCGGACTGGCCACGGGGATCTCCTACGCGGCGGCCCGGGAGCGGGCGGCGGCGAAGCTTGCGGGGGAGGACGCCCTGCTGCTGAGAGAGCCCAACAACATTCTGGCGGTGGAGTATTTGAAGGCCATGGAGCGGCGGGGTTCGGCCATGACGGCCCTGCCGGTGGAGAGGGCCTTCGCCGGACACGACGGCGAATCCCGGGGGGACTGGGCCGGGGCCTCCCATATCCGCGCCCTGGCCGCCTCGGGCGGGGAGTACGCCAGGTTCATGCCCCCCGAGGCGGCAGAGCTTCTGCGGCGGGAGCTGGAGGCGGGCCGGACGCCGGACCCGGAGCGGCTGGACGCCATGATGATGCTGACCCTGCGCACCATGACGCCGGAGGCGTATCAGCGCCTGCCGGACGCGGGGGAGGGCTTGTGGACGCGGCTGGCCCGCTTCGCCGCCACGGAGACGACGGTCAAGGCGGTGCTGGACGGGGTCAAGACGAAGCGTTACGCCTACGCCCGCCTGCGGCGCATGGTTCTGGCGGCGCTTTTGGGGATCACGGCGGAGGCGCAGACGGGCGAGCCGCCCTATCTGCGGGTGCTGGCCCTGGGGGAGCGGGGCCGGGAGGCCCTGCGGGAGATCAAGGCCAGGACGCACCTGCCCCTGATCACAAAGCCCGCCGCCGCCAAACTCCTGCCGGAGAGCGCCGGGGCTGTCTTTGCCCTGGAGGCCCGGGCGGGGGATATTTACGCCCTGACCTTTCAAAATCCCGCGGAGCGCCGGGGCGGTGCGGAGTGGGCCACAAGTCCGGCGGTGCTTTGACCACTCAGGGGGCGACCAGCTCCGCGCCGGGGTAGTAGGCCGCCAGAATGTCCTGGAAGCTGTCGCCCCGCAGGGCCATGGTCTGGGCGCCGTACTGGCTCATGCCCACGCCGTGGCCGTAGCCGGTGGAGGTGACGGTCACCGCCTCCGGCGTGACGTCGAAGGTGACGGCGGTACTGCGCAGGCCGAAAAGGGAGCGGATCTCCCGGCCCGTCAGGGTGACGCCGCCTACCGTCACGTGATCCAGCCGCCCCGAGGCGGTCAGGACGGGGTCGGCGATCCACGTCTCCGGCTGATCGGAAAAGGACGCCTCCGGGTGGGCGGCGGTGACGGTATCGCAAAATTCCTCCGGCGTGAAGGCGGCGGAGACCACGTAATCTGGCACCGTCTCGGCGCTTTCCGGGCTTTCCACGCTGACAAGATAGGGCAGGGCGCTGAGCCACACCGCCTGGGCGTCCTCCGTCCGCCCGGCGGAGGAGGAGTGGAACACCGCCAGGATCGGCTCGCCGCCGTAGCTGAGGATCATGCCGTCGGTGTCCTCCACGGCGGCGGCGATCCGGGCGCTGTTGGCCTCGAAGTCATCGCCCCACTTCTCCCGGAGCTGATCCTCGCCCCTCCAGGCGGCGCAGCAGCCGGAGTCGGCGCAGATATCCGCCTCCGGGTGGGCCGAGGAGGGGTGCAGGAGCTTGCGGGCCAGATACGTCCTCAGCGCCACGGCCTGGGCCTTCAGGGCCTCCGGCGCGAAGGAGACGGGCATCTCCGCGGCCACGGCCCCGGTGAGGTAGTCATGGACGGAGATCTGCCGGATCTGGCCGTCCACCAGGAGCTTTATCTGCGTCTCGGTGTCCCGGACGGCCTGGGGCTTTGCCGGGGGGACGTAGAAAAGGGAGTCCCCGCCGTCCCCGGCGGGGGCGTCGGGGGGCTGGGGGCCGCCGGACGGCCCGGCGCTGTCCCAGCAGGCGGCGATGGGGAAAATCAGGGCAAAAAGCACCAGGATCACGGAAATAACGGCGATAACTTTCACGGTATTACCTCCATTTGGCTTGACTTGACGCGTGTGACTGATGTAAAATGGTAAGGTGACAGGAGCTATAAGACGGTGCTTGTCCGTCCGCTTTTATTACTATTGAGAGCAGGTGCGGAATATGCGAAAAATACGGTTCGCCCCCATAGCGGTGCTGCTGTTGGGGGGCCTGGGGGCCTTTGTGAGACACGTTCAACTGGAGACGGCCTACGACCCCGCTGGCCTTCCCCGGCCCTGGGCGGCGGCTACGGTGGCGCTGTATATGCTGGGCTTTCTGGCCCTGGCCATCGCCGTGGCCATGTGCCTGGCGGCCAGGGACTATGAGGCGGGGGGAAGCTTCCGCCGGGCCATTCCCGTGGAGGGCTATATCCACTTTGCCGCCAAGGCCCTGATGGGCATTGTGGTCATGTTCTGCGCCCTGCTGCTGATGCGGCGCGGCGTGGCGATCATGGGCATGGAGAACAGCGCCAGGTGGCCCTTTGTCCTCCTGCTGGGGCTGACGGGCTTTGGAATGACCGTGATGGCCTGCACCTCCTACACCCGCAAGGACTCGCCGTATCTGCGGCCCGGGAGCATCGCCCCGGCGCTGCTGTGCTGTTACTGGATGGTGGGCTGGTACCGGGAGAACGCCGGGAACCCGATTTTGCTGGACTACTGCTTCCGCTGTCTGGCCCTGGCCTTCGGGTGCTTCAGCGCCTTCAGCCGCGCCGGGTACGCCTTTGGTCGGCGGAATATCACGGGGACGCTCCTTTTAAGCTCCGTGGCGGTGTTCCTCCTGCCGGTGGCCGCGGCGGATCCCGCGCCCCTGGCCATGCGGGTGCCGCTGGCCCTTTACGCGGTGTATACCGCCCTGGATCTGATGAGCCTGCTTTCGGCCGCGAAGCCCAAGGAGACGCCCCCGGAGAAAACAAATGAATAAAAACGCCCCCGTGACGGCAGGTCACGGGGGCCGCTTATGTTTAAGTCCCAATTCGACTTTGTGTTCCCAGCTAAAATCGCGAATTGTTATCAATCAGCGTGAATAAAACCCCATCACTTCCACCTGATGAGTGGTAGACTTCTTCACATTTGGGTAGTATAATATTAAATATCGACGTGGGCGACTGCTCGACAAATTTCTGATTTAGGGAGGGAGCATGATGGATCGCAGCATTGCGAAAGCAGGATCTTTGATCGTCGTCTTTTCAGTTCTTCTGTTTGCCATCTGCATGCTGATTCCTTTTGACTTCGGAAGCTATTTTGTGTGTATGCTGCTTGCCATCGGGTATGTGATGATGGCAGCGGGATTCAGCCGTGAAAGCGATGCAGAGCATCAGGTTGCGGCAAAAGCGGGTATGGCCTTCGCCGTCATCTACGCCGTATTTGTCCTGCTGGTGTATTTCGCGCAGACGACAACTGTCCGGCTTGACACGATGACAGACCAGGCTGTAAAGCTGCTGGATTATTCCAGAGGCGGGCTGATGTTCAGCTATGACCTGCTGGGCTATGGCATGATGGCGCTGTCGACATTCTTTTTTGGGCTGACCATACGTGGGCACAATCGTGTGGATCAATGGTTGAGACGCTTGATGATCATCCACGGCATTTTCTTCTTTGGCTGTTTTATCATGCCCATGACGGGTGTGTTCAGTTCTATGGCTGACGGGAGAACAAGCGTGGGCGGCGTCATCGCGCTGGAATGCTGGTGTGCTTATTTCCTTCCCGTGGGGATCCTGGCCTTTTCCCATTTCCGTTCTGGCAGATAAATTCTTGCTTGTTGAGACGTTGTAAAAACCATTTTGGAACTAAAGGGCGCACTTCTATACATAGTCTGACGACCATATATTGTGTACCTTGTAGATCCAGTTATCATGTAACCCCGACTTCATTAAATTGAGGCGGCAGTGTATTTTGCATTATCACCCGTCAGCAATTATGATAGCGGGAAAATGTTTTACACACCGCTGGATAAATATACACCCCAGGTATGGCTCAGATACTCCGGGAACACAAAAGGGAATTGGGACATGTTTAAAGAAAATTGTTTGCTGCGGGGGCCGTTATTTGCCCAGATGGTCGTCCCACAGGCAGATCCGGCCTGTTTTCAGCGTCTTGGGCAGGGCGATGATCCGCTGGTTCCGGGAGCCGCGAAAGCGCAGGGAGATGTCCTTCTGGGCCAGGACGAACTTGCCGTCCACCAGGACGTCGATAAGGGAGAGCAGCTCGTCCGTCGCCTCGCACCGGGGGTGGGAGCCGTCGGTGCGAAGCTCCTCTAAGGTGAAGCCGGAGTAGCACCACACGGTCTTGTCCGGGTAGGTTTCCCGGACGCGGCGGACAAAGGGCAGCAGCGCCCGCTGATTGGACGGCTCCATAGGCTCGCCGCCCAGGAGCGTCAGGCCGTTGATGTAGCCGGGGGCCAGCATCTCCATCAGCTGATCCTCCGCCTCCCGGGTGAAGGGCCTGCCGAAGTCAAAATCCCAGGTCTGGGGCTGGAAGCACCCCTGGCAGTGGTTGGTACAGCCGGAGACAAAGAGCGTCACCCGCACCCCCTGACCGTTGGCAATGTCGCAGTTTTTGATCTCACCATAATTCATCGTCGTCATTGAACACGCTTTGCCTCGCCGCCGCGCGGGCGTGACGGCTCAGGCGCTGTGTTCATTCCTCCTCTCAAAATCGAACCCGCTGCGCTGGGCTTCGATTTTGTTTTTTAAAACGTTTCCCGGGACTTGCGCCCCGGGAACGGTTAGTTTGATACTAATATCTATTTAAAAGGAGACACCGAGCGGCGAGGATTTTTCGTGTCAGGCAAGGAAGACACCGCAGGGAATACTGTATGTATTCCCAAGGCGGCTGACGCAGTATCCGGGGCCCCCATCGGGCCGCTGCCCGATGGGGAGAGGCCGAGCCGAGCCAGCGCCTGAGGGCGAATACTTGCAGCCCGAGGTTAAGCGGCTCGTGCGAGGACGAAAAAAGACCGGCGCGAATGTCTTATTTTAATTAGATATTAGTATTAAAGGTGGAGTACCCGGTCTCTGATCTCCTGGGTCCGGCCCTGGTTCCAGAACTGGGTGCCGATGTAGCCGCAGGTGCGCCGGGCCACGTTCATCTTGTTCTGGTCGGTGTTGCCGCACTTGGGGCATTTCCAGATGAGCTTGCCGTCCTCCTCCACGATGTCGATCTCGCCGTCCCAGCCGCAGCACTGGCAGTAGTCGGACTTGGTGTTCAGCTCGGCGTAGATGATGTTGTCGTAGATGAACCGCATCACCTGCAAAACGGCCTCCAGGTTGTTCTGCATATCCGGCACCTCCACGTAGCTGATGGCGCCGCCGGGGGAGAGGGCCTGGAACTCGGACTCGAATTTGAGCTTGGTGAAAGCGTCGATCTGCTCGGTGACGTGGACGTGGTAGGAGTTGGTGATGTAGCCCTTGTCGGTGATGCCCTCGATGATGCCGAAGCGGCGCTGGAGGCACTTGGCGAACTTGTAGGTGGTGGACTCCAGGGGCGTGCCGTAGAGGGAGTAGTCGATGTTCTCCGCCGTCTTCCACTCCTTGCACTTGTCGTTCATCTTCTGCATCACCGCCAGGGCGAAGGGGGTGGCCTCCGGGTCGGTGTGGGATCTGCCGGTCATGTACTTGACACACTCATAAAGACCGGCGTAGCCCAAGGAGATAGTGGAGTAGCCGCCGTAGAGGAGCCTGTCGATGGGTTCGCCTTTTTCCAGGCGGGCCAGGGCGCCGTGCTGCCAGAGAATGGGGGCCACGTCGGAGGGGGTGCCCAGAAGCCGCTCGTGACGGCACCGCAGGGCCCGGTGGCACAGCTCCAGGCGCTCCTCAAAGATGCTCCAGAACTTGTCCATATTGCCGCCGGAGGAGAGGGCCACGTCGGGGAGATTGATGGTGACCACGCCCTGGTTGAAACGGCCGTAGTATTTGTGCTTGCCCGGCTCGTAGTTTCCGGCGTTGGCGATGTTGCCCACGCCCGCGTCGGTGAAGCGGTCGGGGGTCAGGAAGGAGCGGCAGCCCATGCAGGTGTAGACGTCGCCTTTAAGCTCCAGCATCTTCTTCTCGCTGATGTAGTCGGGGACCATGCGGCGGGCGGTGCATTTGGCCGCCAGCTTTGTAAGCTCCCAATACCGGGATCCCTCGGTGATGTTGTCCTCCTCCAGAACGTAGATGAGCTTGGGGAAGGCGGGGGTGACCCATACGCCGTCCTCGTTCTTGGTGCCCTCGTAGCGCTGGAGCAGGACCTCCCTGATGATCAGGGCCAGATCCTCCCGCTCCCGCTCAGAGCGGGCCTCGCCCAGATACATGAACACGGTGACGAAGGGGGCCTGCCCGTTGGTGGTGAGCAGGGTGACCACCTGGTACTGGATAGTCTGGACGCCCCGGCGGATCTCCTCCAGGAGCCTGTCCTCCACGATCTTCTGGATCTTATCCTCTTCGGGGTTGACGCCCAGAGTCACCAGCTCGTTTTCCACCACCTTGCGGATCTTCCGGCGGCTCACGTCCACAAAGGGGGCCAGATGCGTAAGGGAGATGGACTGGCCGCCGTACTGGTTGGAGGCCACCTGGGCGATGATCTGCGTGGCGATGTTGCAGGCGGTGGAGAAGCTGTGGGGACGCTCGATAAGGGTGCCGGTGATGACGGTGCCGTTCTGGAGCATATCCTCCAGGTTCACCAGGTCGCAGTTGTGCATATGCTGAGCGTAATAGTCGGTGTCGTGGAAGTGAATGATCCCGGCCTCGTGGGCCTCCACGATGTCCCGGGGGAGAAGGATGCGCTCGGAGAGGTCGCGGCTGACCTCACCGGCCATGTAGTCGCGCTGGGTGGAGTTGACCACGGGGTTCTTGTTGGAGTTCTCCTGCTTGGCCTCCTCGTTGCAGCACTCGATGAGGGAGAGGATCTTCTCGTCGGTGGTGTTGCTCTGGCGCACCAGGCTCCTGGTGTAGCGGTAGGTGATGTAGTTCTTGGCCACCTCAAAGGCCCCGTGGGCCATGATCTGCTTCTCCACCAGATCCTGTATCTCCTCCACGGAGGGGCTTCGGCCCATGTTTTCGCAGTCCAGGGCCACGGACTCGGATATGCGCCGGATCTGGAGGGGCGTCATGCGGGACGACTCCTCCACGGACATATTGGCCTTGCTGATGGCGTTCTCGATCTTCTTGATGTCAAAATCCATCTCCGCGCCGTTTCGCTTGATGATCTTCATATCTGTCTCCCCTTTTGTTAGGTGGTTATCCTGTCTCCGCCCCGCGCGGGCGGAGGCAGCAGCGTGATGCGATCCGGCCCTTGACGTGGTGCGATCCGGCCCTTTCCAAGACCGGCGTACGATAAACTATATCACGGTTTGGGGGGGTTGTCAAGAGCGAAACAGCATATATTGTGTTTTTGACATTTGGCATAACACAATATACAGGGGTTTACCCTGTAAGAAACATTTTGACCGCAAAAGACGCCAAAAACGGACTTTTTCTCCGTTTTTTCGCAGGAAAATCTGCTCAAAATGTGACAAAATGGAAAGAATTGATAATTTTTTGACGAGGAAAAAGTTTTTTCCGGCCCGGGGAGGGGCGTGTCACAGGCGGATCTCCACCTGCTTCCGGGCGGTAAGGCTGTCCGGGGTGACGCGGCAATCCAGGGCCAGGAGGTGTACGCCGGCGTCCCGGGCGGCCCGTAAGGCGTCGGCGAAGGCGGGGTGGGTCTCCCGGTTGGGGGCGAAATAGTCTACGCCCTCCATCTGGATCACAAAGACGGCCCAGGCGGAAAAGCCGGCCTCCACGCACCGGGCAAGCTCCCCCAGGTGCCGGACGCCGCGTTCGGTGGGCGCGTCCGGGAAAAGGGCGGCGCCGTCCCGCTCCAGGGTCACGCCCTTGACCTCGCAGAAGGCGCGGGACTCGCCGTTTTCCACGTAGAAGTCCAGCCGGGAGTCCCCGAAGCGCGTCTCCGGCCTTATGAGGGTGGGGGAGGGGAGCAGGAGACCGGCGGCCAGGTACTCCCCAAAGACCCGGTTGGGGGCGGCGGCGTCCATGTTGATGAGCCGTTCGCCCTTTTGGACGGCCACCAGGTCATAGCGGGTCTTGCGGGCGCTGTTGGCGCTCTCCGTCAGCCACACGGCGGCCCCGGGGACAAGCAGCTCCCGGCAGCGGCCCGTATTTTTGACGTGGCAGACCTCCGTGCGCCCGTCCACGTCCACATGGGCGATGAATCGGTTGGGGCGGCTGAGAAAAACGCCCGCCCGGATATTGTCGTACCGCATGATCGCGCCTCCCCGCGTACCTGTATCATTTGTATTTTACACCCGCAAAAACCGGCGTCAAGGGTTGAAATATTTTTGCTTTGTGCTACAATGCAAAATAGAAAAATGTGCGTTTCAGGAGGAACCGTCCTTGAACATCATCATTGTGGGGGCCGGCGGCGTGGGCTATTCGCTGGCGGACAATCTCAACGCCGAGGGGCATCAGATCACCCTCATCGACACCAACGCCGAAAGGCTCAACTCCGCCCTGGAAAAGATAGACGTGCAGGGCATCGCCGGCAACGGTGTCTCCCATGAGATACTGGAGGAGGCGGGCATCGCCTCCGCCCATCTGCTGATCGCCGTCACCGACCAGGACGAGGTCAATATGCTGTGCTGTCTTATGGCCAAGAAGCTCTCCGGCTGTCAGACCATCGCCCGCGTGCGCAACCCCGTCTACTACCGGGAGATCAATCTGCTCAAGGACGAGCTGGGCCTGTCCATGGCCATAAACCCCGAGTCCGCCACCGCCGGGGAGATCTTCGACCTTATCCAGATCCCCGGCGCCCAAACCCACGAGTCCTTTGCCAAGGGCCGGGTGAATATGATCGAGATCATCATACCCGAGGGTTCCCCGGCGGACAATATCAAGGTGATGGACTTCCCCGGGAAGATATCTAAGGGGACGCTGATCTGTATCCTGGAGCGGGGCCGCACCCGTGAGGTGGAGATCCCCCGCGGCGACACCGTCCTGAAGGCCGGGGACAGGATCTACATCATCACCCCGCCCCGGGAGATGGCGACGCTCTTCAAGCGCCTGGGCTTCCAGACCAGGCCCACCCGGAACGTCATGATCATCGGTGGGGGCAGGACGGGCTACTACCTGGCGGATATGCTGCTGGCCTCCGGCAGCCGGGTGAAGATCATCGAGAAGAATAGGGCCGTGTGCGAGGGCCTCTCCGCCCAGCTGCCCGGGGCGGAGATCATCTGCGGCGACGCCATCGACCGCCAGCTGCTGCTGGAGGAGGGCATCACCGGCGAGGACGTGTTCGTGCCGCTGACGGATATGGACGAGGAGAATATCCTCCTGGCCCTGTACGCCAAGAAGATCTCCCAGGTCCGGGCCATCACCAAGGTGTCCACCTTCGGCTTCACCGAGGTCACCGAGGAGCTGCCCGTAGGGAGCATCATCAACCCCAAGGAGATCACGGCGTACAGCATACTCCGGTATGTGCGGGCCATGTCCAACTCCTCCGACTCCAGCAACATCGAGTCCCTCTACTACCTGGCGGGCAGGCGCGTGGAGGCGCTGGAATTCCACATCAACGCCGACAGCGCCGTTACCAACGTCCCCCTCTCCGAGCTGCGCCCCCGCATGATCCCCGACCTGCTGATCTGCTGTATCTACCGGGGCGGCCAGCTCATCATTCCCCGCGGCAACGACCAGATCCGCCAGGGCGACACCGTGGTGCTGGTCACCACCGCCCGGAAGCTCCAGTCCATCAACGATATCCTGAAGTGAGGCGGAGAGAGCTATGAACTATTCCTTTATCCGCTGGCTGGTGGGCTGGGTGCTGTGCATCGAGGCGGCCTTTCTGCTGATCCCCCTGGGCCTGTGCCTGGGCTACGGCGAGCCTTACGCCTTGGACTACCTGATCGCCATCGCCGCCACGGCCCTGCCGGGGGTGGCAATGGCCGCGAAAAGGCCGAAAAATCAGGCGTTTTACGCCCGGGAGGGCTTTGTGGCCACGGCGCTTTCGTGGATCTTCCTGTCCCTGGCCGGGGCGCTGCCCTTTTTCATCTCCGGGTGTATCCCCCGCTTTGTGGACGCGCTTTTCGAGGTGGTGTCCGGCTTTACCACCACCGGCGCGTCTATCCTCTCCGACGTGGAGGCCATGCCCCGCTCGCTCCTTTTCTGGCGCAGCTTCACCCACTGGATCGGCGGCATGGGCGTTTTGGTGTTCCTGCTGGCCCTGCTGCCCATGGCCGGCGGCCAGAGTATCCTCATCATGCGCGCCGAGTCCCCCGGCCCCAGCGTGGGCAAGCTGGTGCCGCGGCTCCAGAGGACCGCCGTGTACCTCTACGGCATCTACCTGGGCATGACGCTCCTGGAGGTGGGGATCCTCCTTATAGGGAAGCTGGATCTCTTCTCCGCCCTGTGCGTCTCCTTCGGCACCGCCGGTACCGGCGGCTTCGGTATCCTCAACGATTCCTTCGCCAGCTACTCCCCCTTCGTCCAGATCGTGGTGACGGTGTTCATGTTCGCCTTCGGCGTCAATTTCAACTTCTACTTCTTCCTGCTGATCCGCAAGTTCCGCTCCGCCCTGGCTATGGAGGAGGTGCGGGGGTACCTGCTGATCTTCCTGGCGGCCATGGCCCTGGTGACGGTGAACCTGATGGCCCAGGGGGGCGCGGATCCGGGCTACGCCCTTCTCCACGCCGCCTTCCAGTGTTCCTCCATCATGACCACCACGGGCTTCACCAGCGTGGATTTTGACCTGTGGCCCACCTTCTCCAAGACGGTCCTCATCTGCCTTATGTTCGTGGGTGCCTGCGCCGGTTCCACCGGCGGCGGCATCAAGGTCAGCCGGGTGCTGATGTACTTCAAGAGCATCGGCAGGGAGCTGCGGCGCATGATCCACCCCCGCTCCGTCACCGTGGTGCGCCTGGACGGCAAGGCGCTGGAGAGCCGCATGATCCACTCGGTCAACAGCTGGCTCCTGGCGTATATCGCCGTGTTTTTCGGCTCCATGCTCATCATCAGCATAGATAACTTCGACTTCACCACCAACTTTTCCGCCGTGGCCGCTACCCTGAACAACATCGGCCCCGGCCTGAGCCTGGTGGGGCCCTCCGGGAACTTCGGCGACTACTCGGCCCTGTCAAAGCTGGTGCTGATGTTCGATATGCTGGCCGGACGCCTGGAGATCTTCCCTCTGCTGCTGATGCTCCGCCCCGCCACCTGGCGGAAGTGACCCCGATAGGCGCACTTCCCCCTACGCTTTGGATTATACCATACGCTCCCCCATATGTCAAGTAAAAATATTATAAAAATAATTAATTTTTTGTAAACAAACGGCAAAGCGGATATTCCTTTCGGATATCCGCTTTCCTTTACGCGGCCCCGCGGCTCCCCGGAAAGGGGAGCCGCGGCATTTCGGCTTTTCAGAGGATTTTCACCTTGTATGTTTTCAGCCAGTGGTTGAGCTGCAAGAACCAGGCCACGGTCTGGGGGGTGGTCATCAGCTGGCCGTACCAGGGAACGGCCCGGTCGGAGACCATCAGCGCCCGCAGCGCGTCCTCCCGGACAAGGTCGTGGAGGGGCTGGCTCCTGTCCGCGATGACCGCCTCCAGCTCCCGGTTCACCGCCTGGAGGTAGGCCGGGTTGTGGGTCTTGGGGTAGGGGCTTTTCTTGCGCCAGAGGACCTCCTCCGGCAGTACGCCCCGCATGGCCTCCCGCAGAAGGCCCTTTTCCACCCCGCCGTGATCCTTGTACGCCCAGGGGACGGTGTAGAGATACTCCGCGATGCGGTGGTCGCAGAAGGGGACGCGCACCTCCAGGCTGGACCACATGCTCATGCGGTCCTTGCGGTCTAAAAGCGTCTGCATGAACCAGTCCACGTTCAGGTTCATCATCTGCTTCATGCGGGTTTCCAGGGGGCTTGTGCCGGGGAGAATATCGCTCTCCCGGCAGGTCTTGCGGTAATAGTAGTCCACAAATTCGCCGGGTTCCACGTCCAGCACGCCGTCCTTTACGAAGGAGGCCCGCCAGGCCGTGGACTGGGCCCAGGGGAAGCCCTCCCGCTCCCGGATCGTGGGATCCCGGTACCAGGGGTAGCCGCCGAAGATCTCGTCGGCGCACTCCCCGGAGACGGCCACGGTGGCCAGCTTTTTGATCTCCCGGCAGAAGAGGAGGAGGGAGGAGTCTACGTCCGCCATGCCCGGCAGATCCCGGGCCTCCACGGCCTCGTAGAGCGCGGACACCAGCTCCGGGGTGTCCAGGGTGATCAGGTGGTGGCGGCCGTGGAGGAAATTGGCCATGATCTCAATGAAGGCGGGATCCGCTGTGGGCTGGAATTTCCCGGCCCTGAAATACCGGGCGTTGTCCAAATAGTCCACCGAGACCGTGTCCAGACTGCGGCCCGCCCGGACGTATTCCCCGTCGGCCACGGCGGAGATCAGGGAGGAGTCCAGCCCCCCGGACAGGAAGGTACACAGCGGCACGTCGGACACAAGCTGGCGGGTGATGGCGTCGGTCACCAGCGCCCGCACCTTCTCCGCCGCTTGGGGGAAGGTGTCCTGGCAGGGCGCGTCGGTGAGGCGCCAGTACCGGCGGAGGGTCAGCGCGCCGGTGTCCGGCTCAAAGAAGCCGCACTGGCCGGGGAGAAGCTCAAAAATGTCCTTGAATACGCCGCTCCCCGGCACCCGGCCCGGCCCCAACAGCAGAAGCTCCGCCAGCCCCTGGCGGGTGACCTCCGGCTCCACCCAGGGGTGGCGCAGCAGGGCCTTCAGCTCCGAGGCGAACAGCAGCGCCCCCCGGCGGCGGGCGTAGAAAAGGGGCTTGACGCCCATACGATCCCGGCAGAGAAAGACCCGGCGGCGCTGGGCGTCCCACACCGCAAAGGCATAGATGCCGTTGAGCTTATCCACCGCCCCCTCGCCCCACTGGGCGAAGGCGTGGAGCAGCACCTCCGTATCCGAGCGCGTCTCAAAGCCGTGGCCCAGGGCCGTCAGCTCCCGGCGCAGCTCCGGCGTGTTGTAAAGCTCCCCGTTGTAGAGGAGGGTGAAGGGGCCGTAGACCATGGGCTGCCGCCCGTTCTCCGGATCCATCACCGCCAGCCGGGCGTGGATCAGCGCCGCCGTGTCCGACAGCGCCATTCCCCGCTGATCCGGCCCCCGCCGGGAGAGCGAGGCCTGCATATCCCCGAAAACAGACAGAAGCGGCTGGATCTCCCCGCCGATCTGTCCAGCGATCCCACACATAGACGATACCTCCAAAAAATGCGGCGTTCTCCCTGGGGGGAACGCCGTTGTTCTCAGGACAGTATATGCCGGGGGAGAGGGAAAGGTTTGAGAACATACAGCCCGGAGGTTCGGCGGGCGGGGCGGCCGGGGACGGCCGCCCCGACAAACGAATTATGGGAAATTTAATTTAACCGCCGTAGGGGCCACCCTCCCGGGCGGCCCGTCCCGGTGAACCTCCGGGTGGTCAATCATCGGTGGACGGGTCGCCCGGGAGGGCGACCCCTACGGAAGCATAATAATGGGTTGTTGCGAAATTCGATGGTGCCATGGGCCGCCGTGGGCGGCGGCCCGTACGGCGTTATACGATGGTTTTTTTGTAATTCGATAGGCGGGCCGGCCGGGTGTCCGGCCCGTACGGATAAATTTTACGTTGGGGGAAGCGAAAAGATATGGGGGGAGATGTTTCGTATGGCGGCGGGTGATTGAATCAGAAGGGGAACCCTGACGGTTCCCCTTCCAAACCCTTCCCTCCGCTCATACGGGAACTGTTTTTTATCCGAATAATGTTCTGTACGGGCCGGACACCCGGCCGGCCCGCCGCATTTCGGGAAAACCTTTCCATTAGGTTGTATTCTCCGCCGCCGGAGGCGGCGGAGAATTTCCGCAAATCTATTGTTTTTTCCGTATAAATATGATACACTGTACTATATATCGGCATTTTACAGGGGGTGAGGCGTTGAAGGGCGTATTTGAGATACCGCTGACGCGGGGCGTCAGGCTCACGGCGGTGTGGGACGACCGGTTCAAGACCGGCTGTCTGTCCGCCACACTCCTGGCCCCCCACACGAAAAAGACGGCGTCCCTGAACGCCGTCCTGCCCTATGTCCTGCGCCGAGGGACGGCCCGGTGTCCCGACAGCGAGTCCCTGGCCGCCGCCATGGACGAGCTTTACGGGGCGCGGATCGAACCGGCCATTCGCAAGCGGGGCGAGGTGGCGGCGCTGGGCTTCTGCGCCGACTTCCCCGACGCGGCCTTCCTGCCGGGCAGGCCCGATATCCTCTCCGGGACGGCGTGCCTTCTGGGGGAGCTGCTGCTGACCCCGGCCACCCGGGGCGGGCGGCTGCGGGGTGACTATGTGCGCTCCGAGCGGCAGAACCTTATAGACGACATCAACGCCGAGATCAACGACAAACGCTCCTACGCCTCCCTGCGGCTGGTGGAGGCCATGTTCCGGGGCGAGAGCTACGGCGTCAGCAAGCTGGGCACCCTGGCGGACGCCGCCAATATCTCCCCCTACGCGCTGACGAAATATTACAAAGAGCTGATCGCCACGGCCCCGCTGGAGCTTTTCTACTGCGGCGCGGAGGAGCCTGAGCGCGTGGCGCGGGTACTGCGGGAGGCCCTGGCCTCCCTGCCCCGGACGGGGACGTTTGCCATGCCCACCACCCAGGTGCGCGCGGGCTTCGGGGACGTGAAGGAGAAGATCATCAGGGAGACCATGGACGTGACCCAGGGGCGGCTGGAGATGGGCTTTAGGCTGGACCGGGACGGCCAGGAGGAGCCGCGCTACGCCGCCCTGGCGGTGTTCAACGCCCTTTTCGGGGGTTCCGCTACCTCCCGGCTCTTTCTCAACGTCCGGGAGCGGCTGGCCCTGTGCTATTACGCCGGTTCCACCGTGGACAGGAACAAGGGGGCGCTGTTCGTCTCCGCCGGGATCGACCCGGACAAGTTTGAGGAGGCCCACAGCGAGATCCTGGCCCAGCTTGCCTCCCTGGCCAACGGCTTTATCGAGCCCTGGGAGCTGGAGGCCGCCAAGCGGGGCGTTATAAGCTCCCTGCTGGCCTGCCTGGACGAGCCGATGGGACTGGAGGGGCTCTACCTCGACAGGGCGATTCTGGGCAGCCGCCCCGGCCCGGAGGAGTTTGCCGCCCTCTGCCAGCTTGTCACGGCGGAGGACGTGGCCGCCATAGCGTCGGAGGCTAAGCTCACCCACACCTATTTTCTCACGGCGGAGGCGGACGCAGATGCTTAAAAAGAAGGAATACGCCCTGGTGGGGGAGACGGCCTTCACCGCCGAGACCCGGTCGGGCCTGCGGGTGACGGTGGTGCCGAAGCCCGGCTTTCGCAAGTCCATGGCGTTCCTGGCCGTCAACTACGGCGGCGCGGACAGGGAATTCACCCTCTCCGGGGAGCGGTTCTCCACCCCCGCCGGGACGGCCCATTTTGTGGAACACAGGCTCTTTGAGGTGGAGGGCCAGGCCAACGCCCTGACCACCCTCTCCCAGCGGGGGGCCAACGCCAACGCCTTCACCTCGCCGGATATGACGGCCTATCACTTTGAGTGTACGGATTCGTTTTTTGAAAATCTCCGGCTTTTGCTGCAATTCGTCTCCACCCCCTATTTCACCGACGAGGGTATGGACCGGGAACGGGCCATCATCGCCCAGGAGATCCGCATGATGGAGGACGACCCGGAGGACGCCGTCTACTACGCGCTTCTGCGGTGCCTCTACGCCGCCCCGGCGCTCCGGGAGGGCGTGGCCGGGACGGAGGAGAGCATCGCGGCCATCACCGCCCAGACGCTCCGCTCCGCCCACAGGGCCTTTTACACCCCCCGGAACATGGCCCTGGTGGTGGTGGGCGACCAGGATCCCAGGCGGGTGCTGGAGACGGCGGAGGAGCTGATGCCGGAGACCTTCGCCCCCCTGCCGGTGCGCGTCCCGGAGAAGCCCGAGGGGCCGCTGCCCCTGAAAATGAGCGGCCAGCGGGCCATGGACGTGGGCGCGCCCCTTTTCCTGGCGGGGGCCAAGACGAAGAGCGGGCTTCTGGGCCGGGAGAGCGTGAAATTCGAGCTGACCGCCACCCTGGCGCTGTCCACGCTCTTAGGCACCGCCTCCCCCCTCTACCGGGAGCTTTACGACGCCGGGGCCATCAACGAGACCTTCGGCTACGACTTTGAGAATACCGCCGGGTACTCCCAGCTCTCCTTTGGCGGGGAGACCCAGAAGCCGGAATACGTGTGTATGCGGGTGCTGGAGACGGCGGCGGATCTGGCCGCCCGGGGCATCGACCCGGCCTTCTTCGCCCGCCGGAAAAAGACCGCCCTGGGGTCGGCCCTGCGTTCCGCCGGTTCCTTTGAGAACATCTGCTACAACGTGGCCGCCGGAGGCTTTTCCGGCTATGATTATTTTGACACCGTGGAGGTGCTGAACGCGGTGACGGCGGAGGACGTCAGGGCCTTCCTGGCCGAGTATATGACCGTGGACAGATGCGCTATCTCCATCATCAGAAAGAAAGGTTAAGACCACATGAAAACAGCCTACCCGGAAGCTTCCATCTCCTTCCCCATGCTGGGGGACTGGTCCATTGATCCCTCGCCCGTGATCCATATCGGCCCGCTGACCGTCCACTGGTACGGCATCATCATCGCCACGGGCTTTTTGCTGGCGGTGCTGTACTGCGCCAGGCGCTCCAAGGAGTTCGGCCTGACGCCGGACAACGTCTTTGACGTGATCATTCTGGGCGTCCCCCTGGCCATCATCGGCGCGCGGATCTATTTCTGCCTGTTCCACTGGGATCTTTTCGCCGACGACCCCATCTCCGTCCTGTATATCTGGCAGGGGGGCATAGGGATGTACGGCGTCATCGCCGGGGCGATTTTGGCCCTGGTCATCTACTGCGTGTGGAAGAAGCTGTCCATTCCCGCCTTTTTGGACATGGTGTTTTTCGGCTTTATCATCGGCCAGACCCTGGGCCGGTGGGGGAACTTCATGAACCGGGAGGCCTTCGGCTATCAGACGGACATCTTCTGCCGCATGGTGCTGACCCTCCCCGACGGCACCGCCTACGCCGTCCACCCCACCTTCCTCTACGAGTCCCTGTGGAACCTCATCGGTTTCACGCTGATGCACTTTTTCTCCAAAAAACACCGCCGGTACGACGGGCAGGTGTTTTTGTGGTATCTGTGCTGGTACGGCTTCGGGAGAATGTTCATCGAGGGCCTGCGCACCGACAGCCTCTACCTCTTCAACACGGGTATCCGCGTCAGCCAGCTGGTGTCCTTCATTCTTTTCCTTGCATCTGCGGCCCTTTTGCTGTATAATAGATTCATTCGCCGCCCGGACCCGGAGAAGATGTTCGTAAACCGCCAGAAGGCCGCCGCGGCCGCGGAGGCGGAAGATACGGAGAGCGCCCCGGCATCGGAGAGCGCCCCTGCCGCCCCGGAGACGGGGGAGCGGGAGGCGGACGAGGCCCCGGAGGCCCCGGCGGAGGACGGCGCGGCGCCGGAGGAGACTTCCGGGGACGGGAGCGGTGACGCCCATGAATGAACAGGAGCTTGACGAGGCGCTGGAACCCCTGCGGGAGCTGTTGAGAACGCGCAGGGCCGTCTCGTTTAACAGAACGCTGACACTCAAAACAAATCAAGAAAATCAAATGGAGGTAAAACTGATGGCAAGCTTTAATTTTGATGACCTGAAGGAAAAATTGAACCAGGCCGCCGGCAAGGCCGTGGGACTGGCCAAGGACGTGGCCGGGAAGGCCGGAGACACCGCCCGCGACGTGGCCGGGAAGGTCTCAGACGCGGCCAAGGACGTGGCGGGAAAGGCCCAGACCACCGGCAAGAAGGCCAAGCTCAACGCGGAGATCGCCGCCGCCCGCGGCGGCCTGAAGGAGAAGTACACCGAGCTTGGCAAGCTCTACTATGAGAAGTACGCCGGTCATACCGATCCCGACTTCGCCGAGACCGCCGCCGCTATCGAGTCGGTCTTAGAGTCCATCGAGGCCAAGCAGGCCGAGATCGAGAGCCTCTCCGCCCAAGAGAAGCCGGAGACGGAGGTCACCGGCGAACCCGCCGACGCGCCCGCCGGGCAGGTGGTGGACGAGATCGAGCATACCGTGGAGCAGACCGCCCAGGAGGCCGCCAACGCCGCCGAGGAGGCCGCCAGCGAGGCCAAGCGTGAGTTCGACGCCGCCGTTGACGCGCTGAACGGCAAGCAGGAGTAAGCCCGCGGCCCTGGAGAGCATAACGACAATATCGCAAATGACGCGGGACGTGCCGGACACCGGCTGCCCCGCGTCGTCGCTTTTCCGAAGAGGTGCCGTACAACCCCGTAGGGGTCGCCGGCGTCGTCGCGGAACCGGCTTAACCTCGCGTCCCCGCGCGGCGGGAACGCTCACGCGCCAGGTTCGCTCCTCCTCTCCCCACCGGGCAGCGGCCCGATGGGGGCCCCAATGCGACCCGTCCCCCGATGATTGACAGCCCGGAGATCAACCGGGACGGGCGGCCGGGGACGGCCGCCCCTACGGGTGCGTTATACGAAATTTGCCGGGTGGGCCGCCGGGAGCGGTGAAATATGCGCGGAACCTCCCAAAACAAATCGCCGATTTCGGCCTTACTTTCGCCAAAAGGCCAAAAGTGAAAAAGTTTGCGAGTTTTTTAACGATTTATATTGAAAACTCCCGCGGGAAGTTATAAAATAAGTTCGATGGCAAGAGGTGAGTCAATTGGTCAACATCGTGCTGGTGGAGCCGGAGATCCCCCAGAATTGCGGCAACATCGCCCGCACCTGCGCCGCCACCCGTTCGCGCCTGCATCTGGTGCGGCCCCTGGGCTTCGACATCTCCGACAGGGCTGTGAAGCGGGCGGGCCTGGACTACTGGCCCATGGTGGATATCACGGTCTATGAGAACCTGGACGAGTTCCTCCAACGGCACGGCGGGGACGACCTGTGGCTTGCCACCACCAAGGCCCCCAGGGCCTATCACGAGGCCGCCTATCAGGACGGGTGCTGGCTGGTTTTCGGCAAGGAGACGGCGGGACTGCCCGCGTTTTTCCGGGAGCGTTACCGGGATAAGTGCGTCCGTATCCCCATGCGGGAGGACGCCAGGAGCCTCAACCTTGCCAATTCCGTGGCCGTTTTGTGCTACGAGGCCCTGCGCCAGCAGGGGTTCCCGGAGCTTTCCGGCACCGGCAGCATGGCCCGGTGACCGGGGGTAAAGTGGTTCGCAAAAATGGGGCCCCCGCCGGGCCGTTGCCCGGTGGGGAGAGGACGAGCCGAGCCTGCGCCTGAACCCGACCGTCAGGGAGGGCGAGGTAAAGCGGCTCGCGCGAGGACGACGCGCAGTATCCCTTTATGGGTTTAAAATAATTTTTAGGATTGGAGTATTGACATGAACTACAACAAGAAATCGGTCCGTGACATCGACCTGGCAGGCAAGAAGGTCCTCCTTCGCTGCGACTTCAACGTTCCCCTGAAAGCCGGCGTCATCACCAGCGACAAGCGCATCGTGGCCGCCGTCCCCACCATCAAGTATCTGCTGGAGCAGGGCTGCGCCGTCATCGCCTGCAGCCACCTGGGCAAGCCCGAACCCAGCTTTGACAAGTGGGCCAAGAAGCAGGCCGAGAAGGGCAAGGCCCCCGAGGAGCTGACCGAGGCCAAGTGGCGCAAATCCCTGGAGGCCCTGTGCATGGAGCCTGTGGCCAAGCGCCTTGCCGAGCTTCTGGGTCAGGACGTGATCCTGGCCGGTGACGTTGTCGGCCCCGACGCCCAGGCCAAGGCCGCCGCGCTGAAGGGCGGCCAGATCATGCTCCTCCAGAACACCCGTTTTGAGAAGGGTGAGACCAAGAACGACCCCGAATTTGTAAAGAAGCTGGCCGCCCTGGCCGGTGAGAACGGCGTCTATGTCTCCGATGCCTTCGGCGCTGTCCATCGCGCCCACGCCTCCACCGCCGGCGTCGCCGCCTATCTGCCCGCCGTCTCCGGCTTCCTCATCGAGAAGGAGCTGGGCGTCATGGGCAAGGCCCTCGCCAATCCTGACCGCCCCTTCGTGGCCATTCTGGGCGGCGCCAAGGTCTCCGATAAGCTCAATGTCATCTCCAATCTTCTTGAGAAGGTCGATACGCTCATCATCGGCGGCGGCATGGCCTATACCTTCATGGCGGCCAAGGGCTATTCCGTCGGCACCAGCCTTCTGGACACCGACAAGCTGGACTACTGCAAGGACATGATGGCCAAGGCCCAGGAGCGCGGCGTCAAGCTGCTCCTGCCCGTGGACACCGTGGTGGCCGCCTCCTTCCCCGACCCCATCGACGGCCCCGTGGCCGTGGAGACCGTGGCCTCCGACGCCATTCCCGCCGACAAGATGGGCCTGGACATCGGCGAAAAGACCCGCGAGATCTTCGCCCAGGCCGTCATGGAGGCCAAGACCGTCGTCTGGAACGGCCCCATGGGCGTCTTTGAGAATCCCACCCTGGCCGCCGGTACCATCGCCGTGGCGAAGGCCCTGGCCGAGTCCGACTGCATCTCCATCGTGGGCGGCGGCGACAGCGCGGCGGCCTGCGAGCAGCTTGGCTTTGCCGACAAGATCACCCACATCTCCACCGGCGGCGGCGCCTCCCTTGAGTTCCTCGAGGGCAAGGAGCTTCCCGGCGTAGCCTGCTTACTCGACAAATAAGGAGAGGGCAGAGCGTCATGAACAGAAAATACCGCAAGACCGTCATCGCCGGCAACTTCAAGATGAACAAGCTCCCCTCCGAGATCCGCGCGTTCGCGGAGGAGATGAAGACCCTGGTTCCCCGCGCCCGCTGGTGCGAGACCGTCATCTGCGCCCCCTTTGTGGATCTGCCCCTGGGCATGAAATATCTGAAGGAGGCCCGGATCTCCGTCGGCGCGCAGAACATGAGCGAACACCCCAAGGGGGCGTACACCGGCGAGGTGTCCGGCGAGATGCTCCGGGATCTGAAGGTCAAGTATGTCATCATCGGCCACTCCGAGCGCCGTCAGTATTTTGGCGAGACAGATCTTACCGTCAACGAAAAGGTCAAGGCCGCCCTGGAGCTGGGCCTCCAGCCCATCGTCTGCGTGGGCGAGAGCGCCAGGCAGAGGGAGCTGGGACTCACCGAGGCGCTGATCAACTACCAGGTCCGCGCCGCCCTGGCCGGGGTCACCGAGGAGCAGATCCGGCGCGTGGTCATCGCCTACGAACCCATCTGGGCCATCGGCACCGGCAACACCGCCACCGCCGAGCAGGCAAACGAGGTGAACCGCACCATTCGCTCCATCATTCGCGGCCTCTACGGGGCCCGCACCGCCCGCGCCACCACCATTCTCTACGGCGGCTCCATGAACGAGAAGAACGCCTACGAGCTTCTCGCCCAGCCGGATATCGACGGCGGCCTCATCGGCGGGGCCTCCCTTGTCCCCGAGAAGTTCGCCGCCATCATCAACGCCGCCAACCAGGAATAACGCTTTTTTGGGGGCCGCCGCCCGCGGCGGCCCCTCCTCTATAAATTGAAATGGAGGTAACTTCATGAAAAGACCCGTGACCCTTATCATCATGGACGGCTTCGGCATCGACAAGCCGGATCCCAAGATCAACGCCATCGCCGCCGCCAAGCGGCCCAATCTGGACAGGCTCATCGCCGCCAGCCCCATCTGCCAGCTCCAGGCCAGCGGCGAGGACGTGGGCCTGCCCGACGGCCAGATGGGCAACTCCGAGGTGGGCCACACCAACATCGGCGCCGGGAGGATCGTCTACCAGAGCCTTCTGCGCATCACCGTGGCCGTCCGGGACGGCAGCTTCTTTGAAAACCCTGAGTATATCGCCGCCATGGACGCGGCCAAGGCCTCCGGCGGCGCTTTGCACCTGATGGGCCTCATGTCCCCCGGCGGCGTCCACAGCCACAACACCCACACCTGGGCCTTCCTGGAGATGGCCAAGCGCCGCGGCCTCTCAAAAGTCTATATCCACTGCTTCATGGACGGCCGCGACGTCCCCCCCTCCTCCGGCAAGGAGTATATCGAGGAGTGCGTCGCCAAATGCGCCCAGATCGGCGTAGGCAAGATCGCCACCATCGCCGGGCGCTTTTACGCCATGGACCGGGACAACCGCTGGGATCGGGTGGAGAAGGCCTACAACGCCATGGTCTGCGGCGAGGGCAACATCGACCTTGACCCCGTCCACACCATGCAATCAAGCTACGACGCCGGTGTGACCGACGAGTTCGTAGTTCCCACGGTCTGCGCCCCGGAGGGCACCGTCAAGCCCGGCGACTCCATCATCTTTACCAACTTCCGGCCTGACCGCGCCCGGGAGATCACCCGCACCTTCGTGGATCCCGACTTCAAGGGCTTTGAGCGCAAAAAGGGCTTCTTCCCCGTCAAATACGTCTGCACCACCCAGTACGACGCCACCATGCCCAACGTCACCGTGGCCTTCCCGCCCGAGGATCTGAAGAACACCTTCGGCGAGATTTTGGCCCAGCGGGGCATGAAGCAGCTGCGCATCGCCGAGACGGAGAAGTACGCCCATGTGACCTTCTTCTTCAACGGCGGCACCGAGCAGGTCTACGACGGCGAGGATCGGGCCCTGATCCCGTCCCCCAAGGAGTTCCCCACCTACGACCTGATCCCGGAGATGAGCGCCCGAAAGGTGGCGGACGAGTGCGTCAAACGCATCGAGACCGGCAAGTACGACGCCATCATCCTCAACTTCGCCAACTGCGACATGGTGGGCCACACCGGCGTGTTTGACGCCGCCGTCAAGGCCGTGGAGACCGTGGACGAGTGCGTTGGCAAGGTGGTGGACGCCGTGACGCGGGCCGGCGGCGTGTGCCTCATCACCGCCGACCACGGCAACGCCGACAAGATGATCGCCGAGGACGGCGAGCCCCACACCGCCCACACCACCAACCCCGTGCCCTTCTTCATCGTGGGCGCGCCCGAGGGCATGAAGCTCCACAACGGCCGCCTGGCGGACATCTGCCCCACCATGCTGGAGCTGATGGGCATCGACCAGCCCGCCGAGATGACCGGCAAGAGCCTCATCGAGCATTGAGCCAGCGCCGTGAGCGCCAATCTTTAACAAACTGGCAGGGCCTCCCACGGGAGGCCCTGTTTTTGACCGTTTTGACAAACAGGGCTTGCCCCTGTTGATTTTCCCCGGCGATGGGGCTATAATCAACTCATCTTTTCATTTTTTGCGAAAAGGGAGCTTTTATGACGCTTCTCAAAAAACCGGCCTTTCCCTGGCGGGAGTTTCTCCGATCCCTGGCGGCGGTGGGCCTTCCCGTGGCGGTGCAGAATCTGCTGACCACCACCGCGTCCATGGTGGACACCATGATGGTGGCGCCCCTGGGGGAGAACTCCGTAGGGGCGCTGGGCCTGTGCGCCCAGTTTTCCTCCCTGATGTTCTCCTGCTACTGGGGCTTTGTGGGCGGCGGTATGCTGTTTTTCGCCCAGTACTGGGGCGCCAGGGAGGACGACGGCATCGACCGCAGCTACGGCATGACCTGGGTGTGCATGATGGCCGTTTCCCTGATCTTCTGCGCCCTGGCCGTCCTGGCCCCGGGCTTTGTGATGGGGCTGTATACGGACAAGACCGCCATTCAGGCCATCGGCACGCGCTATCTGGCCCTGGTGGGCTTCGCCTACCCCCTGCAGGTCTGCTCCATGGCCATGAGCGCCCTGCTGCGGGCCACGGAACGGGTGCGGATCCCCATGATCGCCTCGGTGGCCTCCGTGGCCGCCAATATCTTTTTGAACTGGGTGTTCATCTTCGGCCATTTGGGCGCGCCGGCCATGGGGATCCGGGGCGCGGCCCTGGCCACCGCCGTCGCGGCGGCGGTGAATGTGGCGGCCATCTACGGTATGGCCAAGCTGAAGGGCTACCCCTACCTTTTCCATATCCGCGCCCATTTCCGCTGGACCCGGGGCCACGCCAGGAACTTTTTCGTGAAGTGCTTTCCCATCATCGCCAACGAGCTGTTTTTGGGCGTGGGCAACATGGTCATCAACGTCACCCTGGGCCGCCAGCCGGAGGCCGTCATCAACGGCCTGGCGGTGTTCCGCACCCTGGAGGGCCTGATTTTGGGCTTTTTCGCCGGGTTCTCCTCGGCGGCGTCGGTGTTGGTGGGCAAATGCGTGGGGGCCGGGGAGCTGGAGACGGCCTACCAGCGGGCCAAGCGGCTGGTGTATTTGTGCAGCGGGATCCTCTTCGCCGTGGGGCTGGGGATCCTGGGCCTGCGGCGGCCTATCCTCACCGCCATGGGCCTGTCCGGCGCGTCCTATGAGGCCGGCGCCAGGTTCCTCACCATCTATGTGTTCGTGGCCCTGATCCGCATGGGCAACTGGATCATGAACGACACCTACCGGGCCTCCGGCGACGCCGTCACCGGCACGGTGCTGGAGATCGCCGCCATGTATATCCTGGTGGTACCCGCCGTGCTGCTGTCGGGCTTCGTGTTCCGCCTGCCCTATTGGGCGGTGTTCCTCTTTTGCTACTGCGACGAGCCTGCCCGCTATGTGCTGATGCAGATCCACCTCTACTCCGGCAGGTGGATCCGCCCCGTCACCACCCTGGGGGCGGCGGCCCTGCCGGCCTTCCGGGAGAGGAGAAGGGGGGCGCGCCCATGACGGAGGAGAAACGGGATTGGCGGATAACGCCCGTGGAGCCGGACGACGAGCAGATGGCCCGGGCGCTGGTGTCCGCCGTCCCCACAACGCCAAGCCCGGAGATCCCCCGGGAGACCCGCGCCGCCCTGCGGGAGCTGGGGGTGGCGGACTATCTGCCGGGCCGCCGGTGCGTCACGGAGGCCATGGTGGCTATGGCCTCCCGCCCGGAGCTTTCCGGCCTTGACCCGGAGCGGGCCTACCCCGTGGTCGCCCGGCGTCTGGGCTTGACGGAGGCCCAGGTAGGGGAGCGGGTGGAGGCGGTCATCGCCTCCATGATGAAAAATTGCCCGCCCGACGCCCTCCGCAGGGCCTTCCCCGGCGGCCGCCCCACCCCCAGGGCCTTCCTGGAGGCTGTGTTCTCCAGGCTCTACCGCCGCCTGGGCCGTTCCCTCTGGGGCCAGTGAGACATTTCAGAATAGAACAGGCATAGAAAACCGTGCCGGGTCCATTGTGAACCCGGCACAGTTCAGCTTGTCAAGAAACTCAAATTTGACGTTTTTTCCGGCGGCATGTACGTCGGAAAAAATCCCGCACGTTCCCCTTTGTCGGAAAAGGCCAGCGGCCTTTTTCGACAGTCTCACGCTCCGATTGCCGGAGCGTTTTCTATTTGCCTATTCTTTTCTCGATTTTCCGGCGCTGTTCCTCTGAAAAAGGAAGCTCAGATAACCACGCCTCAAACTCCCGACAGATTTGCGGCAGGGATTTTCCGAAGATAGCCGTCGCCATTTGCGATGTTCCATTGCCGCAATAGAACCGCATATATTTTTCCTTGCCGAAGGTTAGAAACATATATTCTGTCCACGCGCCCGCGACGGGATATGTTATCCTGCCCTCCAGCCCATAAAACTCCTCCTCGGAGCAATTTATGAGCTCAGGGATCGGAACAAATTCCCCTGTTTCTTTGTAATATCTGGCCCAAAGCTTGTTCTTGATCCCCCACCAGCTTCCATCTATCATCATCGCAAGCCCCTCGCACAAAAAGGCGGAAGATGGCTCAAAAAGCTGCGCCGCTATAAGGTGGGTATCCTCATGCGGCCCGATGCATTTGATTCTCTCCCCATAGACGGCATGGATCGAGTAAGGTTCTACCACAAAGCTGTCCTCTTTTTCTCCGCTTAACGAGACGACTTTGCCGATGTCGTCATCATGCGCGTCCGTAATGGATACGCCGTTGCACAAAGCCCCGTCAAAGAAGGCGTTTCCAAGAAGCTGCGGCGAATTGTAGAACCAATATCCAATTTTTTTGGAATACGCAATATTGAGTAGCTCACATATCCTGTCAAAGCATCGCTCCTGACCCTCCGCGATTTGCGGAATGTCACGCTCCGCCAAACTGTCCTTTAGATAATGGAATACATAGTGATCGGTCTCATAGGTGCGAATCATAGCCGGCCTTCTTTTCAAAACGCTTGGTGATTCCATTATATTGGTCTTTTCTTATATAGTCAAGTTAATAACACAATGAATGGTATCAACAACAAATTCCCGTTTGTTGAGACGTTGCAAAACTCTTTAGAAAATAAACCGGGTCGGCTCCATATCGGAGCCGACCCGGTTGACAAGGGAAGAAAAGAACAGGAACGGTCTTATTTTAAATCTGTGCCATTCAGATACTTGGCCACGGGCTTGATCTGATAGAACAGGACGAACACCACGGCGGCCAGGACGATGCAGGGGCCGGCCCAGGTGATGTTGTAGATGAAGGAGTAGAACCAGGGGTTGGTGAAGGTGATGCCCAGGAAGTCCCAGGGGTCCGCCGCCGACAGGTTCCGCGCCCAGACGAACACGCCCACCAGATAGCTGGAGGCGAACATCAGAAGGCCGCCCACCAGGGAGCCCCAGACGCCGCCCAGCTTGACCTTTTTGAAAAGGCCCGCGCCGAAGCCCAGAAGGGTGAAGGCCAGGAAGTAGTCGCAGATGATGGTGGTCCAGTCGATGGACACGCCGTTTCCGCTTATGTAGTTGAGGGCCCCAAAGACAAAGCCCGCCAGAGCGCCCCAGCCGCAGCCGTAGCGCACGGCGAAGAACACGATGGGCAGGAGCTTCAGGGTGATAGAGCCGCCGTCAGGCAGATGATAAAACGCCAGGTAGTCCAGCAGCACCGCCAGAGCCACCATGATCGCGCCCTCCACCAGCATTTTTACACGCTTGTTGTTCATTTTTCTGTACCTCCAAAAAAATTTGCGTCCGGCAAATGCCGGACGCAAAGAAAACGGGCGCAAAGCATACCCCGGTATTTCCCTACGCTGGCATTACCCAGATCAGGTGATAGGTCATGGGAAGGTACCCATATCTCAGCCCTTCGTTTCGGGCCCCCTGTTTACGATGAGATTATAGCAGACTGCCCCCGCCTTGTCAAGTAAAAAATGGGGCAAAATAAATAAAGCTAAAAAATAATTATTTTTTTGAAAAAAGTACTTGACAATAAAAATAGCTTATGGTATAATGCGTATACCGAAAGGGAAAAGGGCGGGCGACGAGCCGGCTCAGCGCGAGCGCGCCCTTAAAAGGCCCTCCACCTGGGCAAGCTGGGCGGGGGTATTCACGCCGATCAGCTCCTCGCCCATGTTCCGGGCGCAGACGGCCACCTTCTCCCCGCGCTCCTTGAGGATCCGGGGCAGGTCGGTGAGGTAATACTCCCCCTGGGCGTTGTCGGTGCGCAGCTCCGAAAGGGCGGAGACCATCTTCCGAAAGTCCACCGCCAGGATCCCGGAGTTCAGCTCCCGGCAGGCCTTTTCCGCCGGGGTGCAGTCCCGGTCCTCCACGATGCGGTCAAAATCGCCGTTTTCGTCCCGGATCACCCGCCCGAAGGGCAGCGGCTCCTCGGAGACGCCGGACAGCACCGTGCAGACGGCGCCGCTTTTTTGGTGTTCCTCCACCAAGGCCCTGTAAGTCTCGGGCCGCACCAGGGGCATATCCCCGCAGCAGATAAGCACGTCCCCCCGGTAATCTCCCAGGGCCGGAACGGCGCACATCACGGCGTGGCCGGTGCCAAGCTGCTGGGTCTGCTCGGCGTGGGGGTACTCCGGGAAGGCCTCCAGAATGTACTCCTTCTTGTAGCCCACCACCAGCACGGTGTCGCTTTTCCCCGTGGGCAGGGCGTCCAACACCCACCCCAACAGGGGCTTTCCCAGGGCCAGACGCATGGCCTTGGGCTGGTCGATGCCCTCCTGGGCCAGCCTTGTCCCCTTACCGGCGGCAAGGACGACGGTCTTTATCATAGCTTTTCCTCCTGTTTTTTCATCTCGTTCATGATCTCCTCCGGCCCCAGGCCCCGGCGGCTCAGCGCCGCCATCTGCCGGAGGCTGGGCGCGGCGTGGTCAAAAAAGGCCGCCATGCCGGGGCAGAGATAGTGCTGGCCCGGCTCGCCGTCCACGGACAGGGCGAAGCGATCCTTGGGACAGCCGCCGTTGCACAGCGTAAGGTGCGGACAGCGGCGGCACTGGGCGGTGAGGCGGCCCTTTTCCCCGCCAAAGGCCGTCTGCCGGTCGCCGTTGGCAAGGCTCTCCAGCCTCGCGGCGGAGAGGAAGCCCAGCCGGTGGGCCGGGTCTACGAAGTGGTCGCAGGCGTACACCGCCCCGTCCTCCTCCACCACCGGCACCCGGCCGCAGTCAGGCCGCTGGGTGCAGAGGGACGCCTCGCCCCCCGCCAGCACCCGGGCGGCCTCGGCGAAGAGCTGTACGTCCACCCGGCCCAGGTCGTGGGCCACCCACTGGTCAAAGCAGGCGTTAAGGAACCTGCCGTACCCCTCCGGGGAGACGGATTCCGGCGTTACGGCCCCGTCCGGCCCCCGGGCCACGATGGGGATAAACTGTATCCACGAGCTGCCCAGCGCCCGGAGGGCGCGGTAGACCTCTAAGGGCCGCTCCTGGCTCTCGGCGTTGACGGTGCAGAGAAGATCCGGCTCGATACCGTGACGCTTCAGCCGCGCGGCGGCGGCCCGCACCCGCTGAAAGGTGGGCGCGCCCCCCAGATCCCGGCGGTTTTTGTCGTGGACGGCCTGGGAGCCGTCCACGGAGAGGCCCACGTCGAAGCGGCTCTCCTTCAAGAAGGCGCACCAGGCGTCGCTGAGCAGAAGGCCGTTGGTTTGCAGGTTGTTCAGGGCCGTCCACCCGGCGGGGAGGGCCTTCCGCTGAAGCTCCACCGCCTTTTTGTAGAAATCCAACCCCGCCAGGGTGGGTTCCCCGCCGTGCCAGGTGAAGGACACCACAGGGCCAGGGGAGGCGGCCACCGCCTGACGAATGAGCTTTTCCAGCAGATCGAAGCTCATGCGGGTCTGCCTTGCGTGGGCGGAGTATTTGCCCTTGCCCAGATAGTAGCAGTAGGCGCAGCGCATATTGCACCGGGAGCCTACGGGCTTGGCCATCACGGCGAAGGGGCGCTTTTCCGGCCCGCTCATTTGAGGCGCCTGTCCAAAAACGCCAGGGCCTTGTCGAAGGAGTCCATGGCCGGCCCCTGCCGGTACATGGGCGTGTGGTAGTACCAGATGCCGTGTCCTGCCCCGTCGTAGCGGTGGAACTCATAGTCCTTGTGAAGTTCCCGCAGGCGGGCCTCCAGGATATCCACCTCCTCCGGCGCGGGGCTGCGATCCTCGTTGCCGAAGATGCCCAGCAGCGGGCATTGGAGCGCCTGGGCGTAGTCGATGGGGGCCACGGGCCGGGCGGGGGTCAGCTTGTCGGGGGGACAGACAACGCCGCCGCCCCAGCAGTCCACCGCCGCGTCGATGCCCGGGACGGTGCAGGCCGCCAGGAAGGTGTGCCGCCCGCCGGAACACATGCCGATGACTCCGGCCTTGCCGTTGGACGTGGGCTGGGCCTTCAGAAAGCGCAGGGAAGCGGCCACGTCGTCCATCACGTCGCCGTCCGGCACGCCGCCCTGCTCCATGGACTTTTTGGCTACCTCCGAAGGCGTGCCGTGGCCCACCTCCTCGTAGATGTTGGGGCTGAGGACGGCGTAGCCGTGCTCCGTAAAGCGGCGGGCGGTCTCCCGGCACCACTCGTCCCAGCCGGGCATATGGGGGATCAGCACCAGGGAGGGGGCGGCTCCCGTCCCCAGGGGCCGGGACCAGTAGGCGTGGATAGGGACGTTCCGCCGCCCGGGGATCACCACGGTCTCGGCGATCTGACCGGCGTAGGCGTCGGTTTTAAAGCTGTTCCACATAACATAGGCTCCTTTCACAGATACTTTCACAGATCATTTGGAGAGGTATACCATCAGGGCGGCGGCGTCGGCGGGGGACACGCCGGAGATGCGGGTGGCCTGGCCCAGATTGTCCGGGCGCAGGCGGTCAAGCTTCTGCCGTGCCTCCAGCCGGAGGCCCTGAATGGCGTTGTAGTCGATGTCCGGCGGGAGCTTTTTGGCTTCCAGCCGGCGAAATTCCCGGATCTGCCGGGTCTGCTTTTCGATGTACCCGGCGTACTTAAGGCCGATCTCCACCTCCCGTACCACCTGCTCCGGCAGGGCGGGGCGGGCGGGGTCGAAGGGGGCGGTGGAGGCGTAGTCCAGCTGGGGCCGCCGGATCAGGGAGGCGAGGCTGACGCCGGTGGACACCGGCGGCTGGCCGTGGGCGGCCAGGAAATCGTTCAGCGCCGGGGTGGGGGAGACGTATGCCGCCTCCAGGCGGGCCGTCTCCCGCTCCACGTTTTCATATTTCTCCAGCACCCGCTGATACCGCTCATCGGAGATGAGGCCCAGGGCGTGGCCGACGCCGCACAGGCGGATATCCGCGTTGTCCTGCCGCAGACACAGGCGGTACTCCGAGCGGGAGGTCATCATGCGGTAGGGTTCGTTGGTGCCGCGGGTCACCAGGTCGTCGATGAGGGTGCCGATGTAGCTGCCCGCCCGATCCAGGATCAGCGGCTCCCGGCCCTGTATTTTCAGGGCGGCGTTGGCCCCGGCCACGAAGCCCTGCACCGCCGCCTCCTCGTAGCCGGAGCTGCCGTTGAACTGCCCCGCGCCGTAGAGGCCGGGGACGCGCCGGGCCTCCAGCGTCAGGGTAAGCTCCGTGGGATCCACGCAGTCGTACTCGATGGCGTAGGCGTACCGCTGGATCTCGGCGTGTTCAAGGCCCTGAATGGAGTGGACCATCTCCGTCTGCACGTCCTCCGGGAGCGAGGAGGAGAGGCCCTGGATATACAGCTCCTCCGTACCCAGGCCCATGGGTTCGATGAAGAGCTGGTGGCGCGGCTTGTCCGGGAAGGTGACGATCTTCGTCTCGATGGAGGGGCAGTAGCGGGGCCCCACGCCGTCGATGACGCCGTTGTAGAGGGGGGAGCGGGCCAGGTTGTCCCTGATGATCTGGTGGGTGCGTTGGTTGGTGTAGGTGAGCCAGCACACCGCCCTATTTTCCGGCACGGTCTCCCCGTCGAAGGTGAAGGGTTCCGGGCGGGGATCCCCCGGCTGCAGCTCCATTTTTGAAAAATCCACGCTCCTGGCGTTGATCCGGGGCGGCGTGCCGGTCTTGAACCGCCGGAGGGAGAGGCCCAGGCCCGCCAGACAGCCGGTGAGGGGGCCGGAGGCGTGCATACCGTCGGGGCCGCTCTCCCGGGTGACGTCCCCCACCACGGTGCGTCCGTGGAGGTAGGTGCCGGTGCAGACGACGGCGGCGCGGCAGGCCCAGACGGCCCCGGAGGCGGTGACTACGGCGCTGACGGCGCCGTTTTCCGTGCGGATCTCTACGATCTCCGCCTGGACGAGCCGCAGGCCCTCCTGCCGCTCCAGCACGCCCTTCATGAGCTTCTGGTATTCGCGCCTGTCCGCCTGGGCCCGCAGGGACCAGACGGCGGGGCCTTTGCCCAGGTTCAGCATACGGTACTGGATGCAGGCCTGATCCGCCGTCACCGGCATCTGCCCACCCAGACACGAAAGCTCCCGCACCAGATGCCCCTTGGCCGTGCCGCCGATGGCCGGGTTGCAGGGCATATTGCCCACGCTGTCCAGATTCATGGTGAAGATCACCGTCCGGCACCCCAGCCGGCATGAGGCCAGCGCCGCCTCGATCCCGGCGTGACCCGCGCCGATAACGGCCACGTCACAGCGCCCGGCGTTGTACTCCATGGATAACACCTCGTTTCAGGGGAAGCTTTGGTTCCTGGGAACATTTTAATACAACCGGGCGATTTTCGCAAGACCAAACGCAATTGCATCACAGCTTCGAACAATTTGTAAACTTCACAAAAAATTAACCCATTCGCCCCGGGCTTATGTTACAATATAGACAAATCCAAACAGGGATCATGGGGGTTCAAGCGATATGAACATAGCGAAAATCATGGTGCCTAAGGCGCTGACCGTGTGCCTGCGGACCGACTCCACCATCCGCAAGGGCGTAGATGTGATGCGCCGCCACGGGTACACCGCCATACCGGTGCTGGACCCGGAGGGGAAGTTCATCGGGTGCGTCAACGACCGGGACTTTCTGCGGTATTTCGACGGGCTGAACGGCGCCGCGCCGGAGATGGAGCGCCATACGGTGGGGGAGATCATGCGACGGGACTTCTGCCCGCCTATCGCCATCACGGCCAGCGAGGATAAGCTGATCGACGCGGCGCTCCAGCAGAATTTCGTCCCGGTGGTGGACGACCGGGGGGCGCTGTGCGGCATCGTCACCCGTCGCATGATCATCGCGGAGCTGGCGGGCCGGGAGCTGCCGCCGCTGGACGAGGAATTTACCGAAGCCTAATACTAATATAATTCGTCGTCGCGGAAGGCGGGACAGCCGATGCTGTCCCGTCGTTTTTGATGCCCTTTTTCAAAATAATAGGAATATTCACACGCCCTGCCGCATAGGATTGGGACAAGGAGTGTGATCTGATGAGAACCGTTTTGCTTGGCCTGATCGCCGGGGTCATGGTGCTGGCCGCCATGCCCGCCTGCGCCAAGACGTGCTATGAAAAAGCCGCCAGCCGCCCTGTGGCCTTGACGGAGGAGGCGCGTCTGGAGCCGGTGGACAAGCCCCCGCAGGAAGACGACGATTATGTGACCTATTACACCCAGGCCGACGTGGAGATGCTGGCAAGGCTCATCTGGGCGGAGGCCAGGGGCATCGGCAGCGACACGGAGCGTGCGTGCGTGGCCTGGACGGTGCTGAACCGCCTGGACAGTCCGGCCTTTGAGGGGGAGACCATCGCGGAGGTGGTGACAGCGCCGGGGCAGTTTTACTATCCGGATCGGGCGCCGCTGGAGGAGGAATTCCTCACCCTGGCGGGGGACGTGCTGAAGCGGTGGAACGACGAGAAAAACGGCCTTGACGACACGGGCCGCGTCCTCCCGGCGGGGTATTTCTGGTTCGCCGGGGACGGCAGGCACAACTATTTCCGGGACGCCTTTCGCGGCGGGGAACGCTGGGATTATTCCCTGGAAAGCCCCTATGAGACGTGAGGGGGAGGGGAAAGGGGGCTGCCGATACATAAGGAAAACTGGATATAAAAAATAATATTTTTCTGGCTATTTAAATATTACCAGACGGTTGTATAATAGCTCCTGACAACAGGCTTGGAAGGAGCTATGGACGATGGAAAAGAAAAGGTTTTTCACGATCCGAAATATATCGCTTACCGCGGTGTTGGCGGCGCTTATCTTTGTGCTGACAAAGTTTGTGAGTATCCCCATTCCCAGTCCGCTGGGGAGGACGGCCCTCTCTGTGGGCAACGCCATGTGTATCCTCTCCGCCCTGCTTTTCGGGCCGCTTACCGGCGGGCTGGCAGCGGGGCTGGGCAACGCTCTTGTGGATCTGACAGATCCCACCTGGGCGGCGGATTTCTGGATGACTTTTATCAACAAGTTCCTGATGACGTTTGTGGCTGGGCTTATCATGCACCATATTCGTATAATACCGGAAAATCTGAGGACGTGGCTGGCGGGCCTGGGGGGAACGCTGACCTACTGCCTTTTGTATGTGACGAAAAATATTCTGTCCGGGGTGCTTGTGCGCGGCTTTACCTGGCAGGTTTCCATTGCCGAGACCGTGGCGGTGAAGCTTCCGACGACGCTGGTGAACGGTGTTATCGCTATGGTCTGCGCCGCCCTGCTCTATCCGGCCCTGAAGCGGCCCCTGAAAAAAGCGCATATGCTGTATGGCGGAGAGAAGCAGGGGGCGGAGGCGAAAATGTAAAAGAATCGAATTTCCAATGTAGGGGCCGCCAAGAGAGGCGGCCCGACATTTTTTCAATACGCGGCGTAGCCCCAACCTTTTTGGGAGGGCGAAATTGTCATTCGAATGGCGGGCCGGCCGGGTGTCCGGCCCGTACGGCGATGAAATTAAATTTCCGGGAATTTGGCAGGCGGGTTTTGAACCCGCCTCTACTGACATTTAGGAAAGAATTCCAAGAATTTGATACATGGGCGCGTTATACGCAATGCGCCGGAAATTCGGCGGGCCGCCGGGGACGGCGGCCCCTACAAGATTGTACGATGGCTTTTTCGTAATTCGTTTGGCGGGCCGCATTGGGGGCCCCATCGGGCCGTTGCCCGACGGGGAAAGGAGGAGCGAACCGTGCGCCTGAGTGTTCCCGCCCTGCGGGGATGCGAGGTGAAGCCGGTTCCGCGACGACGCGTCCGGCCCGTACAGAACATTTGCGTAATAAATCAGGCTTCCGTATGTTCGGAAGGAAGGGTTTGGAAGGGGAACCGTCAGGGTTCCCCTTCCGATTCAATCACCCGCCGCCGTGCGGCGGTTGGAAGGGGAACCATCAGGGTTCCCCTTCCGGTTGAAATTGTCTCCTTCTCCACCAAAAAATCCCCGCCCTATTGGATTTTTTGGAGTAAGTGGTTAAAAATCCTACTTTTCAATAGGGCGTTTCTCGTTGTGCTTACGTGTTGCTTTCCAACTCCCGTTTCACATCCATCCCGCCGTACATGACCCGGATGACATTGACGGTTCGGGTCTCGTTATCCGGAATGTAGAATACGAGATAGTTGTCCACCGGCATTTTACGAAGTCCCCTCTTCGCCCATTTGCCCGATCCATAGAGAGCATACCTCTCCGGCATTTTGTCCAGCCCCCGGATGGCCTTCTCCAATCGTTCAAGCTGCCCCACGGTGTTGATCATGGAGCGAAGCTTGAACGCGATATACTCATATATCCCACGAAGATCCGCGTCAGCCTGGGCGGAGATCGTCACGCGGTACGTCATATGCCATAGTCCCTGCGGATATCCGCAAAGACGCTCCCGGCGTCACGGGTCTTTCCGGCCTTTACATCGGCATACCCCTTCTCAAGCTCTGCGTCCAGCTCCGTTTCTGTGAGCTTGCTCACATCCGCAGGGACATTCGCCGGAAGCTTCACGTCAAAGGGCAGTCCGCGTTGAAGGACGATCTGCCTGTAAAACATGGTGATGGCGTTGGAAGCGGGGATGCCGAGGGTCAAAAGGATCTCCTCCGCCTGCTCCTTGAGTTCAGGCTCGATCCTCGCGTACAGATTTGCCGTTTTTGCCATTTTCCGCAGCTCCTTTCAGTTCCTATATATATTATACACGATTGTACGGACAATAGCAAGCGCTTTTCATGACAAATATTTTACTGTGTCCCAGTTTTCGGAGGGAAGGGTTGGGAAGGGGAACCGTCAGGGTTCCCCTTCTGATTGAAATAATCTCCTTTATTCACTCAAAAAACCCTCCAGAAAAGAGCGGCTACTACACGATTTTTACACGATAACCCCACCATTTCGAGCTTTTTCCCACCATGCGTTAACAAATGAAAAAGCGTTGGAATTACTGACTTTCCAGCACTTCCAACGCTTTTTTTGGCGGAGAAGGAGGGATTCGAACCCTCGAGGAGCTTTTGACCCCTACACGATTTCCAATCGTGCGCGCTCGACCGGGCTACGCGACTTCTCCATTCCGGTTGAGTGGTTCTTTATGCAAGCCTTGCTATTATAGGGTATTTTGCAACCGTTGTCAAGGCTTTTTTCGCAAACTTCCCCGGAATTTTTCTGAAACGCCCCAAAGCGTTCGCCCGGTCAATACCGCTGCAGCTCGCCGGTGAGCAGGCCCACGGGATCTACCCGCGTCTCGCCGTCGGGGAGGATCTCAAAATGCAGGTGGTTCCCCGTGGCGGTGCCTGTCCGGCCCATTTCGCCGATCTGCTGGCCCTGGGCCACGCGCTGGCCCACCTCCACCAAGATCTTCCGCATATGGGCGTAGTGGGTGACGGCGCCGTTGTCGTGCTGTATGGCCACGAAATTCCCGTAGCCGCCGTTTTTTCCGGCGAAGATCACCACGCCCCCGTCGGCGGCGCACACCGGGGTGCCGGCGGCGTTGCCGATGTCGATGCCCTTGTGGTTGGAGGAGCCGATGCTGATGTTCCTGCTGCCGAATTTGCTGGTGAGGACGCCGGTGGTGGGCCAGATATACACGCCACGGGAGTCGTACCGGGAGCCGGGCAGAGCGCCCTGGGTCACGATCTCACTGACGGGCTCTGTGACGATCCTGCTGTCCGTCAGGGTGGCCAGCTCCTCCCGCCCGTTTTCGTAGATGACGGAGTAGGTGTTCACCGCCCACCCGTCCACGCCGGAGCGGGTGACGGAGGTCTCGTCGGAATACTGGTCGGGGATCAGCACCGTCTCGGTGACAAAGGGGACAGCCTCCTCCCGGGTCACCGGGGCCATGGTCAGGACGGTGAGGGCCACGGGAGAGGCGGTGTTCTCCGGATCCAGCAAAGCCCTGGCGTCCGCCGGGGCCATCACGCCCTCCGGCTCGGTGAGGCAGGGGAGCAGCTCCACGCGCTCCCGGAACGCCGCGGACTCGGTGAGGGGCGTCTCGTACCCGCGCCGGATCTCCTCCAGCAGCGCCAGGGCCGTCTCACGGCTGTCCACCGTCACGGCGTGGACGCCGTCCACCGTCACGGCCACGGCCTCCACAAGCGGGCTTTCCTCCGGGGCCTCCGCCGTCCGGTATACGGCGGTGGCGGACACCGGCGCGGGGGTCAGGGCCGTCAGCGTCAGGCAGAGGCCCAGGGCCGACATGCCCGCCAAAAGCTTTACCCGGCGGGCCTTGGCGCGGCTCAGGACAGTTTCACGGGGATCTTTGAAAAACAAGAAAATCTCTCCAAACATCAGAAGTTACAAAACGGTTACAAAAGGTAACGAAATGAAATATACACCCACGGGAGGGATTTGTCAACCCCTTTTCCAAAAAATGATAAAAATTCTCAAATATTCTTAGCGCCCGGGCCGTATATTTAAAGCGGGACAACCGCGCCGCCGCGCGGGGGCCTGTGGAATCGACCTGAGAGGGGGAGACAGATGGCGGGAGAGGAGAGACGGCCCATGGCGGAGGCGGCCCACAGCCTGAGCATGGAGGGCCGCAGGAGGCTTTTGGTGTCCGGGGTGACGGACGTGGAGAGCTTCAACGAGCAGGAGATCGTCATGGGGACGACCCAGGGGACGCTGATCGTCCACGGGGAGGAGCTGCACATGGAGAAGCTCAGCGTGGACAGCGGCGATGTGGTGGTCACGGGACAGGTGGACGCGCTGGAGTACGAGGACGCGCCGGTAAAGGGCGAGGGCTTCTTTGCCAGGCTTTTCAGGTGAGCTATGGAGGTGACCGTAAGCTCACAGCTGGCGGAGGCGGGGGCGGCCCTGCTGTGCGGCGTCTTTGCGGGGGTGCTTTACGACCTGATGCGGATCCTGCGGCGGAGCGTGAAGGGCCGGGCCGTCACCTGGGTGACGGACGCCGTATTCTGGATCGCGGCGGCCTTTATGCTCTTTGCCCTGGGGCTGTCCGCCGGGGGCGGGCGGCAGAGGATCTTCCTCCAGCTCATGGCCGCCCTGGGGGCCGTCCTCTATTTTTTGACGGTCAGCCCGCTGATCCTGGCCTTCGGCGCCTTTTTGGCGGGCATCGTGGGCCGGATCCTGTTCATTTTGGCCGCTCCGATACGGGTTTTGGAAAAAAGTTTTAAAAAATTTCGACGAATTTTAAAAAAGGCCTTTTCATCTGCGAAAAAAAGGTTTACAATAATAGCTGTCAAAAGACGGCGCGGCTCCGCGCCCAAAGCGAGGGATACGGAAGATGCGGTTAAGACGTACAGGTATACTTACGAAGATCGTCCTGGCGGTCCTGCTGGTGTACGCGCTGGTGACGAAGATCGGCCAAAGCGACCTGGAAAAGCAAAAGCGAAGCGAGCTTGAGGAGCTGAAGAGCTACGAGGCCCAGCTTGCCGCCAGCGTGGACGGTATGCAGTATGACATCGAGCATAGCGCGGAGGAGGACGTTATCCGCGACATCGCCCGGAAGCTTGGCTTTATCGACCCCGACGAGGAGATCTACATCGACAGCGAGGATTGAGCCTGAGAGCAGGCATTTCGTGGGAGACCGTTTGAGAGAGGAAAAAGAATGGACATTCAAAAGGGAGCGGTATTGACCGGCAAGGTCACCGGGATCACCAAATTCGGCGCTTTCGTTCAGCTGGCGCCGGGGAAGTCGGGCCTGGTGTATATCTCTGAGATCGCCAACACGTTCGTTTCCAACGTGGCGGACTTCGTCTCGGTGGGCCAGGAGGTGCAGGTCAAGGTACTGAGCATCGACGAGCAGGGCAGGATCAATCTGTCCATCAAGCAGGCCCAGCCGCGCCCGGAGCCGCGTCCCAAACAGCCCCATGCCGCCCCGTCCCGCCCCGCCCCGCAGTTCACGCCGGATCCCTACGCGGCGGTCCCGCCGGAGGGCCCCGTGGACGCCGCCTTTGAGGACAAGCTCAAACGCTTCATGAAGGACTCCGAGGGCAAGATCTCCGACGCCATGCGCAAATCCGAGCGGGGCAGTAATCGGAGAAGAAGATAAGCGCCTGTCCATAACAAAATCAAAAAAGCCTCCATACCTTTTGGGGTATGGAGGCTTTTAGTCTGTAAAATCAATTTAATTTACCATAGGTTTGCGGGGCGGATCAGTAGGCGATGCCCCAGATGACCATGTGCTGGGCGGGCTTGCCGCACACGGGGCAGACATCGCCGATGTGGTGCTGTTCAAAGGGGATACAGCGGCTGGTGACCCCGGCCTGCTCCTTCATCTTCACCTCGCAGGCCTCGTCGCCGCACCACATCATGCGGGCGAAGCCGCCCTTCTGGCAGCCGTCCCGCACCTCCTCCACGGAGTGGGCGTCGAAGGTGTTGTCCTGAAGGTTCTTCAGGGCCTTCTCATACATCTCCCTCTGCACGTCGTCCAAAAGCGCCCTGACGGCCTCCACCACGTTCTCCAGGGGGAGGGTCAGCTTCTCGCCGCCGGTGCGCTTGGCGGCCACGCAGACGTTGTTCTCAATGTCCCTGGGGCCCAGCTCCAGCCGGACAGGCACGCCCTTCATCTCATACTGGGCGGCCTTCCAGCCCATGGACTGGTCGGTAAGGTCGATCTCCGCCCGGATCCCGGCGGCCTTGAGGGTCTCCAGGAGCTTCCCGGCGGCCTCCTGAACGCCCTCTTTATGCAGGGCCACAGGGACGACGATGACCTGAATGGGGGCGATCTTCGGGGGCAGGACCAGGCCGGAGTTGTCGCCGTGGGTCATGATGATGCCGCCGATGAGCCGGGTGGACACGCCCCAGCTTGTCTGATAGGGGTGGTGGAGCTGGTTGTCACGGCCCGTAAAGGTGATGTCAAAGGCCCTGGCGAAGCCGTCGCCGAAATAGTGGCTGGTGCCGCCCTGAAGGGCCTTGTGGTCGTGCATCATGCACTCCACGGTGTAGGTCTCCTCCGCGCCGTTGAACTTCTCCTTCTCTGTCTTGCGGCCCCGGATCACGGGCATGGCCAGGGTGTTCTCCATGAAGTCGGCGTAGACATTGAGCATCTGCTGTGTCTCCGCCCGGGCCTCGTCCTCGCTGGCGTGCATGGTGTGGCCCTCCTGCCACAAAAACTCCCTGTGGCGCAGGAAGGGGCGGGAGGTCTTTTCCCACCGCAGGACGCTGCACCACTGGTTATAGAGCTTGGGCAGGTCGCGCCAGGAGTGAATGATGTTTTTATAATGCTCGCAGAAAAGCGTCTCGCTGGTGGGGCGGATACAATACCGCTCCTCCAGCTTGTCCGAGCCGCCCATGGTCACCCAGGCGCACTCCGGGGCGAAGCCCTCCACGTGATCCTTCTCCTTTTGCAGAAGGCTCTCGGGGATCAGCATGGGCAGGTAGACGTTCTCGTGGCCCAGCCGCTTGAATTCCGCGTCCAGAATGTGCTGGATGTTCTCCCAGATGGCATAGCCGTAGGGGCGGTAGATGAACATACCCTTGATGCTGGAGTAGTCGATAAGCTCCGCCTTGGTGCATACGTCGGTGTACCATTGGGTGAAGTCCACGTCCATGTCGGTGATCTGTTCTACTTTCTTGTCCTTAGCCATGTAAAAAACTCCCGTTTTTCAAATGATTTGGTCAACTTATTCTATACTCCCCCGCGCAAATTGTCAAGGACTTTGAAAAGCGCCTCCACGTCCTCCGGCTTTGTGGCCCAGCTTGTGGCGAGCCGAACAACCGAGGTATCAGCGTCCCGGGCCTCCCAGAAGGAGTAGGCCGCCCGCTCCGCGAGCCTTTTCAGAAGGCCGTTTTCCAGGATCGGGAACTGCTGGTTGGTGGGGGAGTCCATGAAAAGCGCCACCCCCCGCTTTTCCAGCCCCGCCTTGAGCCGCAGGGCCAGCTCCACGGCGGCGCGGCCGACGGTGAAATACAGCCCGTCCTCAAAAAGCGCCTCGAACTGCGCCCCGATGAGCCGCCCCTTGGCCATAAGCGCCCCCCGCTGTTTGACCAGGGTGAGAAAACGCTCCGGCGCGCCCTGAGGGAACACCAGCGCCTCCCCGCACAGCGCCCCGCATTTTGTGCCGCCGATGTAAAAGACGTCGCACAGCCGCGCGATATCCGGGAGCGTCACGTCCGTCACGGCGGCCAGGGCGTAGGCCAGCCGCGCCCCGTCCATATAGAGGGGTATGTTAAAGCTATTACAAATGTCAGAGAGTTCTTCCAACTCCTGTAAAGTATACAGGGTGCCGTACTCGGTGGGGTGGGAGATATACACCATGCCGGGGAAGACCATATGCGGGTGGTTGGGATCGGCGTAAAAGCCTTCCAGGCTGGCCCGCAGCTCCCCGGGGGCGATCTTCCCCTGACGCTGGGGGAGGGGCAGGACCTTGTGGCCGGTGAACTCCACGGCCCCGGCCTCATGAAGCCCGATATGGCCGCTGGCGGCGGCGTACACCCCCTCCCAGGGGCGCAGAAGCCCGCCGATGGTAACGGCGTTGGTCTGGGTGCCGCCGGAGAGGAAAAAGACGTCCGCCCGCGGCGCTTCGCAGGCCGCGCGGATATACCCTCTGGCCCGCTCCGAAAACTCGTCGTCGCCGTACCCGGCGGCGGGGGTGAGGTTGGTGTCACAGAGCTTTTTCAGCACCAGCGGGTGACAGCCCCGGTCATAGTCGTTTTCAAAATAGAGCATGGTATCACCTCAAAAGGGCAGGACAGCCCGCACGTTTCTTTTTACCGGAAAAGCCAACGGCTTTTTCCGGCGGTCAAAAGGGCAGTACGCCCTGGGCGCATTTTACTTGTCTGTACCCCATGTTGTGGAGGGTAAAGGACGCCTGGGCGCTGCGCTTGCCCGTGGCGCAGATCAGCACCAGGGGGGTATTTTTATCCGGGAACGCCGGTGTGACGGTGAAGTGTATGCCGTCCCAGGGCAGGTTCATCGCCCCCGGCAGATGGCCCCGGGCGAACTCCTCCGGCGCGCGCACGTCTACCAGCGCGGCCCCGGCGGCCAGGGCCGCCTCCGTCTCCTCCGGGCCGATCCACACAGGCCCCTGCCAGTCCGCCCCGTAGGCCAGACCGGCGTTCACGTCCACAGGGGCGGAGGGCCCCGTACCGGCGACGCGGAAAACCAGCGCGTCGTGGGGGGCCACGGCAAAGCGGAGCGGCCCGGAGACGGCCCGGTGATCCCAGAGGTCGCGGATCTCGGTGATCCCGGCAAGGCCCAGAAGCGCCGGGGTCAGCTCCATGGTCAGCGGCTCGTCCCCCCGGTTCAGCAGGGCGGCGGCCCGGACTCCGGCGCTTTCCGCCTCCAGCTCCTTGACCCACACCTCGCCCAGAAGCCTGCCGCCGTCCCGGTATTCCCTCGTGACGCAGGCCTGGCGGCACAGGGGATCCTGATCCACGGCGATCAGCTCCCGGTTTTTCAAAAGGGACAGGGTGTCCCCGGAGAGCGCCGTCAGGTCGCACCCCACGATCAGCGGCGCGGACATCATGCACCACAGGGCGAAATGCGCCCGCTCCTCGGCGCGGGTCAGGCCGTTGCCCAGCTCCATCATGTCCAGGTCGTTGACGTGTCCCGGCCCGCAGAACCGCCGCAGGGGCTTGGCCAGGTCGATCTGGTGGAGTACGGAGCGGAAGTCCGGCCCGATATCGCACCCGATGCGCCAGGAGTCCGCCGTCTGGGCGGCCCAGCTGCCGGGGAACTGCCAGCGGCAGATGTTGTAGACGATCTCCCGGCCTGTCTCCCGGCGAAGCTCGTCGATGATCCGCCCGATAAGGCTGTACTGCTCCCGCTCGTCCAGGCACAGCCGCAGGCCGCCGCACCAGTCCACCTTGATGAAGTCGAAGCCCAGCTCCACAAGGTAGAGGCGCAGATCCTGTTCCTCGTGGCCGTAAAGGCCCACTCCGGCCCCGTTGCCGCCCTCCCGGTCGTAGTAGTGGCCGCAGGTGTTGTCCCCGGCGTCGGTATAGATCCCGGCCCGCAGGCCCAGGGCGTGGGCGTAGTCCGCCACCGGCTTGACGCCATGGGGGAAGCGTTCTTTGTGGAAAAGCAGCGTCCCGTCCGCGGCCCGCCCGCCGAAAAAGCCGTCGTCGATGTTGAGATAGGTGTACCCCGCCCCGGCCAGGCCCGTGTCCACCAGGGCCCTTGCCTGTGCCTTGAGCTTTTCCTCGCTGATGTCCGTCCTGAAGCAGTTCCAGGACGCCCAGCCCATGATGGGTGTCGTTCTCGCCATACTGACTCCTGAAAAGTTAATTTTCCGCCGTGGATCCCCCGTCGAACACCATGTCCAGAAGCGCCTCCCAGGCGTCGGGATTCTCCACGTAATATTTGGGGCAGATCTTGCCGGTCACGTCGTAATGGCGTATGACCCCCGACCTGTCCAGCCCGTAACGATCCGCCAGCCACTTAAGGAGCCGCACCAGGGAGGCGGTGGAGGCATCGGTAAATTTGCCCGTCTCGTCCGGGTGGCACACCTCGATGGAGATGGTGTAGCCGTTGGCCTGGCTGGTGCAGTAGCTCCACTCATCAAGGGGGATACACTGAATGACCTCCCCCTCCAGCCCCACCACAAAATGGCTGCTGGCGGAGGTCTCGTGGGTCTTGGCGAGGTTTGCGAAATAGTTCCTGTTCTGCTTGGCGGTGGTGCCGGGATTGCCCACATAGTGGACGGCCACCGCCGTCACCTGCTCCAGCTTCGTCCCGGGCCGGGAGTACTCGTTGACGGGCAGCAGATCCTGCGTGACCCAGTCCAGAGCTTCCGTCTGCGTATCGCCGCCCCCGCCGCCGGACTTCCCGCTGCGCCGCACCGACAGCGCCACCGCCGTCACGGCGGCGGCCACCAGCAGCAGGATAAGCACGCCCGTGACCAGCGCCCTCAGATGGCGCCTCCGGCGCTCGTATTCCGCGATGCCCCGCCTGGCCTGGGCCTCCTCGCGGGCCTCGTATTCCCGCATATCCTTTTCCCAATCGTGCGTAAGATCACCCCGTTTAACAGCCGCTTTGGCGAATATTCTCTCGGATCTCAGCCGCTTTTCAGTCCCCGCCTCGCGCCGGGAGCCGAAAAACGCGGCGTCTTATGATTCTCAAAGACAGTATACCGCATTTTGGCATCAAAAGGGCATAAAAACCGGAAATTTTACAAAAATTTTTCTTTTCCCCGGCGAAGAGCCAAATTCCCCCTTGAATAATCGGGGCGCGTGTCGTATAATTGATGTATTCATCAAATAAAACAAGGAGGCAATTCCCCATGGGTAAATTCGTCTACAAAAAAACCGCCACGGGCTATAACTTCCAGCTTCTGGCCGCCAACGGCGAGCCTATCGGCACCAGCGAGGTCTACACCACCGAGAGCGCCTGCCTGAACGGCATCGCGTCCGTGAAGAAGAACGCCCCCATCGCCGGTGTGGAGGACCAGACCGTTGAGGGCGCCGCCGCCGTCAAGAACCCCAAGTTCGTGGTCTTTACGGACAAGGCCGGCGAGTTCCGCTTCCGCCTGCAGGCCGTCAACGGCGAGCCTATCCTGGCCAGCGAGGGCTACAAGAGCAAGTCCGGCTGCCTGAACGGCGTGGAGTCCGTGAAGAAGAACGCCCCCGACGCCGCCGTGGAGGAGCAGGCGTAATGGAAAACATCAAGGAGAAGATCGAAGAGGTGGCCCGCAAGCTCAAAAGCGACGCCGGCCTCATGGAGAGCTTCAAAAAGGATCCCGTCAAGACGGTGGAGAGCCTTCTGGGCGTGGATCTGCCCGACGACGTTCTCAAAAAGGTGGCCGACGGCGTCAAGGCCAAGGTGGATCTGGACAAGCTGGGCGACGCCGCGGGTTCCCTGAAGGACAAGCTGAAAAATCTATTTTAACAACCTGACCAGCCGGTGAGTCCATCGGCTGGTATTTTCATTCCCGGAGGGAACCATGAAACGAAAAATCTCCCCGCTCCTGCTCACCCTCTGCCTCTCCGGGGCGGTGATCGCGGCGGTGTACCTGCTATACAGCCTGAATATCCTGCCCCATAAGCGGTTTACCAACGCCGATTTCGGCGTCGCCCCCTACGTCAGCGCCGTGGACGCCGACGGGGACGGCGTGGACGACCAGACGGATATTCTGCAAAGCGCCCGGGCCTATGTGGCCGGGAAGCCCGCCTACAAGAGCGCCTATTACGCCTCCGGCTACCCCGACGACGGCTTCGGCGTCTGCACGGACGTGGTGGCCTTCGCCCTCAGGGGCGCGGGGTACGACCTGATGGAGCTGGTGGATCAGGATATCCGCCGCGCGCCGGAGCTGTACGATATCGCGGCGCCGGACAGGAAAATCGACTTCCGGCGCGTTCGGAACCTGGCCGTCTATTTCAAAAACACCGCCCGCGCCCTTACCACGGATCTCTCCGCCATCGGGGAGTGGCAGGGCGGGGACATCGTTGTTTTCCGTGACCACATCGGCGTCGTCTCCGACGCGCGGAACAAAAAGGGGATCCCCTTCCTGATCCACCACGCCGGGAAGAGCCAGCTTCGGTACGAGGAGGACGTCCTGGAGCGGTACAGGGACAAGATTATAGGCCATTACCGCGTAAGCTGACCGGTGCAGGTTCGGCTCCCGTCACTTTAAGCGGGCCTGAATGGTTAAACTCTGATAAAATCTCCCCCTTTCGGGGGATTTTTTTCGTGGACTTTCCGTCTTTCGATTTATCCGCGCGTGGATTATAATGTTGCTATCACATCAAAATCAGGAGGATCCCCAATGGATTACGCCAAAGAGTCCCTGCGCCTCCACGGTGAGTGGAAGGGCAAAATCGAGATCAACACCCGCGTCCCCGTGGCCTCTAAGGAGGATCTGAGTCTGGCCTATACCCCCGGCGTGGCCCAGCCCTGCCTGGAGATCCAGAAGGACATCAGCAAGAGCTACGACCTGACCCTCCGCCACAACCTGTGCGCCGTTATTACCGACGGCACCGCCGTCCTGGGCCTGGGCGACATCGGCCCGGAGGCCGGTATGCCCGTCATGGAGGGCAAGTGCGTGCTGTTCAAGGCCTTCGGCGGCGTGGACGCCTTCCCCCTCTGCGTCAGGACAAAGGACGTAGATGAGTTCGTCAACACCGTGGCCCTGATCTCCGGCTCCTTCGGCGGCATCAATTTGGAGGACATCTCCGCCCCCCGGTGCTTTGAGATCGAGCGCAAGCTCAAGGAGCGCTGCGATATCCCCATCTTCCACGACGACCAGCACGGCACCGCCGTCATCACCCTGGCGGGCCTCACCAACGCCCTGAAGGTGGTGGGCAAGCGCAAGGAGGATGTGAAGATCGTCACCTCCGGCGCGGGCGCCGCCGCCGTGGCCATCGTCAAGCTCCTGCTCAGCGCCGGGTTCAAAAACATCGTCATGACCGACCGCACCGGCGCCATCTATCAGGGCCGGGAGAATCTGAACTGGATCAAGGCCGAGATGGCGGAGGTCACCAACCCCCAGCGCCTGACCGGCAAGCTGGCGGACGTGATCGTGGACGCGGACGTGTTCATCGGCGTGTCCGGCCCCGGCACCCTCACCACCCAGATGGTCAAGACCATGGCCAGGGACGCCATCGTGTTCGCCTGCGCCAACCCCACCCCCGAGATCTTCCCGGAGGACGCCAAGGCCGGCGGAGCCAGGGTCATCGCCACGGGCCGCAGCGACTACCCCAACCAGATCAACAACGTGCTGGCCTTCCCCGGCATCTTCCGGGGCGCTTTCGACGTGCGGGCCTCGGATATCAACGAGGAGATGAAGATGGCCGCCGCCCAAGCCCTGGCGGGCCTTATCTCCGACGAGGAGCTGAGCGCCGATTACATTATCCCCGCCGCCTTCGATAAGCGCGTAGGCCCCGCCGTGGCCGCGGCCGTGGCCGCCGCCGCCCGCCGCACCGGCGTTGCGAGGATATAAGGTAATCCCGTCCGCCAAATTTCCGGCAATCTATCTTTCATCGCCGTACGGGCCGCCGCCCACGGCGGCCCACCGAACGAATTACAATGTCGCCTCCCAAAAAGGTTGCGGCTCCGCCGCGTATTCCATTTCGGGCCGCCTCTTTAGGCGGCCCGCCGAATTTCCGGGGAATTTAATTTAAACGCCGTACGGGCCGCCGCCCACGGCGGCCCACCGTCATACGCAACGGTTTCCCCATATCTTTTTGCTTTCACTCAACGCAAAATCCCCCCGTACGGGCCGGACGCGTCGTCGCGGAACCGGCTTCACCTCGCGTCCCCGCGCGGCGGGAACGCTCAGGCGCA
>CANPWM010000001.1 GCA_947584295.1 uncultured Oscillospiraceae bacterium | reverse complement strand
TTGAAGCGGGTGGAGTCCCGCCACGGGCGGCACACCATCGAGGCCGCCGCGGCCCTGGGCTACGGCACCACGGACTACGAGCTTATTTGCGTGGACTGAGTGACAATTGCGCCGCCAACGGCGGCCCGTGGCGGTATCGAATTTCGCACCGACTCATGCTTACGTTTTCGTAGGGGTCGCCCTCCCGGGCGACCCTTCCATCGTTGATTGACCGCCCGGAGGTTGACCGGGACGGGCCGCCGGGGACGGCGGCCCCTACGGCGGTTAAATTAAATATACGGGAATTCGATTGGCGGGCCGCATGGGGGGCCCCAGCGGGCCGTTGCCCGATGGGGAAAGGAGGAGCGAACCGTGCGCCTGAGCGTTCCCGCCGCGCGGGGACGCGAGGTTAAGCCGGTTCCGCGACGACGTGTCCGGCCCGTACGGGTGGATTGTGCGTTGGGGGAAACGAAAAGATATGGGGAAATCATTGCGTATGACTGCGGGCCGCCTGGAGAGGCGGCCCCTCCGCCGCGCGGCGGAGGGTGATTGAATCAGAAGGGGAACCCTGACGGTTCCCCTTCCAAACCCTTCCCTCCGAACATACGGAAATTTAATTATTACACAAAATGTTCTGTACGGGCCGGACACCCGGCCGGCCCGTGTATCGAATTCCTGAAAGGCCACCCCACAACGCCGTACGGGCCGCCGCCCACGGCGGCCCACCGAATTACAGATAAGCTTCCCCATATGTTGTAGGGGCCGCCGCCCACGGCGGCCCACATTGGGAATACGCGGCGGAGCCGCAACCTTTTTGGGGAGGCGGAATCGGAATTCGATGGGCGGGCCGCATGGGGGCCCCATCGGGCCGTTGCCCGATGGGGAAAGGAGGAGCGAACCGTGCGCCTGAGCGTTCCCGCCGCGCGGGGACGCGAGGTAAAGCCGGTTCCGCGACGACGTGTCCGGCCCGTACGGGTGGTTGGTTCGTTGGGGGAAATAAAATATATGGGAAAATTATTGCGTAAGACTGCGGGCCACCAAAAGAGGCGGCCCCTACAAGCTCTGATGAAGGATTTTGCAAAAATAACGCATATTTTTTCCCTTAAAAGCCGTAGGGGCGGGTTCAAAACCCGCCCTCTGAATTTCTGGAAATTTAATTTAGGAATTGGGCGGTTGCCCTGGCGCTTAGCCCCAGAGGGCGGAGAGCATGGGGACGATCTGTTTTTTGCGGCTCATGACCCCGGGGAGGAAGGCCTCGTTGTCGTGAAGCTCCGTGTTGAAGGCCTGGGTAAAGACGTCCTCGCCGCCCAGGCACAGCACGCGGCTGCCCTCCAAAAGCACGTCGGTGAGCATCAGGATCATCATGGAGTAGCCGTTTTTCCTGACCGTCTCGGCCATCACCTCCAAAAACTCTCCCTTGCGCTTCATCTGGCGCTGGGAGTCCATGCAGGTGATCTGGGAGATGCCGAAGGCGTGGCCGGCGATGTGGAACTCCTTGAAATCGGTGAACAGCAGATCCCTCACCGGCTTGTCCTCCGGGGTGGAGGCGGAGAAGATGAAGCGGCCCAGCTCCTCCAGATCCACCTCCGCGATGCCGGCCAGCCGCTCGGCCATCTTGCGGTCCCGGGGCGTGGCGGTGGGGGATTTGAACATGACCGTGTCGGAGACGATGGCCGCCGCCATCAGCCCCGCCAGCTTTTTGGAGGGCATCAGGCCCCGCTCCTGGAACATGGCGGCGATGATGGTGTTGGAGCTGCCTACCGGCTCGTTGCGCACATAGATGGGGTTCTGAGTCTGGATATCCGCCAGGCGGTGGTGGTCGATGATGGCCAAGATCTCCGCCTCGTCCAGTCCGGGGACGGACTGGGCAAGCTCGTTGTGATCCACCAGCACCACCTTTTTGCGCCGGGGGCGGATCAGGTGGAACCGGGAGAGCGTACCCACCACCCGGTCATTCTCGTCCAAGATGGGGTAGCTCCTGTAACGGCTGCGCAGGACGACCTCCTTCACGTCGTCGATGAAGTCCGTCAGGTGGAAGGCCTCGATGTTGCGCCCGGAGGCCAGCCGCTCCACGGGAATGGCCTGAAAGAGCCGCCGCACGGCCCGCAGGCCGTCGTAGGGGGTGGAGATGACGGTGGTGGCCCCGGAGCAGGCGGCCACGTCCTCCGGCAGACGGGCGCGGCACAGGACCACGCACCTGACCCCCGCCTTTACGGCGGCGCGGAGGATCTCCGGCTGGTCGCCGCAGACGAGGACGGTGTCGGGGCCGTGGAACAGCGGCGCCTCGGCGGCGGTGGGCAGCGCCAGCACCACCTCCCCGGAGACGGCGTTGGACAGCTCCGGCCCCTCGGTCAAGATCTGGCCCTCCAGCACGGAGAGGATATTGAACAGCGGCACTTGCCGCAGGGTGGGATCCTCGATGGTGGCGATGTCATAGGCGGCGATGTCCCCCGCCGTCATCATGCCCATCAGGCGCCCGTCCTCGTCGGTGATGGGTATGGCGGAGATGTGCTTGTCCTCCTCCATGGCCGACCAGACGCGGTTGACGGTGACGCCGCCGCCAAGAATGGGCGGCACGTCAAAGTCCAGATCCTGGACCTGGGTGCGCATATCCTTCACATAGACCGGCGGCTCCGCGCCGAAACGCTCCAGGATCATGTGCGTCTCGTCGCTGAGATGGCCCAGGCGCGCGGCCACATAGGACCGCTCCCCCGTGGCGTTTTGCAGAGCCGCGAGGCTCAGGGCGGCTACCACGGAGTCCGTATCCGGGTTTTTATGGCCGGTGACAAAAATCTTCTCCAATGAAGTCCCCTCCTTCTTTTAAGGTGACGGGAGTTGAACCCTCACCTTAAGATTTTACACCAAACCCGCGAAAATGAAAAGCCCCCAAACGCGATTTGACCTCCGAAAAAGGCGTCCTTGAGCAAATGCGGGCCTGTCTTACAAAAAATTCTGCCGCGCTCTTGCGTTTTTTTGAAAAGAATGGTATGCTTGCAGTGTCGATCCTTACGCCCGGCGGGCAGTCGTCCGCCCGGCGTAAATAAATGATATGAACTGGAGGCCCCCATGAAAAAGCTCGTTTCCCTACTGCTGGCGATCTGCCTGGTGTTCTCCCTGGCTCCCATGACCTTTGCCGCCGGGACCGGCGAGGCCGGAGAGGACGGTACGCGGTATTTCGTCGATCAGTACCACGATCAGGACATCGACCTGAAGACGCTGGAGGTCACGCCCATCACTCAGGCCGACGCGGACAAGCTGGCGGCGGCGCTGAACGCCCTCCTTGCCGACCCCTCCGCCACCGACGAGGCCGTAGAGGCGGCCTTCCAGGCCATCTCCAAGGCCCGCTCCACCGCCTTTACCAACTATGAGCTGCTGTATTTCCGCAGTACTCTGAACGTGAACGACGCGTCCTTGGCGCGGCAGTCCTCCGATTATTACAACCTGGGCGTCGCCATCGGCGATATCCTGCGGACGGCCGTCAGGGATATCCTCGCCTCCTCCCACGCCGCCTACTTCATCAAGGCCGAGAAGCTCTCCGACGGGGACGTGAGCTTCTATCAGAGCTATGAGCCGATGACCGACCAGGAGAAGGCCCTTCTGGCCGAGCTGAACGCCATCGAGCCGGAGTATAACGCCGCCTACGCCAACGGCTTCCCCGTGATCTATCAGGGGACGGCGTACACCTTTGAGGGCCTGAACGATGCCTATGCCGCCGGTAAGGTGGACGACGATGACGTGGACATCATCTACGATCTTCTGATGGACGCCTACTACCAGGGCCTGGGGGACATCTACCTCGAGATGCTGGACGTGACCCGGCGCATCGCGGAGAACTACGGCTATGACGATTACGCCGCCTACGGCTACCTCAACGAATACGGCAGGGACTTCACCCCCCAGGAGATCCAGGCCTATTTTGACGCCGTGAAGAAATACATCGCCCCCCTGGCCGCTCAGATCGACCAGATCACGGATAACGCGGTAGATGATTTCTACTTCTCCGGCCCGGAGGCCCAGGCCATCTATAACGGCGACTACACCGGGCAGGACACCCTGGACTACATAGAGAGCTGTCTTAAAAAGCTCAGTCCGGAGCTTGTGGAGTCCTTCCAGTATATGCGCAAGCATAACCTCTACGACATCACCGCCGGCGCCGGGAAGGACACCGGTGCCTACACCTTCATTCTGGAGGGCTACGGCGCTCCCTATATGTTCTCCTCCCCCAGCGGCTACATGGGGGACTTCTCCACCATCGTCCACGAGTTTGGCCACTACAACAATTGGTACTGGCACCCCACCGGCTGGAACGACGTCTCCGCCAACACCGATATCTCCGAGGTACACTCCCAGGGCATGGAGCTTCTCTTTTCCCAGTTCTATGAGGACTTCTTCGGCAAGGAGGGCGGCGAGCTGGCCCTGGATATCCTGATGGACGACATCACCACCTACGCCATCGTCTACGGGGCCTTCTTCGGCGAGCTGGAGCTGTATACCCACACCACCCCCGGCGTCACCTATGAGGACATCTGCGACAAGTTCGACCAGCTCAGCGAAGCGTATATGCTGGAGGATCCCATGGACTGGCAGACGCTCCCGCACCTCACCGTCCAGCCCCTCTATTATGTGAGCTACTCCGTCTCCGCCGCCGGGGCGGCCACCTTCTGGCTGGAGGCCCAGGAGACGGGCTATGACAAGGCCCTGGACGAGTACCTGAGCTTTGTTGCCCTGGATCCGTCCATGGGCTTCCAGGAGCAGTTTGAGACCATCGGCCTGCCCAATCCCCTGTCCACCGAGTTCATTATCCAGCTTGCCGCCGATCTGGGCGAGGCCCTGGACGTGGAACAACGGGTCAACCCCCAGCTCTTCAAGGACGTACCCGTGGATAACCCCTACTATGAGTACATCACCTATCTGGGCCTCCGCCACTGCCTGAACGGCGACGGCACGGGCCGGTTTGATCCCAACGGCTTTGCCGACCGGGCCCAGGTGATCCAGATGCTCTACAACTGCTTTGGCCTCAAGGGGCAGGAGAACGAAAATCCCCTCACCGATATCCAGGGCAAGTGGTACCAGGAGGCCGCCGCCTGGGCCTACACCAGAGGCATCACCACCGGGTTCCCGGATCCCTCCACCGGAAAGCTGGTCTTTGGCGGCGGCAACCGGCTGGACACCCAGACCCTGTGTACGCTGCTTTGCAGGACGCTGGAGCGTTTCGGCTTCTCCTGCGAACCCACCTCCTCCTATGAGTACGCCGACAAGGTGGCCGGGTGGGCTAAGAAGTCCGTGGATTTCCTCTATGAGAACGACATCATCGCCGTGGACGAAACCGGCAGGGTGGGCGCCGCCGATCCTGTGACGCGGGCGGAGCTTGCCATGTATATCTACTGGCTCTACAATGTGGTCAACGGCTAATAAAGAAAGCCGGAGACGCGCAATATGATACCCCCATTTCCCTCTCCCCCGGGAGAGGGAAATTTTTGGGTGAGTTTGACATTTTATTAACAATTTTTCGTCCAGGCTGTTGACAAGGGCCGCGTTGTCTGCTATAATCATTAGAAACCGTCTCAAATGAGACATTTAGGAGGGAGATCATGACAAGCGCCCAGTTGGAGATTTTGAAAGGGACGTTCCTTTTTCGCGGTCTTGAGGCCGAGGAGATCGACAGGCTTTTAGGCGGGCAGGCGCAGATCGCCGCCTACCGCAAGGGCGAGGTGATCTACTCCCCCTTCAGCTTTCGCCGGGAGCTGGGGATCCTGTTGCGAGGGAACCTCACCGTGACCAAGGGGAGCCTGACCGTCAGCGAGCTGGGCGTGGGGGATCTCTTTGGGGCGGCGGCGCTTTTCACCGACGAGGAGCTTTACGTCTCCACCCTGACCGCCGCCCGCCGCTGTGAGGTGCTGTTCCTCTCCCAGAGGACCGTCAGCCGGTTGATCGACGAAAGCGCCCCGGTGCGGGAAAACTACCTGCGGTATCTGGCCCAGCGCATCCGTTTCCTCTCCGCCAAGGTGGACGCCCTGTCCTCCGGCTCCGGGGAGCGGAAGCTGTCGGGCTTTCTGCTGACCAACGCCGGGGAGGACGGCGTTATCACCGTCAAATCCCTCACTGACCTGGCCTCCCGGCTGGGGGTGGCCCGCGCCACGCTCTATCGGGAGCTGGATAAGCTTATGGACGCGGGCGTTATCGCCAAGTCCGGGAAGACTATCACCGTGTTAAAGCCGGAATCCTTAAAATAACGCATCATCTATGAACCGATTCCGTCTGGAAAGGAAATAAAAAAGCATGAAAAAGGTACTCATCTTACTGCTCACCCTGGCCCTGACCCTGTCACTGGCCGCCTGCGGAGACGCGGGCCGCGACACCACGGACACGGCGGGCGGCGCCGATACCGACTCCACCCAGGACACCGCGGCGGACACGGCTGAGGACACTACCGGGGACACCGCCGCCGACACGACGGAGGACACCGCCCAGCAGGACGTCCCCACGGCCTATGACGTGAATTTCGCCGTCCTCACCGGCCCCACGGGCGTGGGCGCTGTGGCGCTTATGGAGCGCAACGACGCGGGCGAGACGCTGAACCGCTACAAGGTCTCCGCCGTGGCGGACAACAGCCAGATCCAGAACGGCCTCATCAACGGCGACTATGACATCGCCGCCGTGGCCACCAACGTGGCCTCCGCCCTCTACAACAAAACCCAGGGCCAGGTGCAGGTCATCGCCATCAACACCCTGGGCGTCCTCTATATCCTGGAGCGGGGCGACACCGTCCACGCCGTGGCCGATCTGAAGGGCAAGACCATCTACTCCCCCGGCCAGGGCGCCAACCCGGAATATGCCCTTCGGTATATCCTCACCCAGAACGGCCTCACCGTCAGCACCCCCACCGAGGAGGTCAAGGACGCGGACGTAAACCTGGTGTTTGAGGACGCCAGCGTAATCCAGACCAAGATGGCCGCCGGGGAGATTGACCTGTGTATGCTCCCCGTCCCCGCCGCCACCGCCGTACTGATCCAGAATCAGGACGTGCGCTCGGCCCTGGATATGACTAAGGAATGGGACGCCCTGCAAACCGGCGGGCAGTTGACCATGGGCTGTGTGGCCGTCCGGGCCGCCTTCGCTCAGGAGAACCCCCAGGCGGTCAAGCAGTTCCTTGCCGATTATGAGGCCTCCATCAACGCGGTGAAGGCCGACGTGGAACACGCCGCCGCCCTCTGCGAGCAGTACGGCATCGTCCCCAAGGCCGCCATCGCCAAGCGGGCTATCCCCGACTGCTCCCTGACCTTCATCGCCGGGGCGGACGTGCGCGCCACCCTGGAACCCTACTATCAGGTGCTTTTTGACGCCAACCCCGCTTCGATTGGAGGGGCAATGCCCGATGACGCCTTCTACTGGCAGGCCGACTGAGAAAAGGAAAAACACCGCATGGAAGCTTCTGGCCCCAGCCGTATTTTGGCTGGGGCTGTGGCAGCTTGCGGCCATGGCGGTGGGCCAGTCCCTGCTGCTCCCCTCCCCCCTGGAGGTGGGGGCGCGGCTTTGGGAGCTGGCGGGGACGGGGCCATTTTGGCTCAGCGCCCTGGCGACGCTTGTAAGGATCGTCGCCGGGACAGTCCTGGGCGTCGCCGCCGGGGCGGCGCTGGCGGTGCTGACCCACATAAGCCCCCTGGCCGATACGCTCCTCTCCCCCGCCGTGCGGGTACTGCGGGCCGCCCCCGTGGTCAGCTTCATTGTGCTGATCATTCTCTGGGCCGGGTCGGACAAGGTGCCTGTCATCATCTGCGCCATGATGGTGACGCCGGTGGTGTGGGAAGATCTGCGCTCCGGCCTTGCCTCCCCCTCCCCGGAGCTTTTGGAGATGGCGGCGGCCTATCAGATGAGCGCGGCCCGGCGGGCGCGGTACATCTATCTCCCGGCGGCTCTGCCGTATCTGCGGAGCGGCGTACTCAGCTCCATCGGTCTTGCGTGGAAATCCGGCGCGGCGGCGGAGGTGCTTTGCACGCCCCGCAGGGCGCTGGGCAGTCAGATCTACTGGTCCAAGCTGTACCTGGAGATCCCCTCCCTCTTTGCCTGGACGGCGGTGGTCGTGGCCCTGTCCCTGGCGGTGGAGGCGCTGGTCCGGCGGGCCTTGAGGAAGGGGGGCGGCGGCAAATGAGGCTGGAAAACGTGTCCTTCTCCTACGGGGATAAGCGTATCCTGAAGGACTTCTCCCTGACGCTGCCCGATACCGGCGTCACGGCCCTGTCCGGCCCCTCCGGGTGCGGCAAGACCACCCTTCTGCGGCTGTTGGCGGGCCTTATCCCGCCTGAACAGGGGCGCGTCCAGGCCCCGGGGCTTGAGAAAACCGCCGTTCTCTTTCAGGAGGACCGGCTTCTGCCCGGCTTCACCGCCGCGGCGCAAATAAGGGCCGTTCTGCCAAAGGGCGCTGAGGTCAAAGCGTATCTGGAGGCGGTGGGGCTGGCCGCCGAGGCGGATTCCCCGGTGGAGGCCCTGTCCGGCGGCATGAAGCGCCGGGTGGCCCTGGCCAGGGCGCTGGCCTACGCCGGGGACAAGTCCCTGCTCCTGCTGGACGAACCCTTCACCGGCGTGGACGCGGACAACGCCAGGCGCGTTATGGCCCGCCTGCGCGGCCTGGGGATCCCCATCGTCCTCTCCGCCCACGACGCGCTGTCCCTGTCCCTGGCGGACAGGGTGATCTGCGTCTCCGGGCCGCCTCTGGCGGTCATACCCGGAAACAATTGAAAAAACGCTCTTTACCGCCCCCCGGTTTACTGCTATAATGAGGGTAAACAGGGGGGTGGTTTTTTGGACATTTTTAAAAAATGGTGGTTCTATGTGATCCTGGGCGCGATCATTCTGCTGCTCCCCTTTGCCATCAAAACCGCCCTGGAAATGCCGCCGGACACCTCTCCGGCTCCCCCGCCCCAGGACACCGCCGCCCCGGACACCACAGCGCCGGAGACGAATCCCCCGGACACCGCGAAGGCCGAAACCACAGCGCCTGATACGGGTGATGAGGACACCGCCGCTCCCGATACCGCAGAACCCGACACTACGGGAACGGACACCGCGACCCCCGGCACCGCCCCGTCGGACACCTCCTCGGAAACGGACACCAAAGCTGTCACCTATGTGCTGAACACCAACACCAGGAAGTTCCATTTCCCCTCCTGCTCCAGCGTCAAGGACATCAAGGACAAGAACCGGCAGGACTCCACCCTCACCCGCGAGGAGATCGTCGCCCTGGGCTACTCCCCCTGCGGGCGGTGCAAGCCGTAAACTGTCGGAAAAAGCCCTGAAGGGCTTTTTCCGACAAGGGGAACGGGCGGGGAAAATATCGAAATTGAATTTTTGACAAACTAAATGGCGTGAATTTGCAAATTCACGCCATTTTTTCGATTTTGTCGGGGTTTACGCGTTTCCCTCCAGCCGTCTTTGCTGTTCATGGAACTGCAGGGTGTAGAGCCGGTAATAGCGGCCCTTCTTGTGCAGAAGCTCCTGATGCGTCCCCTGCTCCCGGATCACGCCGTGGGACAGGAGGATAATGTTGTCGGAGTGCTGAATGGTGCTGAGACGGTGGGCCACGATCAGCATGGTGCCGATGTTCTTCATCTTCTCCAGGGAGTCCTGAATGAGAATCTCCGTCTCCGTGTCGATGTTGGCGGTGGCTTCGTCCAGGATCATCACCTCCGGCCGGTGCAGGATCGTCCGGGCGAAGGAGAGCAGCTGCCGCTGGCCGGCGGAGAAGTTGTTGCCCCGCTCCCGAACCACCTCGTCCAAGCCGCCGTCCAGCTTGTTGATGAAGTGGTCGGCGTTGACGTACCGGCAGGCCTGCCAGATCTCGTCGTCGGTGAAGGAATCTTCCCGCAGGACGATGTTGGAACGAATGGTGCCGGAGAACAGGAACACGTCCTGGAGCATCTGGCCGAAATGGCGGCGCAGGGAGGATATTTTGATGTGCCTGATGTCGATGCCGTCGATGAGGATCTGGCCCTTCTGGATATCGTAGTTGCGGCAGATGAGGCTGAGAATGGTGGTCTTGCCGGAGCCGGTGGCCCCCACAAAGGCCACTGTCTCACGGGGCTTCACATGGAAGCTCACGCCCTTCAGCACCCACTCGCCGGGGACGTAGGAGAACCAGACGTCCTTAAACTCGATGTCGCCCTCGATGTGCTCCAGCTCGATGGCGTCCGGCTCGTCCGTAAGCTCCGGCTCCAGGTCGAAGATGGCAAAGATCTTCTCCGCCGAGGCGAAGGCGGACTGGAGCTGGTTGAACTGCTCGGCCAGGGTCTGGATGGGGTTGAAAAACTTGGAGATATACATATAGAAGGTGACCAGCGTACCGCTGTGGATCGTCTGGCCCAAAAAGACGGTGTTCTTGATGTACCCCCGCCCGCACAGGTAGAGCAGGCACAGCACGGAGCTTATGTAGAGCATATACACCATGGGCCGGAAGATGCCGAAGACCAGCGTCATGTTCCGCCGGGCCACGCGCAGGCCGTTGGACTTCTCCAGAAACTCCTCCATCTTGGCGTCCTCCCGGTTGAAGATCTGGGTGATCTTGATGCCGGAGAGGTTCTCGGAGAGGTAGGTGTTAATGTCGGTGGTCCTGTCCTTCACCGTGCGGAACACCCGCCGGGTAAAGACGCGGAAGATGACGGTGAACAGCACCAGAAACGGGATAAAGCACAGCACCATCAGCGTAAGCTCCAGGTTCAGGATCAGCATGGCCGACAGCACGCCCACAATGACAAAGACGTTGCGGATCATGTTCACCAGAATGTTGGTGAACATCATGGAGATGGCGTTGGTGTCGTTGGTGACGCGGGTCACCAGCTTGCCCACGGGGATCTGGTTCAACTGGTTGTGGGAGAGGCTCTCGATGTGGGTGAACAGATCCTGCCGCAAGGAGGACAGGATCCTCTGGCCCGTCTTTTGCAGGATAATGGACTGGAAATAGGTGCTGATCATGGAGACGATCAGAATACTGGCGTAGAGGCCCACCCGGATAAAGAGCTGGCTGGGGGCGAAGTCGTCCTTGATGACCGTCTCGATGTCGCCCACCAGAATGGGGGAGATGATGTCGTAGGCGATGGACACCATCATCAGCAGCAGCACCGCCAGGAAGCTCTTCCAGTAGGGCTTGGCGTAGGGCAGCATACGGGCCATGATCTCCCCGTCCGGCACGTTCCGATCAAAGGTGACGGCGGCCTTTTTGTGCTTCAGGGTGGCGTAGGCGGCGATGAACAGCAGGGAGAACACGCCCACCACGGCGCCCACGATATAAAGCGGCGCGAACTCAGACATTCTGCTCGCCTCCCTCCTCCTCAAGCTTCTGGAGATCCACCATATGCTTGTACGCCGGGCAGGAGGCGATCAGCTCCTCGTGGCTGCCCACAGCCGCCAGCTCCCCGTCCTCCAAATAGAGGATCTTGTCCATCTGCTCGATGGTGGAGATGCGGTGGGCGATGAGAATGGTGGTCTTCCCCTGCCGGGTCTTTTTCAGATTTTCCAAAATAGTCTTTTCCGTGCTGGTGTCCACGGCGGAAACGGAGTCGTCCAGGATCAGAATGGGCGCGTCTTTCAAAAGGGCCCGGGCGATGGAGATGCGCTGCTTCTGTCCGCCGGACACGGTGACGCCCCGCTCCCCCAGCACCGTCTCGTACCCCTCCGAAAACTCCCGGATATTGTCGTCCACGTCGGAGAGGACGGCGGCCTTAACTACCTTCTCCATGTCGGGCTTGCCGTTGGTGAAGGCGATGTTCCGGGCGATGGTGTCGGAGAAAAGGAAGTTGTCCTGAGGCACATAGGCGCAGGCCGCTCGCACGTCGTGGATCTTCACGCCGTTCACGTCATGCCCGTCCACAAAAACCGTGCCGTCGGGTACGTTGTAGGTGCGCAGGATAAGATCCACCAGCGTGGTCTTGCCCGCTCCCGTGCGGCCCACGATACCCACGCTCTCCCCGGCGCGGATCCGGAAGGAGACGTCCTTCAAAACGTCATACTCCCCGCCGGGATAGCGGAAGGTCAGGTGCTTAAACTCGATATCCCCCCGGACGTCGTCAAGGGACGCGACGCCCTCCCGGTCGATAACGTCCTGCTCGGCGTTCAAAAGCTCGCTGACGCGCTTGAGGGACGCCTTGCCCCGGCTGGTCATATCTATAAGCTCCGACACCGCCATGATGGGCCAGACGATGGCGTTGAAATAGCCTATGTACTCCACAAGCTGTCCGGCGTTAAACACCTTCTCATGGACCAGCCACCCGCCGTAGCCCAGCACCACGCAGATGACCGACTCCACAAAGAGCGTCACCAGAATGTGCAGCAGCACTGAGGCGCGGGTAAAGTCCACGTTGGCCTTCTCGTTCTCCTGATTGAGCTTTTTAAAGGCCCACAGCTCCTTGGCCTCCTTGACGAAGGCCTTGATGACGGCGATGCCGGAGAAGGACTCCTGGGAGAAGTCCGAAAGCTTTGAGAAGGCCGCCTGCCGGATATCCCACTTCTTCTCCATATAGCGGCCCACCACAGTGCTGATGCCGAAAAGGAACACCATGGGGATCAGGGAAAAGAGCGTCAGCGTCCTGTCCATGGTGAACATCTTAAGGACCGACAGGATCCCCAGCATCAGCGCGTCGGCCAGCATCAGAAGCCCGTTGCCGTAGCAGTCCTGAATGGTGTCCAGGTCGTTAGTGAAAAGGCTCATCAGATCCCCCACCTTGTGGACCTGGTAGTACTGCTGGGACAGATCCTTGCAGTGGTCGAACATACTGTTGCGGATCTCCGCCTCCACCCGCACGGCGGAGCCGAAGAAGCAGATGCGCCACAAAAACCGCCCAAACACCATGCTGATGACCACCACCAGCATGGGCAGGCAGATCTCCTCCAGCAGAAAGTCCATGTCGAAGGTACGCATAACGCCGTCCAGCATCACCTGTCCGTCGTTCATGCCGTTGACCACCATCTGATAGAGCCGCGGCACCACCAGCTGCATATAGTCCACCACGCCCAGCGCCAGCAGGCCCAGCAGCAGGAGCGGCCCGTATTTGATGTAGTATTTGTTGATGTGCTTTCCGAAAATCATTTCCTGTCCCTCAACGTAAATGTGCTTCTCTTGCTCTTGCAGAAAAAATCCCCCGCCTCCCAAATTTCCGCAGGGATTTGTATTATAGCATAATCAAAGGCGCTTTTCCATACTTTTTTCAAAAAAATGTTTGCGTTTCTTGCTGAAAAACAGTAAATTCACGGTATAATTTTCGGGCAAAAGGCCGCCTCCCGGCTTACGCCGGGAGGCGGCACAGTTTGTCAAAAAACTCAAATTCAATTTTTCCCGGTGACATGTGCATCGGAAAAAATCCCTTCCCCTTGTCGGAAAAAGCCCGTCAGGGCTTTTTCCGACAGTCTCAGGGGGTATTGACGATCCCGGCGAAAACCGGGACGCCGTTATTGAGGATCGTGAAGAGGAAGGGCCGGTCAAAGGTGATGTCCACATATTCCACGGGGCCGCCGTCGCCGCCGGCCACATCTCCCCGGGTATAGGCCGCGCCCACGCAACCCTCCTCGTCGATGCTCACCCGCGCCCCGTGGAGAACCCGGGAGAGAAACGCGTTGTTTTCCGGCGTCAGCGTCTCCCCCATGACGGGGGAAAAATCCGCCTTGGCCCGGTCAAACACCTCCGTGACCCCCAGGGCCTTCAGCTTCGAGCCGATCTCGCCGTTCTCCGTCACGTCAAATTTGGGCAGGAACAGGCTGACTGTCGCATATTTGCTCTCCAACGCGCCCTCCTCCGCCGTGTCCGTCAGGAAGCCCACGGCGGCGGGGTCGGCCAGGATCTCCTCTATGCTGACGCCCTCCTCCGGGAGCAGCAGCTGCATGGCGCCGCCGTACGCAAAGTTTTTCGTCACGGCGGTAAATTTGTCCGTCCAATAGTAACTCCCGTCGGCGCTGCTGTGCATGAATTCGCACGCCGTATCCCCGGCGGGGGCGTGGAACACGCCGGTTTTCGTCGCTCCGTTGGAAAAGGGGAAAACCCACCTATCCTTGAAAAGCACCGTCGTTGCCAGGGCCAGGACAGTGTTCTCGTCTAAATTCGCCCCGTTTATCGCGTCCTCTAAAAGCCCGCCGGTGTGGGCGTTCAGCCATTTCTGCAAAAAGCCGTTGAAATCGCCGCTGCCCATCTCTCCCCGGTAGGAGGAGGCGTAATAGCTCTCCGCCAGGCGCTCCAAGGGCGCGGCCTCGTAATCCAGATCGTCCCGGAGCCACAGGGAGGCCGCCAGCCCCAGGGTGTAGCTGCCGTCGTCGTTGTAGAGGGCGTTCCATACCCGGTTGGCCTGGGCCCGCAGGGCCTTCACGCTGTCCGCGCCCAGGGCGTCCAAAATCTCCCGTTGGCTTGTCCCCCGGGTGATCTCCGACAGCAAACCCAGCGCCAGATAGACGCTCACCGGCGAGCAGACGGCGTTTTCGTCCCCCGCGCCCGTCAAAAGCGCCGGCACCAGCCTGCGCTCCCAGACGGTCAGGGCGTCCCGCTCCTCCTGGGTCAGCTGCCGCGTCCTGCGATCCTCCCACCAGGCGTCATACTGTTCCTCGTTCACGTCTAAGCCGTGCTCGTCCATCTCCGGGTACCGGGGCCGCTCCGGGTACCGGGCCTCCGCCAGCGTCACCGCCTCCCCGCCCGTGGGGGTGTGGCCGCCGGGACTGCCGCCCCGCCGCCCCGCCAGGGCCGCCACGCTCCCGGTAAGGATCGCCACGGCCAGCGCCGCCGCCAGGACGGCGGGCCAGCGTTTTCTCTTTTTTGTCTTTTTCGCGTTGTCGATAAGGTCGTCACGGATATGGGTGACGCCGTCGTAGATATCCTCAGGCTTCATTTGTAAGCTCCTCCTTTGCCAGTATCTCCCGCAGGGCAAGGCGCATACGCCGGAGCCGCTGGGCCAGGGTGTTGGCCCGCTCCCCCGTCTCCCGTGAAAGCTCCTCCAGGCTCTCCCCGTAGAAGTAGCGGCGGACGAACAGCGTCCTGTCCCGCTCCGGCAGGGTGTCCAGCCACCGGGAGATAACGCGTCCCAGCTCCCGGCCCTCGATCTCCCGCTCCACGTCCGCCCCGCCGGGAATGGCCTCGGCAAGCTCGTCAAGCTGGGCCTCCAGGGCCGCGTACCGCTTTTCCGCGCGGTTCTTCCGAAACCGGGAGATGGCCAGATTCCGGGTCAGCCGCCCCAGAAACGCCCGCAGCGAGACCGGCCTCTCCGGCGGAATGGCGTTCCAGGCGGCCAGATACGCGTCGGTGACGCACTCCTCCGCGTCCCGCCTGTCGTCCAAAAGCCGCGAGGCCAGGGCGTTCACAAACCCGCCGTATTTGGCTCTCGTCTCCCCGATGGCGCTCTCGTCCCGGTCAAAATAGAGCTGCACGATCCGGCTGTCCTCCACGCGTCCACCCCCCGCTCTTTTGTATTAGGGTACCTCTTATGTATTGGGGAATCTTTTATTCAGATGTTCCCTTTTGAGATACTCCCTTTTCAAATGTTTCCTTAGCTGTTTCTGACGGCCCGTCACTCTTTTAGTCGCAAACCGGGGGCCGATATGACAGATTTTCACGGTTTTTCCGATTTTCCTTAAAAATCCCCCTCCGCCTCCAACAGCACCCGCAGCTTATCCAGCGCCTTTTTCTCGATGCGGGAGATATAGGAGCGGGAAATGCCCAGCTTCTCCGCCGTCTGCTTCTGGGTCAGGCGCGGCCCGCCCAGAAGGCCGTAGCGCAGGGTCACCACCTGCCGTTCCCGGGGTTCCAGGCCGTTCTCCACAAAATACCGCAGCCGCCCGTACACCTCCTGGGAGCTGAGCCGCTCAAAAACGTCGTCCTCGGCGCAGATCACGTCCATCAGGGAGAGACTGCTCCCCTCCCCGTCCCCGTCGATGGAGTCAGACAGGGACAGATCCCCCGCGCTCTTGCGCTGGCTTCTGAAATACATCAGGATCTCGTTCTCGATGCACCGGCTGGCATAGGTGGCCAGCCTTACCCCTTTGTCGGGCCGGTAGGTGGAGATCCCTTTGATAAGGCCGATGGTGCCGATGGAGATAAGGTCGTCCTGATCCCGGGTGCGGGTATAATATTTCTTGACGATGTGGGCCACCAGGCGCAGATTATGCTCGATAAGCGTGTTCCGGGCCTCCTCGTCCCCGGCGGCGGCCCGCTCCAGGCACTCCCGCTCCTGGGCCTCGGAGAGCGCCCGGGGGAAGGAGCCGGAGGGGTTGGTCACCCGCAGGAGCAGGAAGGGATAGCTGAGAAGTGAGGCGAAAGCGACAGACAGCAAGACAGTTCACCACCGATCAATGATTCCTGCCTACTATATTCCGCCGGGATTTGTCCCTATTCCCCCTTTTTTCGCCCCGTCTCCGCCCCCTGGCCGGGCTGATACTTTTCCTGTTTGCCGCGTAAATTGATTATTCCGATAAACCGCCGCGCCACGTCTTTTTTGTCCCGTATGAGGCAAATATAACTTTAAAGCATAAAAGAGGACGGTTTTTTGCCGTAAATCAGAAATTTTTTCAATTTTTCGGCAGAATTTTCAAGGAAAACTCTTGAAAAATTTTAATAAATATGTTAATCTATGATTAGTTAAGGTGACGGGAGTCGAACCCGCACCGGTTTTCGCCGGCTGATTTGCGCCAGTACATTGTCAAAAGCCTTGACAATACGCAAGTATTCTCTGTGGCTTTTTCCTCGTCCTGACGCAAATCAGCTCGCCGAAAACTGCGTAGCACTCCACGCGGAGAATTTTTCGAGGGATTTTTGCCGCGAAGGAGGAAGCCTTGCTGGCGCAAGGCGACGACGACAAGGGAAAAAGCACCGAAAAGGGCCCGCGTGGAGCGGTGTGGGTTCGACTCCCGTCACCTTAAGGGATTTTTTCATCACGCAATGCAAAGCAATCCCTTTTTTCCGATTATTTTGCCCGCGCCAAGGCACATCTGTGCCGTCACTCTTATGGAGGGGAGCCCCATGCCAAGCGCGGCGGGACGGGTATTTATACCCGTCCCGGGGGCGTCTCTCCGCATCTCACCCCGCTCCCCCGGCCCGTCCGGGGGAGTTTTTCATGCCCTCTTCCCCGAAAACCCGCCTGTTTTCCCGCTTAAAGCCCCTCCTTCGGCTTTTTCTTGCTTTCAGCGGAGCGATATGGTATACTGCTTATGTATATGATCAATTTACCCGGAGACAGATCGCCGCGTCCCCTGGGCGCGGTTTTGCGGAGGTTCACAGATGAGACGAGAGAGAATCAAACGGTGGGCGGGTCTTCTGACGGCCCTGGCCCTGGCCTGGGCCCTGGCGGGGTCAGCGTTGGCCGTGGGCGGCGCTATCCCGGCGGACCGTCTGGCGGCGGGGGAGGCGGCGGCCCAGGCCCTTTACGACATGGGCCTTCTGCGCGGCACGGGGGTAAACCCCGACGGCACGCCTATTTTCAGCCTGGAGGCCGTCAGCAACCGAGCCGACTCTCTGACCACGCTGGTGCGCCTTCTGGGCGGCGAGCCGGAGGCCCTGAGCGCCAACTACACCCACCCCTTCGGCGACTCCTACGGCTGGATGAGTCCCTATGTGGGCTACGCCTACGTCAACGGCATCACCAACGGCACCTCCCTGGGCCCCATTGAGGAGGGGATCTACGGCGCGGGTACCTTCTCCCCCGCCGACGATATCCCCAGCCGGGACTTCATCACCTGGATCCTCCGGGCCCTGGGCTATGAAAACGTGGACTGGGCCTCCCCCTGGGCGCTGGCCCGAGAGGTGGGCTTATCCTACCCCGAAAGCGACGTCTTTTACCGGGCCGACATGGTGGTGACGGCCTTCTCCGCCCTGGACTGCCGGACGGTCAACGGCATCACCCTCCGCCAGCGGCTCATAAGCTCCGGCGTGATCCCCGACGACTCCCCCGCGCTGCCCCCCGATCCCCCGGCGGAGCTGCCGGACGACCTGCCCGACGACCCCACCGACAGCGACCACAACTACGAGGGCGAGGATCTGCCCGACGCCCCCGATAACGATGACACCCAGCCCATCAGCTTCACCCCCGGCCCGGTCTACGACTACGTCACCGGCGTATCGGTAAGCTCCGCCTCCGGGATAGCCTCCGCCGTGGCCGCCGCGTCCCGGGGCCACGCGCCCACCGTGGTGGTCAGCACCCCCTCCGGCAAGGCCGCCGAATACGCCTCCGGCCTCCCGGCCTGGGCGGAGGCCCTCTATGATATGAGCGACGTGGTCAGCGCCGTCACCCGCCCGGTGGACGGCAGCCACTTCGCCGTGGATCTCACCTATTCCGACGCCGCCCAGGCCATGGCTCTTCTGGAGGGTCGGCTCACCGGCTCCGGCGAAAGCGCCGCTGCCCTTATCAACGAGGCCAAGGGCCTGCTCTCCGATATCCGCGCCCAGGACGGCAGGGACTTCTCCGTAGTGAAGGCCATTCACGATTACCTGATCTACTCCACCCAACCCGCCCAGGACTACCTGACCGCCCAAGGGGAGCTTCCCCAGGACACCGACAGCGCCGCCGGCCCCATCATCTACGGCGTGGGCGACAGCCAGGGGATCGCCCGGGCCTTTGAGCTGATGTGCTATCTGGCCGGCGTAGACGCGATCCAGGTGCGGGGCCAGGTCGTGACGGAGGACGGTACACACGAGCAGACGTGGAACAAGGTGAAGGTGGACGGCGGCTGGTACAACATCGACCTCACCATGGACAGCTGCCTGGATTCCACCGGGAACATCGGCTATAATTACTTCCTTGTGGGCGACGCCTCCATCGCCTCCACCCACACCCTCACCCCCGGCCGCGACCTCTGGCCCGCCTCCCCCGCCGACTACGCGGTGGGATAAAAATGTAATGTAAAAGGTGGAAGGTTGCGGCTCCGCCGCGTGTTCCCTTTACGGGCCGCCAAGAGAGGCGGCCCCTACAATCACTAACGAAACAGCTCAAATAATCGCCGTACGGGCCGCCGCCCACGGCGGCCCACCGTCATACGCAACAATTTCTCAATAATGATTTCGCTTTCCCCCAACGCACAATCTCCCGTACGGGCCGGACACCTGGCCGGCCCGTACAGAACATTTTGCGTAATAATTAAATTTCCGTATATTCGGAAGGAAGGGTTTGGAGGGGGAACCATCAGGGTTCCCCTTCTGATTCAATCACCCCGCCGCCGTGCGGCGGAGGGGCCGCCTCTCTAGGCGGCCCGAAAAAATAAATAAGCGGCGTAGCCACAACCTTTTGGTAAGTCGGCCCCAGAATACAAGCAGCCAAACTGACCATAGTCCGCCTCCCCCTTCAAGTCCGAAGGGGGAGGCGGTTTTATCCTTATCTCCCCACCGTCGGCAGGGTGGAGCCGCCGTAGGGCATCACCAGCACCGTGGCGTCGGGGCCGTACTCCCGCAGCGCCTGCTCCAAGGCCTCCTGGGCCGAGGGAGCCGGGGTCAAGAACGCCCCCCGCGCCTGCTCGTCGGTAAGGTCGGACACCAGCACCACCTTGGCGTTCTCCAGCACCATGGCGATGGCCGCCGCCTTGTGGCCGCCCAGCTCAAAGCGCGTCCTGACGCGCTCAATCATGCTGTGGGCGTCGGGCGCCTCCCGGAGCCACCGGGCAAACACGCCCTCGCCGTAGCCCTCCCGGCAGGAACCCACCAAGATCACCGTGCCGCCCTTTTTGACGGCGTGCTTGGCGTTGTCCAGGGCCTTCTGGGTCTGATAGAGGTTCAGATCCTTGGGCGCGCCCCCCTGGGACACCACCACGATATTGGCGCGGTCGGGGATCTTCTTCTGGTACAGCGTATCCAAGAATTTGCACCCGGCCCGGTGGGCCTGGGTCACGTCCCCGGCCACGGCCCTGATGATCTCCTTATGCTCGTCCAGAACCACGTTGAGGATAAAATCGACGCCCACGATGGCCCCGGCCTCCTCGATATCCGCCCGGAGGTTGTTGCCCTCTATCCGCCCGGCACAGCTTGTGTCCTCCACCATGCGGGCGTGGTTGGCCTGAATGGCGGCCCGGGTGGACACGCCCGGCATGATGGCCTTGGCCCCGCCGGAGTACCCGGCGAAGTAGTGATACTCGATATTGCCCAGGCAAACGCGCCTGTCCGCCCTCGCCACCGGCGTGAAAATATCCACCGGCGTCCCCCGGCTGGTGACGCCCATCTGTACGCAGTCGTTGGGGTCGGAGTCGATGCACCGTATCTCCCGGAAGGCCCGCTCCCCGGCCAGGTGCCGCCGCTCCTCCTCCGTCTGCGCCCGGTGGCTGCCCAGGGCAAAGACCAGGGTGATGTCCTGGGGCCTTACGCCCCCGGCGTACAGCTCGTCCAACAGCGTCGGCATCACCTTATAGGTGGGCATGGGCCGGGTGATGTCGCTGGTGACAACGGCGATCTTCTCCCCGGGCCGCACTATCTCCCGCAGGCGCGGCGAGCCGATGGGCGCCTCCAGCGCCCTTTTCACCTCCGCCGGCCCTGTAAGGCCCCTTGTCACCTCATTGGGCGTCAGCACCCCCATCAGGTTCTTATCCGGCACCGTGATCCTCTGCGTCCCCGTGCCAAAGCCAAGTTCAAGCTCCATGATGATAGTCCGTCCTTATCTGACTGTTTTATAAAAATCCAGCGACCCGAAGCCCCGGCCCAGCTGGGTGAGGAAATACGCCTCGCACACCCTTCCCAGCCGCCGCTCCGTCTCCGGCCCCACGCGGAAGGCGTAGAGCCGCTTGGGATCCGTATACACGATATGCCGCATGGCGTCCAGCGTCCCGGGACTCAAGGTCAGGCACTCCCCCGCCCCCTCCGGGCGGCAGGCGGCGCAGAAAAGCGTCCCTCCCTCCAGCGACAGGAGCGGCGCGTCGGGCCTCTCCTTGCCGCAGACGCTGCAATGGGTCAGCAGCGGCTCAAAGCCCGAAAGACAGGCCAGCCTCAGCTCAAAGGCCGCCTTGATAAGCCCGTCGGAATTGAGGGACTCCGACAACGCGTAAAGGGCGTTCAGCCCTAGGGACAAAAGCTCCGGATTCGGCGCGTCCTCGTCGGAAAGGCTGTCCAGCGCCTCGGCGAAATATGTACCCAGGGCCAGCTTGGAAACGTCTTCCCGCAGGCCTCGGAACTGCTCCACGCTCCTGGCTTCCGTCAGAGTGTAGCGATCCTTATTCTCAAAAAGCGTCATCTCCGAAAGGGCCAAAAGCTGCGTGGCCGCCGCTATCCTGCTCCCCTTGCGCTTGGCGCCCTGGGCCATCACGGTAATCTTCCCGTTCCCGGCCGTCAGCACGGTGAGGATGCGGCTGGACTCCTTGTACTCCGTCTCCCGGAGGACAAGCCCCGGCGTGGTTATATACATTTTCGCTCCCGGACGGCCCTCAGGCCGTCCGTTCTTCCTCTCTCTCGTTTTTCAGCATCTGGACGGCCAGATACAACCGTATGTCCCCCGTCGCCCAGAAAAGCCGCCAAAGTCCGGCAATATCCATATTCGTCCCTCTCTTATCTCTCCCCCGCCGCAGTTTTATTTTTTGCTTATCCCGGGGAGATATAAGAGGAAAATTATACTGTTGCGTTATAAAGCGAAATCTCAAGCCCGCAAGCTCAGAACCATAAGCTCAGATTCGCAGGCTCAAACCCGTAAGCTCAAAATTAAAACCGTTCCGTCACTCCGTATACCCGAACGTCTTAAGGTTGGCCCCGGAATCCCGCCAGTTCTCCTTCACCTTCACCCAGGTGTTCAGATAGACCTTCCCCTCCAGCAGCTTCTCCATGTCCCGCCGGGCCAGCTCTCCCACGGCCTTGAGCATCTCGCCGTTTTTCCCGATGATGATGCCCTTGTGGCTCTCTTTTTCGCAGTAGATGGTGGCGGTGATCTCCGTGACCCCGTCCTCCCGCTGGGTAAAGGTGGTGATCTCCACCGCCGTACCGTGGGGGACCTCGGACTGGAGCTTCAAAAGGAGCTTTTCGCGGATGATCTCCGCGCACATCTGCCGGGTGGTCTGGTCGGTGATCATATCCTCCGGGAAAAGCTGCTGATCCTCCTTGGCGAACCGCTCCAGCTCGTCAAAAAGCTCCCGGATCCCCTGTCCCCGGCGGGCGGAGACAGGCACCACCGCGTCCCAGTCGTGGGCCTTGGCGTAAAGGGCGATAACGGGCAGAAGCTCCGGCTTGTCCACCGTGTCGATCTTGTTGATGACCAGCACCGCCGGGGCCTTCGCCGCCTTGATCCGGGCGATCAGCCCCTCCTCCTGGCGGCCAATGTTGGCCCGCGGCTCCACCACCAGGCATATGGCGTCCACGTCGTCCTCCACGGACTCCTCCACCACATGAACCATATAGTCCCCCAGCTTGGTGCGGGCCCGGTGGAAGCCGGGGGTGTCCGCGAAAACCAGCTGCGTCTCCCCCCGCTCGGCCACGCCGAAGATGCGGTTGCGGGTGGTCTGGGGCTTGGGCGTCACAATGGACACCTTCTCCCCCACCATGGCGTTGACCAGGGTGGATTTGCCCACATTGGGCCGCCCCACCACCGTGACTAAGGCTGTACGTTTTATCATAGGTGATCCTCAACTTTCTTTGAGCGTATGTTATCCGTTTACCGGGTCAAATCCAGCTTCTCCATAACGGCGTCCTCCCGGGCGCGCATCTGGGCCTTCATCGGCCCCTCGTCCACATGGTCGTAGCCCAAAAGGTGCAGGGTGGAGTGGACGGCCAGGTAGCACACCTCCCGCTTGAATCCGTGTCCGTACTCCTCCCCCTGCTGTTCGCACCGGGGGATATCAATGACCATATCCCCCAGCGCGATCTCGCCGGTGTCATAATCTTTCTCGCACCCCGCCGGGTCGAACCGCCCCGGCGTCAGGTCGTTTAAAGGGAAGCTCAGCACGTCCGTGGGCGCGTCCACCTGCCTGTGTTCCAAGTTGATGGCGTGGATCCCCCGGTCGTCGGTGAGCAGCACGTCCACATGGCAGGGATCTCCGATCCCCTCCGCCTCCAGGGCGGCAAAAATCGCCTTTTTCACAAGGCCCGCCGTCTCCGGGCGGCCCAGGCCCGCCCTGTCCCTTGTCACGGCGACGGTACTCACAGGCCGTACACCTCCGTGAACTTCCGCTCCAGATACGCCGTGTAGCAGGTGGGGTCGAAGGGGCCGCCAAAGGCCCGCTCCATCAGCTCCGCCGGCTTATAGAGGGAGCCGTACTTCCAGATCCTCTCCTCCAGCCAGCCGTTGATCCTGCCGATTTGCCCCGTCCTGACGGCCTCCCAGACGTCGAATTCCTCCCCCATCTTCCCCAGGAGCTGCGCCCCGTAGGCGCTGCCCAGGGCGTAGGAGGGGAAGTAGCCGATGCCGCCGCCGGACCAGTGGGAGTCCTGCAAAATGCCCGACCTGTCGTCAGGCACGTCGATGCCCAGATACTCCTTGTAGAGCGCGGCCCACATCTCCGGAAGCTCGGAGGTCTTGACCTCGCCCCCGATCATGGCCTTCTCCATCTCATACCGCACCATGATATGCAGGGGGTACGTCAGCTCGTCGGCCTCCGTGCGGATAAGGCTGGGCTTTGCCACGTTGGCGGCCCGCCAAAGCTCCTCCTCGCTGTGGGCGGCCAGGGCGGGACAGAGCCGGACGATCTCCGGGTAGATAAGCCCCACGAACTCCCGGCTCCTGCCCAAGATGTTCTCATAAAACCGGGACTGGCTCTCGTGTACGCCCATGGAGACGCCCCCCTCTAAGGAGGTGAAGCAGAACCTGTCGTCGGAGTGCAGATCGTAGAGGGCGTGTCCCCCCTCGTGGATCACGGAGTACATGGAGCTTAAAAAGGCGTTCTCGTAATAGTGGGTGGTGATACGCACGTCGTACTTGGAAAAGCCCGTGGTGAAGGGGTGTTCCACTTCCCCCAGGATGCAGTTGTCCTCCGGCAGTCCCTCCAGGGCCATGAGCTTTTTGGAAAGCTCCCGCTGGGCCTCCACCGGGAAGGGGGTGGAGAGGAAGCTGTCGTCGATGGGTTCGGCCGCCTTGATCCTCTCCAGCAGCGGCACGATATGGGCGCGGAGCGTCCCGAAAAACGCCTCGCACTTCTCTCTGGTCAGCCCCTCCTCGTACTGGTCCAGGCAGTAGTCATAGGGATCCATCTCCGGGCGCACAAGACCGGCAAAGCGTTTTTGCGTCTCGACGATCTTCCCCAGATACGGCTCAAAGAGCTTGTAGTCGGACTTGTTCTTGGCCTCCCGCCACACGTTGGAGGCGTCGTTCAAAAGCTGGGAGTAGGCCACATACTCCTCCACGGGGATCGCCCGCAGCTCCCGCATATGCTTCTCCCGCAGATCCGTCCTGCGCCTGTCCTCCGGGGAGAGCTCCTCATAATGCTCCTTCAGCGCGTCCAAGATCTCCCTGGCCCCGTCGCCGGTGGAGAGCTTATAGCTCAGCTCCGACAGCACCCCCATGGTCTTTCCCCGGGGGATCCGGGAGCCCCTGGGGGCCACCGTCTCGTCGTCGTAGCTGAGGATCCCCATGGCGTGGCCGTAGGCGAATTCCTGTGTTTCCAGCTCATTGAGCCGGTTGATGGCTTCTTTTGTTGTCATGAGAAAACTCCTTTTGAAATATTCTTTCGTGCCCTTTCTGTCAGCTAAAGAACCCGTTTCCATCAAAGCACTTTTCACGGCTTGTGATGAGCCCTTCAAGTCGTAAAAGCCGCGTTTCAATTATTTCTTTTCTTTTTTGGAAGTCAAACAGCCCCTCAACGTCGGCATAGTCCACAAAGGAGACCCAGTCATCTAAATTTTCTCTTATGTCCTGGCAAAGGGCCTTGCAGAATTCAAGCATACTCGTGTGTGAAAGCTCGTACTTCACATCCTCCGGGCCAAGAGGATTCCGGTCGTCGTCCTCTTGGATGATGTGGCAGTTCCAGAAGCTCACAACGCACAAAACCCGATCCGGCTCCATGAAGCCCTTCACGCAAAATGGCGTCAGCGCGTCAAGGCCCCTGATGGTCTGATCCAACCACTCCACCGCAATATCGTTGACGTAGCTCAATTCATAGACTCCCGTCCCCGGAAGCTGAAAATCGCTCCAGCCGTATTCAGGTCGTGCAAGCATGGGCGTTTATCTCCTTTTGGGCGGTTTATTTGGGTTGTTCCCGCCCTGGCGGGACCGCTCGTAGCGGTCATAGGCCTCCACGATGCGCTGGACCAGCACGTGCCGCACCACGTCGGCGGCGGACAGGCGCATGATGGCGATGTCCTCCACCCCGTCCAAGACGCGCACCGCCTCCCGCAGTCCCGACACCTTGTCCGCCGGCAGGTCGATCTGCGTCTCGTCGCCGGTGATGACGATCTTGGAGCCGAAGCCCAGGCGCGTCAGGAACATCTTCATCTGCTCCCGGGAGGTGTTCTGGGCCTCGTCCAAAATGATGAAGCTGTCGTCCAGGGTGCGCCCGCGCATATAGGCCAGGGGCGCCACCTCGATGTCCCCCCGCTCCAGATATTTCTGGTATGTCTCCGCCCCCAGCATATCGAAAAGGGCGTCGTAGAGGGGCCTTAAATACGGATCCACCTTGGATTGCAGATCCCCCGGCAAAAAGCCCAGCCGCTCCCCCGCCTCCACGGCGGGGCGGGTCAGAATGATGCGGTTCACCGTCTTGGCCCGGAAGGCCGCCACGGCGGCGGCCACCGCCAGATACGTCTTGCCGGTACCGGCGGGGCCGATGCCCAGGGTGACGGTATTTTTCATGATGGCGTCCACATATTTTTTCTGCCCCAGGGTCTTGGCCTTGATGGGCTTGCCCTTGGCGGTGACGCAGATAACGTCCCGGGAAAGCTCCCCGATCTTGTCGTCCTGCCCCGCCCGCACCAGGCCCAGCACATAGCGGACGTTCTGCTCGTCGATGTTCTCCCCCTTGGCCGCCAGGCGCATCAGCCCCTCGATGGCCCTCTGGGCGTACAGCACGTTCTCCGCCTCGCCTGAGATCTTCAGCTCCGACTCCCTGTCCGTGACCCGGACGTTCAGCTCCGCCTCGATGAGCCGGAGGTTCTCGTCAAAGGAGCCAAAGACGTTGATGACGTTCTCCATGCGGTCGATGTTCATGGTCTGCTCTGTCATAGCTCTACCTCTCTTTAGTGTGGATCCCGTCAGGCGGGCCGCCTTTTTGGGCGGCCACTACGGCTGGGGCTGTCCGGCCTTCTCGGCGGCGATCTCCTCCGGCGTCAGCGCCCGCTCCAGGCCGATCTCCTCCACGCACTCCGCCCGGAGGGTGACGGTAACAAGCCCGTCCTCCGCCCTGGTCTCAAAATCCCGGGAGACGACCCAGCCCTGGCCGATCTGCTCCTCCAAAAGCCCCGTCAGCCGCGCGGACAGCACCCGCTCCGCCTCCTCCGGGCTTACTTCCTCCGTCCGCAGGGTATACTCCTCAAAGGTGTCCCGCGCCACGGTAAGGGGCAGGACAGTCCCGCCGGGAAGGGTCAGCTTTTTATACACGGTTATTTTATCACAACCGGCATACGGATTTCCACCCAAAAAATAAAGATTTATTCTTTTTCCGCCAAAAAGCAGGAATAATCTTTTGCTCCGCTCCCCGGTATACGTCTTTCGGCTTACCTTCAGGGGCATTTCCATGGACATCTCATACCACGTCCTGGCCCAGACGCTCCCGCTGGCGTGGGTCAGCCTCCCCGCCCCCAGGGGTACCCAGGAGGCGATGAGCCGGTCCCCCACGTCCACCGTATCGCCGGGTTCCGCCGTCCTCCACCCCTCCAAAACCGTCGTCTCGGTTATTATACCCGCCTTCCGGGCAAAAACCGCCGTGGGGATATCCGGGTCGTACAGCTCCGGCACGGGCCGCTTCTCCCGGACGATCACCTCCAGGCGGCTGCCGTGGTTGTTGAGGGTGATGAAGCTCAGCTCCGGGATCTGCAAAAGGATCCTGTCGGCCACCCGCTGTTCCGTGATGTTCAGGACGCACTTGCCGATATCCACGCCCTCCCCCTTCAGGGCGGCCAAAATTTTGGAGGAGGGTACGTCCTGATTGCCCGTCACGTCGATCTGCCAGATGAACACCGAGGAAAGCCCCGTCAGAAGGACGCACAGCAAAAGGCCCGCCAGCAGGACGTACCTCCGGCGCAGCCGCCAGAGGAAGAAGGGCGCGCCGCTGCGCCGGACGATCTTCACGGTAAAGGCCCCGGTCTCCCGGGCCACCTGCCGCAGCTTCACATAGCCCGGCAGGCTGACGCTCATCTGCGCCGCCCCCTCCGGCGTGCGCTTCAAATCCCAGAATTCCACATGGTTCCTGGCGCAGATGTTGACGGCCCGCTCGGAGTACCGGCAGGCCAGCTCCACCCGCGCCCAGCCCCGGAGGGCGTTCATGATGCTCCCCATACGCCGCCCCCTACGAAACGAACTCCACGCCGGAGACTCTGCCCGTGACCACCAGCTCCAGGTCGCTCATGGCGGCGATCTCCAGCGCCGCGCCCCGGATCTTCACCAAAAGCCCCGGACAGCTGGCGACGATGGTCTCCGGGCCGTACTCCAGCAGGCCCCGGTGGTTCTCAATATGTACGTGGTGCGCCCCCGTCACCGTCACCCGCGGCACGCCCAGGCCCGCCTCCCCCGGCAGGTCGAAGATCTCCGACACTTTCAAAAGGGCCTTCCCGCCCCTGTCTTTTCGCATACCTTCCGCCTCCACAGCTTGACTATCCCTACAACATATGTTTCCCCTGTCAATTTTAGGCCATCGGCAACATACCCTTTAGCAAATTAGAAAATGGGGGTAAAGCTATGAAGATCTTATCACTGCGGGGCAAGATAGGCGATATACTCACGATCCTGGGGCTTCTGGGGGTCACGGCGGGGCTGATCGCCCTCCCGGCCCAGATGGTGGAGGCGGCGAAAAGCGGGGTGGAGCTGTGCTTCAACGTGCTGATCCCCTCCCTCTTTCCCTTCTTCGTCCTCTCCTCCCTCACCGTGGAGCTGGGGCTGGCCGACCGCCTGGGCAGGCTGGCTTCCCCGCTGATGGAGCCGCTTTTCCACGTGGGCGGCGGGTGCGCCCCGGCGCTGATCCTGGGCTTCATCGGCGGCTACCCGGTGGGGGCCAGGACGGTCATCGAGCTGTATAAAGCCAAAAAATGCTCCCGTCTGGAGGCGGAGCGTATGCTGGCCTTCTGCAACAACTCCGGCCCCGCCTTTATCTTCGGCGTGGTGGGGGCGGGCATCTTCTCCAGCTCCGCCGTGGGCCTGCTTCTGTATCTGACCCACCTCGCCGCCTCCCTGCTGGTGGGCCTCCTCTTCCGGGGCCACGGCGGGAAGGGCGGGATCACAAGGCCCGAGCGGGGCCAGTCCCCCCGCGCGTCCTTCCCGGCGGCCTTCGTCCGGGCCGTCAGCTCCTCCTTCCAGTCCTGCCTTGGCATCTGCGGCTTCGTCATCTTCTTCACGGTGCTTTTGAAGCTTCTGTTCCTCTCCGGCTTCATGGGCGCGGTGTCCCGGGCGCTGGAGGCGGTATTGGGGGCCGTGGGCCTCAACGGGGACTGGGGGCCGCTGCTGATCTCCGGGCTTCTGGAGCTGACCAGCGGCGTGTGGAGTCTCCGGGAGGTGTCCGGCTCCCTGGGCGCGTCCATCGCCATGGCGGCCTTTATGCTGGGCTGGGCGGGGCTGTCCGTCCACTGCCAGGTGCTGTCTTTTTTGACCGAGGCGGGCCTCTCCGCCCGCACCTACCTGGCGGGAAAGCTCCTCCACGGGCTGCTCTCCGCCTGTCTTGCGGGCATGGCCGCCTCCCTGCTCTCCGCCAACACCCCCCTGGGGGCGTTCCTGGCCGTCCAGGTGGGGGAGCTGGCGGAGCTGGATTTCGCCTCCGCCCTCCGGGGTTCCGCCCTGCTCTCCGCCGGGGTGCTGGCGGTATTTCTGGCGGTTTCCGCTGTTTCTTTAAAAATCAGTGGAAAAAAGAAACACGATAGTGTATAATGGAGGAAAAAAGCAAGGGAGGGTGGGCAAATGCTCTTTCGCCGCCACATCGAACCCTGCTGCGCCTACTGCGCCAGGGGTACAAATATCAGCGACACCGAGACCGTCTGCTACAAAAAGGGCGTGGTCTCCGCCGTCGGCCAGTGCAGGAGCTTCCGCTACGACCCCCTGAAGCGTGAGCCGCCCGCCCCGGCCCCGCTCAACAGCGAAAAATATTCCGGGGAGGACTTCTCCCTTGACTGAGTCAGAGCTTCTCCCCCTCCTCCGGGGTACGCCGGAGGGGCTTCAGGTGCGGATCGTGGAGTCCTGCGACTCCACAAACTCCGCCCTCAAGCGGGACGCCGGCGCCCTGCCCGGGGACAGCGTCCTCATCGCCCTGGGCCAGACGGGCGGCCGGGGCCGCCTGGGCCGGAGCTTCTACTCCCCGCCCGGCCACGGCCTCTATATGAGCCTGCTGCTGCGGCCCGCCCTCTCCCGGGACGACCTGACCCTGCTGACCCCCGCCGCCGCCGTGGCGGTGTGCCGGGCGGTGGAGGGCCTTTTTGGCGTCAAGGCCGGTATCAAGTGGGTCAACGACGTGTATATCCGGGGCAAAAAGGTCTGCGGCATCTTGACCGAGGCGGTATTCGATCCCCAGGGCGGCCTCGCCCATGTGGTGCTGGGCCTGGGCGTCAATCTGACGCCGCCCCCCGGCGGGTTCCCGGCGGAGCTGGCCTCCGTGGCCGGAGCGGTGCTGGAGACAGATCGCCCCGGCGCCCTGACGGCCCTGGCCGCCGCCGTGCTTTCGGAGTTTTACGCCATCTATACAGCCCTCCCGGCCTATGACCTCCACGCCGCTTACGCCCCCAGGCTCCTCTATGTGGGCCGGGACGTGCTGGTGAGCCGGGGCGACGGGGCCAGAAAGGCCCGCGTCCTGGGTTCTGACGGCCGGTGCCGCCTGCTGGTGCGGTATGAGGACGGCGGCCAGGAGGCCCTGTCCGGCGGGGAGATCACCCTGCGCCCCCTGGGAGGCGCGCTATGAGACTGCGGCCCCACCACGCCCTGTGTATCCAAAAATTCACCGGCCACGGGTACGACGACAGGTTTACAGAACACATGACGGAGATCTGCGAAACACTCCAAAAATTCCACGAAACACAAGTTAACATAATTTATGGCTGTGACGAGCTTTGCGCCGTCTGCCCCCATAACCGCGCCGGAAAATGCGCCACGCTGGAAAAGGTGGAGGCCATGGACGCGGCGGTGGCGGAGGCGCTGGGCGTTGAAGCCGGGGACGCGCTCCCCTGGCGCGAGCTGGCGGCCAGGGCGCGGGAAGGCGTTTTTGAAACGGATAGGTTTAAAAAAATCTGCGGCTCCTGCGAGTGGTTCGACCTGTGCCGGACTACAAAGATTTGACAGGAAACTTTCGCCCCTTTTGTGGAAAGCTAACGCTGAACCTACAAAGGAGGGACGTCGCATGACAGAGTTCGCCAAGGGCATCGCCATCGGCATGATCGCCGGCGGGACGGTGGGGGCCATTGTGGCCATGCCCAAAAAGAAGGCCAGCGCCGCCGGGAAATTCCTGAAGACCGCGGGAAATATCATCGAGAACATTTCGGACACGTTGGGCTTATAAGCCCCGGGCCGCGCTCCGGCCCGTACATAACATAAGATTTCGTAATCAAAAACCTCCAAAAAACCGTATAAAACGCGCTGAAATATATAAAAAAGTTGGGAGTGTGATCACATGAGCAAGCGCAACTGGCAGTCACGGGTCTTTGGGCAGTCCACGGACCTGAACTTCACCTCCACCCTGCTGCTGCCCGCCTACGCGGGCAAGATCGGCCTCCACGAAGCCAGGGTCAACGGCGATGGCTCCGTCACTCTGGAGAGCCGGGGCGGCAAGATCACCGGCGGTCATGACGGGCTTCTCTACTACTACGTGGAGCTGGATCCCCGGCGGGAGAGCTTTGTGCTGACGGCGGACGTGTTCGTGGAGAATTACGGGCGGGAGGGTACCTCCGACACCCCCCAGCAGTGCGGCTTTGGCCTGATGGCCAGGGACACGGTGGGGCCGGCCCGGCGGGAGCCTTACGACCCCTCCTTCCAGGAGATCCCCGCCCCCTCCAACATGGTCTATCTGGGCCTGTTCGCCGGGAACAGGGACGAGAACGCCCTGCGGGTCACCCGCCGCCGGGGCGTATACGACCCCGGGGAGCTGGTGGGCGTGACGCTGGATCACCTGGATCTGCCCTTTGAGACCAGGATCGTCACCGGCGGCAAGGGGGTCAGAATGACCCTGGGCCGGGACGAGAAGGGCTTCTTCGCGGCGGCGGAGACGGCCGATGGGGCCATGTCCGCCCCCTGGTATATCCCCGACTGCCCGCCCAACCTTTTGGAGCAGCAGGACCCGGAGCGTCTTTACATAGGCTTCTTCGCCTCCCGGAACGCCCAGGTGCGCTTTGCGCATATCGACCTGCAGGTGACGGATTACACCGCCCCCGACCCGGCCCCGGCGCTGTGGGTGCCGGTGAACGACAACGTGAAGCCCACGCTGTATCTGCGTTCCGGCACGAAAGCCCCGGCCCCGGACTACGCCCTCACCCTCCAGGGGAACGAGGACGGCCAGGCGGATATTTTGATGAACGGCGTCCCCGCCGGGACCGTGGCCCTGAAGGGGGAGCGCCCCGCCGCCCTGGCGGTGACGCTCAAGCCGGGGGACAACAGATTCGACTGCCTCTACCGCTTCAAGGGGCGGTCGCTCCGGGAGAGCTTCACCGTCAGCTTAGATAAGCAGGCCAGTCCCAGCGAACTCTACGCCGCTCCCCAGGGACGGGAGGACGCGCAGGGTACGCCTGACCAACCCCTCTCCCTTCAGGCCGCGCTCAGGCGGATCGGACAGGGGGGTACGGTGTATCTGATGGGCGGCGACTACCGGGAAGCGCTGGCCCTGGAGCCGGAGCAGGCCGGAGGGCTGGAGCGGCCCAAGACCGTCCGCCCCGCCGCCGGGGAAAAGCCCCGCATTTTGGGCGGGCTGGCGCTGAACTCCTGCTTCTGGCGCGTTTTGGATCTGACCTTCACCAAGACCCGGAACCTGATCACCGGCAGCTTCAATCTGGTGGAAAACTGCGTCTTTCACGACTGCGAGGAGACGGGCCTCATGATCGGGCGGGGCCAACCGGCGGGGTTCAACTTCGCCTGGCCCAGCCACAACACGGTGCGCCGGTGCGAAAGCTATGGCAACATCGACCCCAAGCACATGAACGCCGACGGCTTCGCCGCCAAGGTGGGCGTGGGGCCGGGGAACGTGTTTGAGGGGTGCGTCTCCCACGACAACGTGGACGACGGCTACGACCTCTACAACAAGGTGGAGAGCGGCAAAAGCTCCCCCGTCGTCCTGCGGGGGTGCGTGGCCTTCCGCAACGGCATCTGGACCGACCCCGCCGACCAGGAACACGTCATTCTGGGCGGAGGCGGCGGCAACGGCTTCAAGGTGGGCGGCGAGGGCCTGCCCGTGGGCCATGTGCTGGAAAACTGCGTGGCCTTCCGCAACCTGATGGCGGGCTTCTCCGACAACTTCAACCCCGGAAAGCTCCGGGTCACCGGCTGCGTCTCCGTGGACAATGAGCAGCAGAATTTCATCTTCCGGGACAACCCCCTGACGGCCCCCGCCGGGGTGTACCGGGACAATATCTCCGTGCGGACAGCCCCCTCGGACTGGCCCGACGCCATCACCGGCGACGTGGACGGCAGCAACCGCCTGTGGAGAGGCTAGCTTCGCCTTACGGGTGCATTATACTATAAAGCAAAGCATTTGTCAAGCATTATTTTTAATTATTCAGAAGTTGCATAAATGAATGAGTTTGGTGGGCCGCCGTGGGCGGCGGCCCGTACGGCCGTTATCGCAACGGCTCCATTAGACAACGTAGGGGCCGCCGTCCCCGGCGGCCCGTCCTGGTCAATATCCGGGCTGTCAATCAACGGTGGACGGGTCGCCCGGGAGGGCGACCCCTACGAAAGCGTAAGAATGAGCCATTGCGAAATTTGATGGTGCCACGGGCCGCCAAGAGAGGCGGCCCCTACAACTTATGGGGAGGTTTTCCGTAAATTCGCGGGCGGGTTTTGAACCCGCCCCTACGGTTTTTAAGGAAAATTAATGCGTTAATTTTGAATAATCTTTCAATAGGACTTGTAGGGGCCGCCTCTTTAGGCGGCCCGTCCCGGTCAATATCCGGGCGGTCAATCAACGGTGGACGGGTCGCCCGGGAGGGCGACCCCTACGAAATCGTTAGAATAAGTCGTAATGTAATTCGATGGTGCCACGGGCCGCCAAGAGAGGCGGCCCGAAAAATTTAATACGCGGCGCAGCCGCAACCTTTTTGGGAGGCGGAATCGAAATTCGTTCGGCGGGCCGGCCGGGTGTCCGGCCCGTACGGGGGGATTGTGCGTTGGGGGAAAATGAAAGATATGGGGAAGATATTGCGTATGACGTGGGCCGCCGTGGGCGGCGGCCCGTACGGCCGTTTGGGGTGGATTATCGGTAATTCGGCGGGCCGCCAAGAGAGGCGGCCCCTACAATGCGATACGATAGATTCACGGGAATACGGCGTCACGCCGTGGGCCTAGGGAACATTTGACAATTGGCGGGGAATGTGGTACAATGGACGGGCTTTTGACAGACTGATCTCTGGGGTGATGATATGACCTCCTGCGGAGGGTGCGGGGATATCTATTTGACCGGCAAGGCGCTGGAGCTTTTGGGCCTTTTGGGGGAATTCGCCTTTCTCCCCCTGGGGGAACGGGAGGGCAAGCCCGTGTACCTCTCCCCCAACGGCGAGCCCTTCTCCAACGCGGTGACGGCTCTGAAGCTCTACGGCCTTGTGACCCTGGACTATGACCTGCCGTTGGCGGGGTTCGATTATAAGGATTATGTAAACTGCTCCCGGCTGGGGAGCATGGCCCTCACCGCCCGAGGACAGGCGGCGCTGGAGGCCCTGGACACCCAGGGGGTGGAGGCATGAGCGAGGCGCTGTCCCGGACGGCCATGCTGATAGGCCGGGAGGGCCTGGCGAGGCTCCGCCGGAGCCGGGTGGCTGTCTTTGGCCTGGGGGGCGTGGGCGGCTATGCCTGCGAGGCCCTGGCCCGGTCCGGCGTTGGCGCGCTGGATCTGGTGGACAAGGACACCGTCAGCGTCAGCAACTTGAACCGCCAGCTCTACGCCCTGCGCTCCACCGTCGGCATGAGCAAGGTGGAGGCGGCGGCGGCCCGTATTCGGGACATCGACCCGGAGATACGCCTGACCCTGTGGCCCCTCTTTTACGGGCCGGACACGGCGGACAGGTTCGATTTTACCCGGTACGATTACATCGTGGACGCCATCGACACGGTAACCGGCAAGCTTGCGCTGGCCGTTCAGGCCAGGGAGGCGGGCGTTCCCATCATCAGCGCCATGGGCGCGGGGAACAAGCTTGACCCCACGGCCTTCAGGGTGTCGGACATCTTCGAGACCCAGGGCGATCCCCTGGCGCGGATCATGCGCAAGGAGCTGCGGCGGCGGGGCATAGACCGGCTGAAGGTGGTCTGGTCCCAGGAGCCGCCCCTTGTCCCCGCCCCCGAGGAGCGGGAGGCCGCGGCGGCGGAGAATCCGGGCCGCCGGGACACGCCGGGGAGCTGCGCCTTCGTCCCCGGGGCGGCGGGGCTGATCCTGGCGGGCCAGGTCATACGGGAGCTGGCCGGGATCCAGTGAAAAATGGAAAAATTTTTGACGAAACGGGAACTTTTCGCAGATATGGTATGTCATAAGGGTGCGTGACCACAAAACACGCAAATCCCTGAAAGGAACATACCGACATGAAAAAGATAACCGCTCTCCTTTTGGCCCTGATCCTGGCGCTGTCCGCTGCCGCCTGCGCCCCCAAAAACGACGGCCCCGACGCCACGGATTCCACCGACGCCACCGACACCGCGGAGGATACCGCCAAGGACACTTCTGAGGACACCGCCGCGCCGGATACCGGGAAGGACACCACCGAGGACACCGCCGCGCCGGACACCGGGAAGGACACCACCGAGGACACCGCCGCGCCGGACACCACCGGGGACACCGTGAAGGATACGACCAAGGATACCACCAAAGATACCACCAAGGACACTCCTAAAGATACCACTCCCCCTGACACCGCAAAAGATACGACGCCCCCGGACACCACACCCCCCGACACCACGGAGGACACCACCGCCGACACGGCTGAGGACACCACCGGGGACAGCACGCCCGGTTTTGGCGGCCCCGGCTTCCAATTCGGCCCCGGCGGCATCGTGACCCCCGGCGGGAACAGCGGCTCTGAGGGCGAGGATATCCCCGTAGCCGACCCCGGCGACCTGCTGGATCAGCTGGACGCCCTGTGTGCGGACATCGTGGAGGGTTCCTACTGCGCCGCTCCCCGGTCCTCCGCTGATTTCAGCAACTATTTCGGCGGCAAGGTCCAGTACACCGAGGGCATGCGCGTGGCTATGAACCACCTGCAGATGGCCCCTCCCGCCCACATTGTCATGCTCATCGAGGTTCCCGCGGGCGAGGACGCCAAGGCTTACGCCAAGAATCTCAACGACAACGCCAATCCCCGCTGGATGGTCTGCGCTACCGCCGATTCCGTCCAGTACGCCGTCAAGGGGAATCTGGTACTCTTCGTCATGTCCAATGAGGAGACCGCCAACGCCATTATCGCCGCGTTCAACGGCTGATGATAGGAATACTTATTGAAGGAGAAATGAAAAATGAAAAAGGTAATCGCGCTGATCCTGGCCCTGATGATGGTTCTGGCCCTGGCCGCCTGCGGCGGCGACAACAACAAGGGGGACAAGGACGCCGCCTCCAACCTCACCGACGAACAGCTTGTGGAGAAGCTCCAGGGGATCGTTGACGGCAAGACCGGGGAGATGCCGGTAGAGACCACCTCCTTTGCCGCCCTGCAGGACGCCGGCTTTGAGACGGAGGGCCTCTTTAAGAACTGGTTCAACAACATGGACGTCCCCGCCGGCGCGAAGATCGCCGTCAACCAGCCCATGATGGGCCAGGCCCACGTGGTGCTGCTGATCCAGCCCGGCGAGGGCCAGAGCGCGGACGACCTGAAGGCCGAGCTTGAGAAGAACGCCAACCCCAACTGGATGATCTGCATGACCGCCGACTCCGTGGCCTCCGCCGTCAAGGACGGCCTGGTGCTTTTCGTCATGACCTCCAGCGAGCTGGGTCTGGACGCCCAGACCTTCATCGACGCCTTCAACGCCTTAACCGAATGATCGCCGTAGGGGCGGGTTCCCAAACCCGCCCTTTTCGATAATTACGATTCTTAAAATAGGGAGAGACGCCTATGCTGTTTTCGGGAGTTACCTTCCTCTACGCCTTTCTGCCGGTGGTGCTGCTGCTCTACGCCATCGCGCCGGGGGTCAAGGCGAAAAACTACGTCCTGCTCTTGGCCTCCCTGGTCTTTTACTTCTTCGGGGAGCCGGTCTATGTGCTGCTGCTGGTCTTTTCCTCCATCTCCGACTGGCTCCACAGCATCTACATCGAGAAGCACAGGGGGGAGAAAAAGGCCAAGATCGCCCTCATCTCCTCCATCGTCATCAATCTGGGCATGCTGGGCTTTTTCAAGTACACGGACTTCCTCATCGGGACGGTGAACGCCCTTCTGGGTACCTCCATTCCCAAGACGGGGGTGCCTCTGCCCATCGGCATCAGCTTCTTCACCTTCCAGACCATGAGCTACACCATCGACGTGTACCGGGGGCGCGCCCACGCCCAGAAAGATCTTGGCACCATGGCCACCTTCGTGTGCCTGTTCCCACAGCTTATCGCGGGGCCTATCGTGCGGTATGTGGACGTGGCGGCGGAGCTGGAGGATCGCCGCCACACCCTGGAGGGCGTGGCCCAGGGCATCCGGCGCTTCGCCTTCGGCATGGGCAAGAAGGTGCTGATCGCCAACGTCATGGGCGAGCTTACCCAGATCTTCCGGGACTCCGGCGACAAGTCGGTGCTGTTCTACTGGCTCTATGCCGTGGCCTACGCCCTGCAGATCTACTTTGACTTCTCCGGCTATTCGGATATGGCCATCGGCCTGGGGGCCATGTTCGGCTTTAAGTTCCCGGAGAATTTCAACTACCCCTACATCTCCAGATCCATCACCGAGTTCTGGCGGCGCTGGCACATGACCCTGGGCGGCTGGTTCCGGGACTATGTGTATATCCCCCTGGGGGGCAACCGCACCACGAAGCTCAAGTGGCTGAGGAACATCGCCATCGTGTGGATCCTCACCGGCGCGTGGCACGGGGCGGAGTGGAATTTCGTTCTGTGGGGCGTGATGTTCGGCGTACTGCTCATGGTGGAAAAGCTGTGGCTGGGGAAGGTACTGGAAAAGCTCCCGGCCTTTATCTCCCACCTCTATGTGCTGATCCTTGTGGTGCTGAGCTTTGTGATCTTCAACGCCGCCGGTCTCAAGGGCGTGGCGGCCGATCTGGGGGGCCTCTTCGGGGCGGGCGGGATCCCGCTCATAAGCGCCGAGGCGGTCTATTACCTGCGCAGCTACGCCGTGGCCATTCTTGTGGCCATCATCGGCGCGACGCCCCTGCCCAAGCTCCTCTACAACAAGCTGGCGGAGGCGCCCAAGGTGGTGCTGGAGCCGCTGGCGGCGGGGGTGCTGCTGGTGCTGAGCACCGCGCTTATCATCAACGGCTCCTTCAACCCGTTTTTGTATTTCCGCTTTTAAGGAGGGACGGACATGAAAAAAGCGAAATATATCCTCACTGTCGCCGTGTTCGTCTGTCTCATCTTCGGACTGGCGGTCTGGCAGATTTTGCTGCCGGACAAGGACAAGAGCTACACCGAGCGCCGTGAGCTGGCCCAGGCCCCGGAGATCAGCGCCCGGGCGCTGTTCAGCCGGGAGTTCTCCGACGATCTGGAGTCCTATCTGCTGGATCAGTTCCCCCTGCGGGAAGGGTTCCGCCAGGTCAACGCCGTCTACCGTTTCTACGGTATGCGCCAGCTTGACTCCAACGGCATCTTCCTGAAGGACGGCATGGTTTTCAAGACCGAGACGGTCACCAATGAGGATCAGATCAGCTACGGCGCGGCCCTCTACAACGCCGCTATCCAGGCGTGGCTGGCCGACTGCAACGTATATTACACCGTGGTGCCGGACAAGACGTACTTTGTGCGCGATCAGGGCTATCCCCATCTTGACTATGACAGGCTCTATGCTATAATGGAGAACGACGTCAAGGGGGCGGAATTTGTGGATATCCGAGACACCCTGTCCCTGGACAAGTACTACCGCACGGACACCCACTGGAAACAGCCGGAGCTTTTCGACACCGTTCAAAAGCTGGGCGACGCCATGGGCGTGGGGCAATACCTGACCCCGGCCAGCGAGTACACCGCCCACACCCTCTCCCCCTTCTACGGGGTGTATCTGGGCCAGGCGGCGGTACCCATGGACACGGACGACCTTACGTATCTCACCAGCGCGTACACCGACAGCGCCATCGTCTCCGGCCCCATGTATACGTACGACGCCGTCTATCCCACGGAGCTTTTTGAGGGTATGGACGGGTACGATGTATTTCTTGGCGGCACTCAGCCCATAATTGAGATAGAGTGTCCCAACGCCAGGACGGATCGGGAGCTTTACATCTTCCGGGACTCCTTCGGCTCCTCCCTGGCCCCGCTGTTCACCGGGGCCTACGCCAAGATCACGGTCATAGACCTTCGGTATGTGACCACCGCCTATCTGCCCAACTACGTTACGTTCACCCCCGGCGCCGATGTGCTTTTTGTGAACTCCACGCTGGTGCTGAACACCGCTATGATCATGAGGTGACTTTTCCATGAAGCTTTCCCGCCGTCTGCTGGCCCTGGGCCTCTCCGCCCTGCTGCTCCTGTCCGCCCTGGCCGGGTGCGACAGGGCCGGTAAGCCGGACGATACCGGCGACACTGGCTCCTCCGTCAGTACCGCGCCTCCGGAGAAGGGGCCGGACCCGGAGGCCTTTGCCACCGAGGCCCTCAAAACCACCGCCGCCGAGCTGAAAGCGCGGATCGACATCTCGCGCCTGGGGGCGTATCTGCGGTTTTCGGAGCAGGAGAACGTGGCGGCGGACTTTACCGTGGGCCTGCCCGACGACAGGGGCGACAACGCCCTTACCGCCGCCGGGACGCTGGCCATGAACCGCGCCGCCGGGACGGCGCTGACGGAGGTGACCCTCACCGGCACGGACGAGGCCGGCGCGGCCCTCTCCCTGCCCCTGCGCTTCTGGTACAGCCCGGAGTTTACGGGCATGGGGTCGGCGCTTTTCGACAGCGACACCTTTTACGGCTTCGCACCCCAGAATATGGCCGAACAGCTGGAGGGTACGGATTTCGCGGAGCTTTTCTCCCTGAATACCGAGGCGCTGGCCCGGGGCGACAGCTTCCTGGCCTCCGTCCCCGGCAACGTGGGGATCCTTAAGGCCGGGTTCCTGGACGGTATCCAAAGCTCCCTGCTGAGCCTTCTGGCGGGCCGGGAGCTGACGGCGGAGAAGCGGCAGCTCTCCCACGGGGGGCAAAGCTTTGAGGGGTACGCCGTCAGGGCCTCCCTCACCGGCCAGGAGGCCGGACAGCTGGTGGCCGACGCGGCCAACCTCTTGCCGGAGGCCGTGCTGCTCTACGGCATCGTCTCCCAGGACGAGCGGGTGCTGACTGTCTCCGACCACCTGGACGCGCTGAGGACCGGCGCCAAAGGGGCGGAGCTGGAGCTGGATACCGCCGACGGGCGGCTCCTGTCCTTCCGGCTGGTCATCTCCCTGGAGGACGGCGACAGCGCAGTGGAGGGGAGCCTCTACGGCGACGACGATAAAACCGTCAGCGTGCAGATCCAGAACCTCTTGGACTTCACCCTGACCCTGGACAGCGATATCCACTTCGACATGGTGACCCACAGCGATATGCCCACCGTCACCAACATCGACTGGAAGGCCGACGGGGCGCTTTACCTGATGGCCTACACCAACGACGTCACCGACCTGTGCCTGGACGGGACGGCCCAGGCGGAGACGGACAGCCTGCGCTTTGAGGGCATCTGGTTTTCCGGCGAGCGGGGCGACCGCAATCAGCTGACCTTCACCGCCGGCCCCGGGGAGGCCCCCGCCGCCCCCGCCAGTACCAAAAACGTGGCGGATATGAGCGGCACGGAGCTATACAGGCTGGTGTCGAAGCTCCTGTTTAACGGGCTGTTCGGGGAATGATTTGCGGGTTAATGGCTTCTTAAGTAAATCTTAATGGGGGAGAGCGAAAGCTTTCCCCCATTTTCCCTTGACTTCGCAATTTTTTAGCTTATAATTTCTGGTAATACACGGAAAGGACGCGATGAGCTTGAAATCCAGTACATACCGGCTTCTCTGCCTGGCGCTGGCCCTGGCGCTGGCCCTGGCGCTGGCGCTTACCCTGGGCGGCTGTGGGAAAAAGGGCGGTTTTTTAGGGGTGGCGGATCTGCTGGCCGACGGGGCCGAAATGCCCTCCCCCGACAAGGATCCGGCAGGCTTCCTGTGGGTCAACGGGCAAAATACCCTGGCCGCCCTGAGGGATCGTTACGCCGGGTCGCCCCTGGCGGCGCTGGGGGATCTGCGGGCCGAGTCCGGCGTTCTCTCCCTGCAAATGGCGGAGGGACAGGCCCCGGGGGCCGTGAGCGCCAAAATATCCTTTGACCGGCGGGCCGGTCGGATCGGCCTGGAGACCCAAACAGCCCAGGGCCGCGTCCTGCTCTACGCCGACTCCGGCTTTTTCGGGGTCAGCCTGCCGGAGATCACCGGCGGGAGCTTTTACGGCTTCGCGCCGGAGGACGTCTTTGAGCGGGCCAGCAACAGCGCCCTGGGCGCTCTGTTGGAGGAGGACGCGCTGGCCTCCCTGAAGGAGCTGGAGGGCCTGCTGGACGCCGCCCGCGCCGCCCCGGGGATCCCCGGCCCGGAGGAGGCGGAAAAGTGTCTCAAAGAGGCCCTCCGGGAGCTTCTGGACGCCGCCCAGGTGACTGTGGAGCCGTCCACCGTGGCGTTCGGGGATCAGGAAACCGACGGCTGTATCCTCACCGTGGAGGCGGACAGCGCCGCTATGGCGGCCTTCCGGGAGCGGCTGGGGCGCGTATTCCCGGGGCTGGAGGCCGCCCTGGCCTCCTATGGCGCTGATTTGGACGCCGCCTCCCCCGCCGCCCCGTGCCGGGGCGTGTTCGTCGCCAACGGCTGTCTTACCTCCCTGAGCCTCTCCTTCCCCGGCGGGGACGGCTCCACGTCGGAGATAGCCCTGGACTTCTTCACGGAGCAGGGCGAGACGCTCACCCTCACTCACGCCGGGGAGACGGCCGTCCTCAAAAGCCGCCCCGTCGGCGGGCAGGATCGTTGGAGCCACACCCTCACCCTGGAGCGGGGCGGCGCGATCTCCGTGCTGTCCACCGCCTTAGACGGGGAACAGCTGACCCTTTCGCTGGACTCCCCCCAAAAGAGCGGCAGTATCAGCGGGGCGCTGCGCGTCACGGACAGCGGCTTTACCTTTGACAACGCGCTTATCCGCTCCGGCGGCGCGTCCTCCGGCCCGCTGACTGTCTCCTTTGCCGCCGGGGGAAGCGTGGAGAAGCCCACGGACACGGTGGATATCTTCTCCCTGAGCGAGACGGAGCTTTCGGCCCTGCTCGTCCAGGCGTACACCGCCCTTTCCCGCGACGCGGCGGGCTGACCCCCGTCATACTATCGAACATTGCCACATACACGCCAGGAGGGCCGCGAAAGCGGCCCTCCTGGGATTTTGTATTTGACGGTTTTTTATTTTCTATCGAGTAAATAAATACCACCAGATGGCCGGGACCTCCCGGAGATAGTAATTCATCTCCAGGACGGGGTAGCCGGAGTAGGCGGCCCGGGCGGTGGTGGAGGGATAGCCCAAATCGGCGGCCATCAGCCGGGCGCGGGCGATGTGGTAGCCGCCGGTGATGACGGTGACGTTCTCCCGCTCCGCCCCCAGCTCCCGGAGCTTCGCCCGGGAGAAGGTCAGGTTCTCCTCGGTGCTGGTGGACTGATCCTCCAGCACCAGGCGGGAGGCGTCCACGCCCCGGCCTGTAAGCCAGTTGAACATACACTGGGCCTCGGAGATATCCTCCCCCGCCCCCTGGCCGCCGGACAGCACCAAAATGGCGTCCGGGTTCTCCCCGGCGAATTTCAGGGCCGTCTCCAGCCGCACCCGCAGGGCCCGGGAGGGCGTCGTCCCGTTGACCCCCGCGCCCAGCACCACGGCGTACCGCTCCCGGGTCTCCCCGGGGCGGGCGTTGATTCGCTCCGCCACGATATAGCCCTCGGTGACGAACACCGCCAGGAACCCCGCCACCACGCACACGTTGAGGAAGCCCCGCAGGGCGGAGGCGGCCTTTTGATGCCGGGCGGACAACAGCCGCAGGAGCATATAGCAGAGGATCAGCGCGGCGATCCCCACAAAGCACACGGGCAGAAAACGGTAGCCGATCATGGCGAACTGAAAGAACGCCGCCAAGACCAGCAGGATCACGATGGGGATACAATAGCGGGCGGTTTTTTTCATTCCGACGCCTCCTCCCAGGCGATATACAGCCGCTCCAGCTCCTGGGCCAGAGCCTGATGCTCCTCTGTAAGCTCCATCAGCCGCTGGTAGTCGGTGGCGGCGGACTCCTGGGCGGCCTCGTTTTCGGCGATCCGGCTCTCCAGCCGTGCGATGTCCCGCTCCAGCCGCGCCGCGCTGGCCCCCTTGGCCGCCGGCGTTTTTTTCGGCTCCTTTTTGGGCTTCTCCGTTTTGGCGGCGGCCGCCTGGGCCAGCTGCCTCTGCCGGTCAAGATAGGCCCGGTACTCGTCAAAGCCCATGCGGTAGTCCCGGAGCTGCCCCTTCTCCATGGCCCAGACGCGGGTGGCAAAGCGGCTGATGAAATACCGGTCGTGGGACACGAACAGCAGGGCCTCGGTGTAGTCGGACAGGGCCTCCTCGATCCACTCCCGGCTCATGGCGTCCAGGTGGTTGGTAGGCTCGTCCAGGATCAGAAAGTTGATGTCCGAGCGCATCAGCATACACAGCTTCAGGCGGCTGCGCTCCCCGCCGGACAGGTCGCCCACCCGGGTAAAGACGCTCTCCCCCCGGAAAAGATAGGCCGCCAGCCTGTCCCTGGCCTCCTGCTGGGCGCATTTGGCCTCCGTCATCATGGCCTCCAGCACGGAGCTGTTCTCGTCCTCAAAGCGCACGGTCTGGGGCAGATAGGCCGCCTTGACGGCGGGGCCCAGGCGGATAAAGCCCGTGTCCGTGGGTTCCAGGCCCAGGATCATCTTCACCAGGGTGGATTTGCCCGTGCCGTTGTCGCCGATGAGGGCCACGGACTCCCCAGGTTCGATGAGCAGCTCCGTCTCCCCCAATATCCTCTTGTCCCCAAAGGCCTTGGTAACGCCCCGGGCCACCAGCACCTCGTCGCCCCGGAACCGCGTCTCGCTAAAGCGGGAGCGCATACGCGCCTCCTCCCGGGGCCGGTCCGTCACCCGCATACGCTCGATGCGCTTTTCCATGGAGAAGGCCCGCTTGTGGAGCTTATCATTCCCCATAAAGGCCCAAAGATGCAGGTCGGCGGCGGCCTTCTGGAGCTGGGCGATCTTGGCCTCCTGCTTTTCGTACTGGCGCAGGCGCTCCTCATACCGGCGCTGTTTTTCCTGAAGATAAAAGGAATAGTTGCCGCTGTAAAACTCCGGCAGGCCGTCTACGATCTCGATGACCCGGCTGACGGTCTTATCCAGAAAATATCTGTCGTGGGAGATGGCCAGGACGGTGCCCTTGAAGCGGTTCAGGTAGTCCTCCAGCCACTCGGCGGCGGACATATCCAGGTGGTTGGTGGGCTCGTCCAGCAGGAGGATATCGGTGTCCTCCAGAATGAGCCGGGCCAGGTTGAGGCGGGTCTTCTCCCCGCCGGACAGCTCCGCGTAGGGCTGTTCCCGCTGGATACGGGGGATCCCCAGGCCGTTGGCCACCGTGTCCCGAAACCGCTCCAGCTCCCAGCCGCCCAGGCGCTGGAACTCCGCCGACAGCTTGTCGTAGGCCCGGAGGGTGTCGCTGTCGGAGCCGCCGGAGGCCATCTTCTCCTCCAGCTCCTCCATCTGGCGGCCCATGCGCTCGATGCGCCGCTGGGCCTGCCGCAGCACGTCTTCCCCGGTGAAATACTCCGGGTACACGGGCAGCTGGCTGAGAACGCCCACCCGCTTCCCCGGCGGCGTGACCACAACGCCCTCGTCGGCCTCCAGCTCCCCGGAGATCACGCGAAAGAGGGTGGTCTTCCCCGCCCCGTTGCGGCCCAGGACGCCCACGTGTTCCCCCGCCGTCACGTCAAAGGTGACGCCCTTTAAGATATCGTTGCCCTTCTCAAAGGCAATGCGGATCTTTTGTACGGATAGATCTATCATAACACAATTACACGTAAAAAGGCCGCCCGTTGGACGGCCTTTTGGCTGTTGACTTCAATTACTCCTCGGGTTCCAGATCCTCGTCGTCGTACTCCTCGTAGTCGTCATCGTCATCGTCCTCGTCGTCCTCGTCCTCCACTTCGGTGAGGTCAAGCTCCAGGGTCTCGCCGCACTCGGGGCAGCTGATAACGCCCTGCTCCAAGTCGCCCTCCTCCAAGACAAGCTCGGCGCCGCAGGCGGGGCAGACGACCTCATACTCGTAGTCGTCGTCCTCGTCCTCACCGTGATGGTGGCGGTGGCCGCAGCAGCAGCCGCCGTCGGGATCCTCTTCCTCATAGACGACGCTCTCCACCAGCTCCAGATCGTCGGAGACGGCGTCCAGGCCGTCGTTCAGCTCCTCGATGGCGTCCTGGAGATCCTCCTGGCCAAGAGCCAGATCCTCCAGCGCGTCTACGACAGCCGCCAGGATCTTCCCCTCGCCCTTCTCGGTGTCCAGGCCCATGCCTTCCATAAGGCCCTTGATATAAGCCACTTTCTCAGCAGGTGTCATAAGAGTTTTCCTCCCTTTCAAAAATAACGTTCCGTGGTGTACGCGTGTTTGACGGGGTCAGCCCTTGGCGCGCTCCAGATACTCGCCCACGCGGGTGTCGATGCGGATCTTGTCGCCCACGTTGATAAAGAGGGGGACTTTGATCTCCGCGCCGGTCTCCAGAGTGGCGGGCTTTAAGGTGTTGGTGGCGGTGTTTCCGGCAAAGCCGGGATCGGTGTCCACAATCTCCAGCTCCACAAAGTTGGGAGGATCCACAGAGAAAACGTCGCCCTTGTAGCTGGAGATGGTGCAGATCATGTTCTCCTTGACGAAGCGGAAGTTGTCGCCCAGCTTGGAGGCGGCCACAGGCTCCTGCTCATAGGTCTCGGGATCCATGAAGTAGTAAAGCTCGCCGTCCTGATAGAGATACTCGGCCTCCTTGCGCTCCACGAACGCCTCCTCGAACTTGGCGGTGGGGTTGAAGGAAGTCTCGGTGACGGCGCCGGTGATGAGGTTCTTCATCTTGGTGCGGACGAAGGCCGCGCCCTTGCCGGGCTTGACGTGCTGGAACTCCACAACGACAACGGGCTTTCCCTCATATTCAAAAGTCTTGCCGTTTCTGAAATCGCTGGCGGTAATGGTTGCCATGTTTTTTATCCTCCCGTAAGGTAGTATAGCTGATAAGGTATCTGATTTATTCTACATCATATTCTCCCTTTTTGCAAGAGAAAATCTGCCAAACGCCGAAAAAACTGTCAGGCGCAGTAAACCTCCAGCGTTTTGGGCAGCTCCGTCAGGTCGAAGCAGCCCTTTTCCGTGATCTGGATAACGTCCTCGATGCGCACGCCGAACTGTCCCGGCAGGTAGATGCCCGGCTCCATGGAGATGACGTCGCCGGGACGCAGTACGTTCTCGCTCCTGGGGGAGCAGTTGGGGTACTCGTGAATGTCGATGCCCACGCCGTGGGACAGGGAGTGGGAGAAATATTCCCCGTAGCCCGCGTCCTCGATGACCTTCCGGGCCACGCCGTCCAGCTCCCTGCCGGTCATACCGGCCTTAGCCGCCCCGATGGCCTCCAGCTGGGCCCGGAGGACGGTGTCGTAGACCTTCGCCATCTCCGCCGTAGGCTCGCCGATGGCCACGGTGCGGGTGGTGTCGGAGCAGTAGCCCTTGTAGAGCGCGCCGAAGTCCATGGTCAAAAAGCCCCGCTGGAGCTTCACGTCCCTGGGCTTGCCGTGGGGGACGCTGGAGAGGGCGCCGGAGACCACGATGGGGTCGAAGGACTTGTCCTGGGCGCCGGCCTTGAGCATCTGGCAGGTCAGCTCCGCCGCCAGCTCCCGCTCCGTGATGTCCGGGGTGATGAGCTTCAGGGTATTGCGGTAGGCCTTCTCGGCGATCCGCTGGGCGGCGATGAGGATCTCCATCTCCTCGTCGGATTTGACGGCCCGCAGATCCCGGAGGATCGCCTGTCCCGGCACGAAGGCCGGCTCCAGCTTGCTCTGGAGGCCCGTGTAGGCGGCGTAGCTCAGGGAATCCTCCTCCACCGCCAGCTGGGTCACGTTGTGGGCCTTGAAGTAGTCGTTCATCATCTCGTAAACGGGCTTGTCATTGGAGCGAATGACCTCCACCTCCGAGATGCTCCGGCTGGCCTCCTCAAAATACCGGGCGTCGATGAAAAGCGCCGCGTGGCCGTCGCCGCAGATGATCAGCTCCCCGGCGGAGGAGGCGAACCCTGTGGCGTAGTACCTGTTCTGGGCGCTGGTCACAAAGATGGCCTGGGCGGGGCTTTGGGCCACGGCGGCGGATATTTTTTTCACGTTGTTCATGGGAATACACTCCTTTTTTGGAAAGTTTCTTTATTGATCGCGCTTTTCCCGCCGGAACGGCAGCTCCAGAAAGTACCGTATCGCCAGGAAAATATTTGTAAATTTGATGGGCTCCACCAGGAGCATCTGCACCCCGGCCAGATTGGCGGCGATGGTGTCGGTGTAGATCTGATCCCCCGCCAGGGCGGCCCGCTCCGGGGCAACGCCGGTTCTCGCCAGGGCCTCCCGCACCCCCCGGGGGCTGGGCTTGCCCGCCCGCTTGATAAAGGGGATATCCAGAAGCGCCGCAAAGACCTCCGGGCGCCGGCCCTTGTTGTTGGACACGATATAGAGGACGATCCCGGCCCGTTTCAGGCCCTCCGCCCAGTCAACGACGGGCTTTTCCAGGGTCAGGGTCTTGTAGGGCGCGATGGTGTTGTCCACGTCCAAGATCAGCAGCTCGACCCCCAGCGCACGCAGAGCCTCCGGCGTGATCTCCGTCACCGTTTTGAATTTTCTCCGTGGAAAAAGGGAAAGACGCATAACCGCCAACCTCGCGCATAGATTTTCTTACCATACAGGCAGTATAGCACACAACCGGGGAAATGTATATGGCTGAAATGAAAATTTATCTGGCGGCTTCGGGGGCGCGAATCGAAAAAGCCGCCCAATACGGCCCCGTGGCGGCGCGGCTGTGGACGCTGGGGCGGGATCTGAAGCTCCGGCGCGCCGCCCCGCCCCGGGCGCGGGCCGCCCTGGCGGCGGTGGACGCCAGGGCCTTCTCCGGGTACGGCCCCCATGAGGCCCTGGCCCGGGGAATGGTCGGCCGGTGCCGTCAGGCCGGGTGCCAGGGCCTTGTACCGGAGCTTCCCCGGCCCAACGCGGCCCTGACGCGGTTTTGTGAGATCCTGGATACCGCGGCCGCCCGGTCCGGATTGGAGCTGTACCTGCCCCCGGCATACGCCCAGGCCGCGCCGGGGGCCTTCGTGCTGATCCCGGCCCAGAACACCGGCGGGACGTATGAGGGGCGGCTGCGGCGGCTTATAACTCTCTACGGCGCGGACAGGCTGGCCCTTCTCTTTGACGCCCGGCCCGCGGGCTACTTGCTCCCCTGCCGCGCCGGGGTGGGACAGGCGGTGGAGGCGGACGCGCTTGCCTCGCTGACGCCGCGCTTCTCCCCCGCCCTGTGCGCCAATACCGCCTCCCGCCGGGTTGGTTCCCGCGCGCAGGTGATCGTCTGGGACGACGATGCCACCCTCCGCCAGAAGCTCGCCACCGCCCACGCCCTGGGAATCACCCGGGGGATCGTTGAATATGCGGAGGGGATATAAGGCTTCCGCTCAAATAAACGTCGCTGGGGCCGGACACCCGGCCGGCCCACCGAACGAATCACGATGCCGCCTCCCCAAAAAGGTTGCGGCTACGCCGCGTATTCCAATTGCGGGCCGCCAAGAGAGGCGGCCCCTACAACCACTAACGTAACAGCTCAAATAATCGCCGTACGGGCCGCCGCCCACGGCGGCCCATGGCGCCATCGAATTTCGCAACAACACATTCTTATGCTTTCGTAGGGGTCGCCCTCCCGGGCGACCCGTCCCCCGATGATTGACCGCCCGACGGTTGACCGGGACGGGCCGCCGGGGACGGCGGCCCCTACGGGTTCTAAATTAAATTTTCAGAAATTCGGCGGGCGGGTTTTGAACCCGCCCCTACGGTTTTTAAGGAAATTTTATGCGTTATTATCGCAAAATCTTTCATCAGGGCTTGTAGGGGCCACCTCTCTTGGCGGCCCGCCGTCTTACGCAACGACTTCCCCAATATCTTTACATTTCCCCCAACGTACCAACCGCCCGTACGGGCCGGACACCCGGCCGGCCCGCCAAATTTCCGGGAATTTTTCCTGAAACGCTGTACGGGCCGCCGCCCACGGCGGCCCAACGTTTTCCCGTGAATCTATCGTACACCCTTGTAGGGGCCGCCTCTCTTGGCGGCCCGCAATTGGAATACGCGGCGAAGCCGCAACCTTTTTGGGAGGCGGAATCAAAATTCGATTGACGGGCCGCATGGGGGGCCCCATCGGGCCGTTGCCCGATGGGGAAAGGAGGAGCGAACCGTGCGCCTGAGCGTTCCCGCCGTGCGGGGACGTGAGATGAAGCCGGTTCCGCGACGACGCAGGCGGCCCGTACGGGTAAATTGTTCGTTGGGAGAAAGCAAAAAAATCATTGAGAAATCGTTTCGTAAGACGGCGGGCCGCCTGGAGAGGCGGCCCCTACAACCACTAACGTAACAGCTCAAATAATCGCTCCCCGCCCACGTCGTCCCCTACTTTCGCATTTTATCCGTCAACGAGTTGACCATATTCGTAAGCTTCGCCAGCTCCTTGGTGGCCATGCCCTCGCACTCCCGGGCGGTGAGCGTCAGGCGGTTCACCGCCTCCAAAAGCCGCTTGTAGGCGTCGTCGGCGCGTTTGCGGGCCGGGGAGGCGGGCTTCTCCTTCCTCACCCGGACGCCCTCGGTGATGCGTGTAAACTCCCCGGCTTTCAGGTCATACTCCGTGCCGGAATAGGGGGCGTAGGCGTCCAGGCCATGCTCCTCCCGCAGACACCGCGCCAACTCCTCGCAGGCCCCCTCGTCCCCGTGGTTCACAAACACCTTCCGGGGCTTCGTCTCAAAGCCGGTTATCCAGTCCACCAGCCCCGCCTTGTCCGCGTGGCCGGAGACGCCGGGCAGGTACTCGATCTGGGCGTTCACCGCTACGTCGTCCCCAAAGAGCTTCACGCTCCTGGCCCCGTCGTAGATGATTCGCCCCAGCGTCCCCGCCGCCTGATAGCCCACGAACAGCACCATACATTCCGGCCGCCACAGGTTATATTTCAGGTGGTGCCGTACCCGGCCCGCGTCACACATGCCGGAGGCGGAGAGAATGACCTTGGGCTCCGCGTCGGCATTCAGCGCCTTGGACTCCTCCGTGGAGGTGGTGAGCCGCAGGCCCGGGAACACCAGCGGATTCTCCCCGGCGGCCATGACGGCCCTGGTCTCCTCGTCCAGATAGGCGGTGTCGCACTGCATGAACACCGACGTGGCCTCGTTGGCCAGGGGGCTGTCCACATAGACGGGAAAATCCGGGTGACCCTTCACAAGCCCCGCGTTTTTGATCTCGCGGATAAAATACAGGATCTCCTGAGTCCTGCCCACGGCAAAGGAGGGGACGATCACGTTGCCGCCCCGGTCCAGCGTCCTCTGGATAAACCCCGCCAGGGTGTTGATGTACTCCCGCCGCTCCCCGTGGAAGCGGTCGCCGTAGGTGGACTCCAGCAGCACATAGTCCGCCTCCGCCACCCGCTGGGGGTCGCGGATAATGGGCTGGTCGGTGTTGCCCACGTCCCCGGAAAAGACCATCTTCCGCGTCTCGTCCCCCTCGTGGAGCCACGCCTCGATGCAGGCGGAACCCAAAAGATGCCCGATGTCGGTAAAGCGCACGGTGAGGGCCTCGTTGATCTGAATGGGCCGCTCGTATTCGCACCCCCGGAAGAGCTTCAGCACCCCCTCCGCGTCGTTGAGGTCGAAAAGCGGCGGCGTCTCCGGCTCACCGGCGCGGCGGGCCTTGCGGTTTTTGTACTCCGCGTCGCTCATCTGGATATTGGCGCAGTCACGGAGCATGATCTCGCACAGGTTCCTGGTGGCCTCCGTGGTATACACCGCCCCCCGAAAGCCGTTTTTGTATAGGAGCGGCAGAAGCCCCGAGTGATCCACATGGGCGTGGGTCAGCAGAACGCACTCCACGTCCTTCTCCGCCACGGGCAGAGGCACATTCTCAAAGGCCGTCGTCCCCTGCCGCATACCGCAGTCCACCAGGACGGTGTGGCCCCCCGTCTCCAGCAGGGTACAGCTCCCCGTCACGTCATGGGTGGCGCCGATAAATGTGATTTTCATTGAAAACACCTCCGCTTTGTTGTATACTAAATCCATCTAAGGAAAGGAGTCAGTTCAATGGAACTCAGAACCGATATTTTCAGCCTTTTCAACAACGAGTGGGCGCTGGTCACCGCCGGGACGCGGGACAGCTTCAACACCATGACCGTCAGCTGGGGCGGCGCCGGGACACTCTGGGGCAAAAGCGTGGTCACCGTCTACGTCAAGCCCGTGCGGTACACCCACGGCTTTTTGGAGGAGAATGGCCTTTTCACCGTCAGCTTCTACCCGGAGTCCTGCCGCAAGGCCCTGCTGCTCCTGGGGAGCGAATCGGGCCGGGACGGGGATAAGGTCAAAAAATCCGGCCTAACCCCGCGCTTTCTGGAAAACGCCGTGACCTTCCGGGAGGCCCACACCACGCTTCTCTGCAGGAAAATCTACCGCCAGGACATGGACGCCGCCGCCATGCCGGAAAAGGTGGTCAACGCCTTCTACAAAACCGAAGCCCCCCACACCATGTATATCGGCGAAGTGGTTGACATAATCAAATAAGGCGAAATGCCTGTAAACTCCGAACTCCTGTGATACAATTTGTGTCGAGGTGAACAATCATGGACACACGCCAAAAAATCAAGGCTTCAGCGGAGGCCAAAGCGTATCTCACCGGCCTCAAGACCCTGACAGGGGCCTATCTTTTCCTGCTTTTTGTCTCTGCCGTCCTTGTCTGCGTCGGCATGGCGGGCTTGGCAAACTACTGGAACACCGTTCTTTTGATTTTCATCGGTTTCCTTACGGCGCTGTACGTCCCCTTCATCGTCTACTACGGGGTAAAATACGCGGCCCTTTTCAAGTCGCCCGAAGGCTACATTTTCTCCGAGCAGGTGCTGGAGGAGTTTAAACACACCGGCTTTTTGGGCAACCGCGTCACGTTCCCCGTAACCGTCCGGGACGCCAGCGGAAACACCGTTAAGGTCTGGACAAAGCCCATCTATACTACGAATTGGAAGCGCCCGCGCTATGAGGACTTTTACCGCAAAAAGGTCACCGTGGGCTTTAACACCGTGACCGGCCAGGTCATTCTCATCGTCCCCGACACCGCCCGGCGCTGATCGCGCGCCCGCCGAATTGCCAGAAATTTGATTTAGGAGCCGTAGGGGCGGGTTCAAAACCCGCCCGAAATGGGAATAAGCGGCGAAGCCGCAACCTTTTTAGGGGGCGGGATTGAAATTCGATTGGCGGGCCGCATTGGGGGCCCCATCGGGCCGTTGCCCGATGGGGAAAGGAGGAGCGAACCGTGCGCCTGAGCGTTCCCGCCCTGCGGGGACGCGAGGTTAAGCCGGTTCCGCGACGACGTGTCCGGCCCGTACGGGTGGATCATGCGTTATACGAAAACGAAAGCCATTGGGAAATCGTTGCGTATGTCGGCGGGCCGCCAAGAGAGGCGGCCCGACAAATTCAATACGCGGCGAAGCCGCATCCGTCTCCCCCCGCGCGGCGGGGGAACATATCCATAGCCACGGGGGTGTAGAACAGCCGTTCCACCTCCGTGGGATTTTTTGTCTTTGCCAGGATCCACATAAGCTTGGCGATCACCGCCTCGGTGGTCATGTCGTAGGCCTCCAGAACGCCCAGCTCCCGCTTGAGCCGGTGGCCCACATGGTACACCGTCAGGTCGGAGCCCTCGTTCTCCACCTGGGTGGTGAGGACGGCGACCCTCCCCCGCTCCATCCAGCCGCGCACGGACTCAAAAAAGCCCCCGGCCTCCGGCAGTCCCCCCACGCCGAAGCTCTCGATAACCACCGCGTCGCTGCGCTCAAAGAGGAAGTCCAGCACGTCCCGCCTGACGCCGGGGATCAGCTTCAACAGGGCCACCTGAGTGTCCAGGCCCTCCGAAAATACCGGCTCCGCCCCGCACGCCTGCCGGATAAAGGGCAGCACCGCCCCGTCCCGGATCACCCCCAAATCGGGGTAGTTGATGCTCTCAAAGGCCGAAAAGCTCTTGGAGCGGGTCTTTTTGGCCCGAGTCCCCAGCAGGATCTTGTGGTCAAAGACGATGGACACCCCCGGCATATCCGACGCGGCGCACAAAAGCGCGTCCCGCAGGTTCTCCCGGGAGTCGGTGGAGTCCACCCCCATGGGCCGCTGGGCCCCGGTGAGGACGATGGGCTTGGGGCTTTCCCGCACAAGATAGCTCAGGGCCGCCGCCGTATAGGCCAGCGTGTCCGTGCCGTGTGTGATCACAAAGCCGTCGTAGTTAACATAATTCTCTTTTATGCAGGCCGCGATCATCAGCCAGTGGCGCGGCTCGATGTTGGTGCTGTCCAGGGCCAGCAGCTCCACCGCGTCCGCCCGGACGCCGCTCTCCACCCCGGAAAGCCCCGCCAGCAGCTCCGAGGCCGTCAGCTCCGGCGCCAGCCCGTCCCCGGTCTCCCGGGACGCGATGGTTCCCCCGGTGCCGATGAGCAAGATGCGCTTCACCGTCTATCCCCCCGTTCCCCCGATGTGTCTCTCCAGCCGGGCTTTGCCTCCCGGCCTTTTTATTTATGCGAAATTTGCATGAATAATACTTAAAAATATACTTGACAGGCCCGAATCCCTATGGTATATTTATATCACAATCATTTGCGATTGCTTCGTTTCCCCGTTCAGTCGTGTTCGGCGTACCAGCCGTCCACGCTTTTAACAAGCTCCAGAATGGAGCTTCTCACCGAGGCGTGCGTCTCCGGGTCGCGCAGGCGCTCCAGGATATACGCCCTGGGGCCGACGTCTAAAGAGTGCCAGGAGATCCGGTCGCTGCCCTCCCGGTGGACGCCCACCCGGATACGCCACTGGTCGGAGGTATACACCTCCACCAAGGCCTCGTCCTCATGGGGCCAGTCCGGGATACCCATAGACACGAACCGCCGGAAGGGGGCCTGATCCCCGGCCTCCTCCACAAAGCCGGAGAGCATCTCCAGCACCTTGCCCACCAGGAGATCCATCTTCTCGTCAAAGGTCAGCTTTTTCCTGTCGCCCATCGTGACCGCCTCCGATCCAATTTTCAGGCGTCGCCGCGTCCCTGGGCGTCAAAGGCTCGCCCGCAGGGCGCGAACCTCGTCCATGAATCGCTCCACCCGCCGGGGATCCAGGGGGTTGACGGCCTTGCCCTCCTCCTTGAACCAGCTCCCCACGATGGCCCCGTCGGCGTATGTAAGCTGCTCCCGGGCCGTCTCGGCGGTGAGGCCCGCGCCCACGATCAGCGGGAAATCGCCGGTCATGCGGCGGAAGGACTTGATCTTGTCAAGCTCCGTGTTGACGCCCGTCCCGGCCCCTGTGACCACGATGGCGTCACAGCGTTCCATGCCCAGGCGCAGATCCTCCTCCACAGTCCGGCCGGACAGCACCGGCTGGTACTTGAACCGCACCCCGCCCAGCACGCTGACAGACCCATCTCGCAGGGCGCTTATCATATGGGCGTACTCCTGATCCCGCTGGGGCTGGAGGTGTCCGCAGATGGAGTCCACCTGCATGAAGGCCCCGCCGTACCGCCGTGCCAACTCGTAGCTGCCCTTGAAATCGCCCAGCAGGTTGACGCCGTAGAGCCTCCCGGGGTAGTTCTCCCGGAGGTACGCCATCGTCCAGGCCACGTCCTCGGCGGTGCCGAAGTAGTCCTCCACCAGCACGGCGTCCAGCCCGCACTCATACATCTGGCCGATCTCCAGCCTGGCCCTGGCCCGGAAGCCCTCGCCTCCGCCGCCCCCCAGGTGGATCATGCCGATGACAGGCTTTTTCACCTCAAAAAGCTCAAGAAATCCCATACCCGTTTTCCTCCTGTGTAGTTACTTTCCATGTCTTTATTTTGTCAGCTTCCGGCCCATGAATTTTGGGTTGATATACAGTATGTAGACAAGCCCCACGGCGATGATGAGAAGGGCGCCCAACAATCCCATGCCGAAGCGGATATCCAGAAGCCCCAAAAGGGCCTGGAGGGCGCAGTAGGCCGTCTCGATATACGCGTTTTTCCGCCGCTGCCCGGGGTCGGGCGTAAAGCGGTGGTTGGACGCCATCCATACGGAGCAGGCGGCCAGCAGGATCAGCTCTAAGAAAACCGGGATCAGAAGCGCCTTGGAGGGCGTGTCGGCCTTAATGCGGTTGTAATCATAGATGGCCGTGGCGGAACCCTTTAGAAAGCTGGCCTGCAGAATGATCGCCCACCGGGTCAGGTTCGTCCGCAGGATCGGATTGGGCTTTTTCCTGTCCTCCGGCGGCGTTGCCGCGTCCTTCGGCCCCTCCACCAGCTCTGAGAGGTCTGTCTCCAGCAGCTTTGTCAGCTCCACCAGATTGGCCGCCGTGGGTTCGGATCGCCCCGTCTCCCACTTGGAGACGGCCTGGCGGCTCACGCCCAGCCGCTCCGCCACCACCTCCTGGGAGAGCTTTAACTGCTCCCGCCTGGCCCGTATGTTTTCGCCTAAGCTCATATCCAGCGCCTCCTTGTTTTCAGGTACCTCTATCCTACCACAAGGCCCGGTTGCGCTCCACCAACTATCTGTCAACCGTCTGTCAACCGTTGGTTGCGTTCCTATAATTTCTCACCCACTCCACAGATCGCGTCAGCCCCGCCACGGTTTTCGTCTCCAGCACCACCCGGAGGCCGCGCTTTTCCGCCATAGCCAGATATTTTGCAAGGTCGATCTCCCCCGCCCCCAGGGCCAGATGGTTTTTCTTCCCCAGGGCGTCGTGCAGGTGCATATGGACAAGGCGGGAGATATGCCCCAGGATAAAGCCTTCGTCCAGGCCGCCGCAGCCGTGGTCATGGCCCACGTCAAAGGTCAGGCCGAACACCGGGGAACCCAGCAGAAGCTTCAGGGCCTCCTTTTGAAAATCCGTATAGCCGTCGCAGTTCTCCACACATACGGTAATCCCCGCGCCGCCGATTTCCTCCTGGCACATCGTCCTGAAGGCGGCGACGCTGGCAAGATACCGCTCCCTGTACTGGTCAAATAGGTAGACCTTTCTTTCCGGCAGGGTGAAATAGACGCCTTTTGCCAGGTGCATATTCAAAACAGGGACGCCCAGCCCTTTGGCAAGCTCGATCGCCTCCGCCGCCGTGCGCCTGTACCCCTGGGCGATATAGGGGTTAAAGTCGCTGACGTTCAGGTTCTCGTCCAGGTGAATGGTGTAAAAGATCCCGTATTTCTCCGCGATCTCCCGGCACCGGGCGGGGTCTATCTCCCCCGGCTGATACTGGGGCAGATTCATGTTAAGCTCCACAAAATCAAGGCCCAGCTCCCGGCACTTGGCCGCGCAGTCCTCCAAGCAGGGAAGCTCGATCAGCGTGGGCATACCGAATTTCAGCATCTTTCGTATCCCCTTTCCGCGGGAGATTTGATCAGCAAACACACCGTCTCCACGTGGAGGGTGCGGGGGAACATATCGACGGCCTCGGCTTTTACGGCCTGGTAGCCCTGGGCGGCGAAGAGCTTCACGTCCCGGGCCAGGGTGGCGGGGTCGCAGGAGACATAGACCACGCGCTCCGGGGCCATCTGGGCCACGGTGTCGATGACGGAGGGCTCCAGCCCCCGGCGGGGCGGATCCACGATGACCACGTCGGGACGGAGGCCCCGGCGGGCCAGCATCTGGGCGGTGTCCGCGGCGTCGCCGCGGAAAAACTCCGCGTTCTCCAGGCCGTTGCGCGCCGCGTTGGCCCTGGCGTCCTCCACGGCCTCCGGCACGATCTCCGCGCCGATGACCCTTTTCGCCCGTTTGGCGGCGCACAGGGAGATGGTGCCGATGCCGCAGAAGAGATCCAGCACCGTCTCTTCGCCCGTCAGGGCGGCGAAGTCCAGGGCGCGCTCATAGAGGATCCGGCACTGCTCCCGGTTCACCTGGAAAAAGGACGGCACCGACAGCCGGAAGGTGAGGCCGCACAGCGTCTCGTCCAGGGTGGGACTGCCCCACAGGGTACGGTATTGCTCGCCCAAGATCACGTTCGTCCTGCGGGTATTGGACGACAGCACCACGCCCCGAAGCCCTGGCAGGGCCTCCCTCAGCAGGGCCGTCAGCGCCCCCTCGCATGGCAGCTCCCGCTCCGCCGGGGCGTTCACCACCAGGCATACCAGCGCCTCCCCGGCGGCGTTTGTCCGCACATAGAGGTGCCGCAAAAGGCCACGGTGGGCCGCCTCGTCATAGGGCTCCGCGCCGGAGCGGGCCAGCCAGTCCAGCACCGCCCTCCGGGCCTGTGCCACGGCCTCCGGCTCCAGCCGGCAGTCCGGCACGTCAAGGACATCGTGGCTCCTGCCCCGGTAAAAGCCGATTTTCGGCCCCAGGGACACCGGCAGCTGGGCCTTGCCCCGGTAACGCTCCGTTTGGGCAGCCCCGTGTATTATGTCAACTGATATATCCGCGCCGCCCAAGCGACGCAGGGCGTCCTGGGCCTTTTGGCGCTTGAAGCGCAGCTCCTCAGGATAGCTCATATGCCGCGTGGCGCACCCGCCGCAGGCGGGATAGTGGGGGCAGCCGGGATCGACCCTTTCCGCTGACGGCTCCACTATCCGCTCCACCCGGGCAAAGGCCAGGTTTTTCAGGGCCTTCAGGACGCGTATCTCGCACCTCTCCCCGGCGATGCCGCCGGAGACGAACACGGCCATACCGTCCACATGGGCCACGCCCGCGCCCTCGGCGGAGTAGCCCTCGCAGACGGCGGGGAGGATCTGATTTTTCTTAAGCTCACTCATAGACGGCGCTCTCTTTATCCCCATAAAGCCGGGGAAGGCCCCGGCTTTATGGCAGCTTGTATGGTGTTGTCAGGCGATGATCACGGTGATCTCGTCCCCCTGGGCGGAGACGCCCACGCGGGTAAGCTCCCGCTGGTAGTTGTCGATCAGCTCGGCGGCCAGCCGATCCTCGATGTCCTTCTGGATCGTGCGCCGGAGGTTCCTGGCCCCGTATTCGGCGGAGTAGGACTTGCGCACCAGGTAGTCGATAACGGAGTCGTCCCAGACGAAGGTCATGGCCTTCTCCGCAAGGCCCGCCTTCAGCTCCTCCAGCATCAGCACGGCGATGGCCCGGAAATTCTCCTCGCTGAGACGGTTGAAGTACACCACCTCGTCCACCCGGTTGATGAACTCCGGCCGCAGGAAGTCCCGCAGGGCCTTCATGACCCGCTCCCTATCCTGATCCCGGGCGGTGGTGCCGAAGCCCACGGTGCCGGAGCCGCGCCGGTCAGACCCGGCGTTGGTGGTCATGATGATGATGGTGTTTTCAAAGTTGACCACCCGGCCCTGGGCGTCGGTGATGCGCCCGTCGTCCAAAATTTGCAGGAGGATATTCATCACGTCCGGGTGGGCCTTTTCGATCTCGTCAAAAAGCACAACGCTGTACGGGCGGCGGCGGATCTTCTCAGTGAGCTGACCTGCCTCGTCGTAGCCCACATAGCCCGGGGGCGAGCCGATGATCCGGGAGACGGCGAATTTCTCCATAAATTCCGACATATCGAGCCTTATCAAAGACTCGGGGTTTTGGAACATATCGGCGGCCAGGCGCTTCACAAGCTCCGTCTTGCCAACGCCGGTGGAACCCACGAAGATGAAGCTGACGGGCTTGTGCTTCATGGAGATGCCCACCCGGTTGCGCTTGATGGCGGCGCAGACCGCGTCCACGGCCTCGTCCTGGCCGACGATGTGCTGGCGCAGGCGGTCCGCCAGGTGCGCCAGCCTCTCATGCTCGTCCTCCCGGATAGTGGAAGCGGGGATCTTCGTCCACAGCTCGATGATGCGGGCGAAGTTGTCCATACCCAGCTCCGGCATACCCTGGGCCTGGAGCCGCTGCTTCTCGTCGGCGATGGCGATCTCCCGGCCCCGCAGCTTGGCAAGGCGGGCGTAGTCCTCCTCCACATAGGGGCTGGAGTCGGACTCCGGGCGCTCCAGGAGCATATCCCGCTCCTTGGCGATGTCCGCCAGCTCCCGGTCGATCTCCGCCAGACGGGCATAGTTCTTGCATTTCAAATTCACGTCGGAGCAGGCCTCGTCGATAAGGTCGATGGCCTTGTCCGGCAGGAAGCGGTCGGTGATGTACCGCTCGGACAGCAGCACGGCCTGACGGCACATGGCGTCGGAGATCTTCACGCCGTGGTACTGCTCGTAGTAGTGGGCGATGCCCTTGATGATGTTGATGGATTCCTCGATGGACGGCTCCGTGACCGTCACCGGCTGGAAGCGGCGCTCCAGGGCGGAGTCCTTCTCGATGTGCTTTCTGTACTCGTTGAAGGTGGTGGCCCCGATGACCTGGATCTCCCCCCGGGACAGGGCGGGCTTTAAGATGTTGGCGGCGTTCATGCTGCCCTCCGCGTCCCCCGCGCCCACCAGGGTGTGTACCTCGTCGATGACCAAGATGATGTTGCCCACGGTCTTGATCTCTTCGATGAGGCCCTTCATGCGGGACTCGAACTGGCCCCGGAACTGGGTACCGGCCACCAGGCTGGTCAGATCCAGCAGGTAGACCTCCTTATCCCGGAGCTTATAGGGGACGTCGCCCTCGTTGATGCGGATCGCCAGGCCCTCGGCGATGGCCGTCTTGCCCACGCCCGGTTCGCCGATGAGGCAGGGGTTGTTCTTCTGGCGGCGGTTCAAAATCTGAATGACCCGCTCCATCTCCTCCTCACGGCCCACGATGCGGTCAAGCTTGCCCTCCCGGGCGCGGTTCGTCAGGGAGATGCAGTAGGTGTCCAGGTACTTGCGCTTCCTGTCCCGATCCTTATGCTGGCGCTTGTCGCCGCCCTTGTCGGCGCTGCCGCTCCCCTGGCCGGGGGCGGGGTTCATGTCCTGGGCGCCGAAGAGCTTGCCCAAAAACGGGAAGGTGGCCGTCTTGCCGGAGTCGTCCTCGCCGTCGTCCTCGCCGCTCTCCGGCAGATTTTCCGCCCCGTTCAGGGCCTCCATCATCTCGCCGGCCATGTTTTCGATGTCGTCGTCGGTAATGCCCATCTTCTGCATGAAGTCGTCCACCGGCTTCATGCCCAGCTCACGGGCGCACTTCAGGCACAGGCCCTCGCTGGAGGTCTTGCCGTTCTCGATTTTCGTCACGTAGATCACCGCCACGTTTTTATGACAACGGGCGCACAGTGCAGGTTCCATGATCTTACCTTCTTCCTTAAACCAGCAGTCGATATACAAAACACGGCTCCCGCCCCTGAGGGCAGGTCGTGTACGTTCCCCTTTTCAAGCCCGGTAGGGCATTTTGGAGACGAAGCCCCCGCCGGGAGAGGTCAGATGTTCAAAAGCTCCGCGATCTTGTTGGTCGCCAACAGCTTTTGGTAGAGAAGCGTCTTATCGGTGACGGCGGCGGGGATCAAAAGCCCCAGGTATCTGCCGATACAGCCGATGGCCAGGATAATGAGCAGTCCCCGGATCACGCCCAGGGCCGCCCCGGTGATGTGGTTGAGATTCTCATGGCCGGGAAGGCCGAAGCTCAGATCGGCGATGTTGCCGATGACGGAGAAGATGATGGCGATGAGGATAAAGGCGATGGAGAAAAGGGCCACGAAGGCCGCCCGGGCGCACACCTGGGCCGTCAGCTCCTCCTCCATGGCGTTGTTGACCTTGGCGTGGGTGGAGGCCACGTCCCGGGCGATGCCCTCGGAGGCCCCGCCGGAGAAGCCCAGCCTCCCCATGACCTCCTTGGAGACGGTGTAGACGTCCAGCTTCTCCCGCTCCTCTACGGTGAGGGTATTGCTCTCCGCGCCGTCGCCTGTCCCGTTTTCCTCGGGACTGCCGCCGCCCACGGCCTTTTCCACCACGCTGAGGGCGAAGGGCTCCACGATGTCGGAAAACTCCGTATAGAACGCCTCCGCCAGCAGGTTCGCCCCGTAGAGGGCGATCACCACCGCTAAGATCCCGCAAACGCCGTTTATTATCCCCGTGCGGAAGCCCCTCCATCCGCAAAAGGCCACGATGCCCGCCAGGACGATATCAATCACCAAGCTCATAGGGGAAATCTCCTTTTTCCAAATTCCAGATAAGCCGTTTCTCCCAAATCAGCGTGTTTCCGCCGCGTCCTCAGCCGCGTTTTCAGCCGTCCGCCTTGCCGCCGTAGACATAGGCGGAGAAGGTGCCGGTGCAGATCACCGAGCCGTCAGGCCTGATGCTGATATGCTCCGCGCCGAAGCCGCAGTCATACGCGGCTGTCTCCTCCAAAGCGTCGCTATACACCGTCGCCCGATCGCCGGTGAGTACCGCCACGCGGCCCTCCCGGATATCCATATCCAGCGGCGCGTCCAGCAGGGCGATGGCGCCGCGGACACCGCCTCCGGCGGACAGGCTCTCCACCGTCCTGCCGCCGCCCACCTGGTAGTCGGTGAGGGCGACGACGGCCAGCTTGTCGGAGAGGACGTAGCTCTCCAGGAACCGGCCCTCAAAGTCCTTGATCCAACGCTCCTCCAGCTGGCCCGACAGGCCCACCAGGGAGGTGGTGGTCACGGCGGTGACGCCGGACTCGGTGAAGGCCATGTCGATCATAAGGCCGGGGAAGGTGTATTCGGCCTGAAGCTCCTCGCTGTCCAGCTTCAACAGCACCAGGCGGCTCCCGCCGGGGCCGATGGTCAGCACCAGGAGCTGATCCCGGCCTGAGACCCTGGCGGACAGGACGCGGGAGTTGCCCGCCGACCAGCGGTAGATGGCCGTACCCAGGGCGTTATACACCGTCACGGAACCCTTGTACCCGTCGGCCTCGGAGCAGACGGCCACGTAGCCTAAGTCGTTCACAGAGACGGAGACGATGGGATAGGGGGAGCTGAGCTCCGAAAGGAGCTTATCCTCCCTGAAGAAGATCACCGTGTCGCCGCCCACGTCGTAGACAGCGCCGTACTGGCCCGCCGCCGCCAGGGCCTGGTCCTGCCAGGCGTAGAGGCGGGTAAAGGCGATCTCGCCGGTGGGGTCGAACATATACAGCCCCGAGTCCGCCGCCACCGCCAGGGAGTAATCCATACCGGCGGCGTCCCCCCGGGAGGCGTTTTCAAAGAAGAACTCCGTGGCTGTCTTTTCGCCCCGCAGCTCCCGCCAGAAGGCGCGGATCCCGCCGTCCCGCTGGCTCACCATGGCCAGAAAGACGGCGAAAAGCGCCACGGCCAGCAGGATCAATATGAGGAACAGTCTGAAAACGCTCCTTTTTTTCGTCCGCTTCTCTGTCCTGTTTGCCATGACGTCTCCTTGACCGGCCTCCCGCCGGGGCCTCCGGGCAGGCCGTCGGGCCGCTTGAAACGGCCCCGGGCATGCCCCAGATGTTCCCTAAATGATTTTATCAGAATATTATAGCACATATTTGAACTTTTTGCAAATAAAGAAATACGAATAGTTACAGCTCCCGGCCGGAGGGCCGGGCCATCATCTCCCCCACCGGGCCGTCGTACCAGACGCGGCTGAGATAAAGCCCCTGGGGCGGCACCGTGGGGCCGGTGAGGCGGCGGTCACGGCTCTCCAGCAGGGCCGGCAGCTCCTCGGGCCGCAGCTTCCCCTCGGCGCAGTAGATGACCGTACCCATGATGGCCCGCACCATGTTGTAGAGGAACCCGTCGGCGCAGACGCGCATAGAGATCAGGGGGCCGTCCGCCTCGATCTCGCACCAGTAGACGGTGCGCACCGTGGTCTTTGTCTCCGTCCCCACGGAACGGACGGCGGCAAAATCGTGAGTACCCACGAATTGGGCCGCGGCGGCCTTCATCACGTCCACCCGCAGCGGGGAGGGGTAGAAGTACGCCCGGTTCCGGGCGAAGGGGTCGGGGATACGGGTGTTCATGATCCGGTAGGTGTACTCCTTCTTCCGGCAGGAGAGAATGGCGTTGAAATCCTCCGGGGCGTCCACCGCGTCCAGGCAGGCGATATCCTCCGGCAGCCGGGAGTTCAGCGCCAGGGGGAACCGCTGGGCGGGAATGTTGCAGTCGGACTTGAAGTTAGCGCAGTAGTTGAGGGCGTGTACCCCGGCGTCCGTCCTGCCGCAGCCGGTGACCCGCGCCCGCTGGCCGGTGAGCTTATAGAGGGCGTTTTCCACGGTCTCCGCCACCGTCACGTCGTTTTTCTGCACCTGCCAGCCGTGGTAGGCGGTGCCGTCGTAGCGGAGCTTCAGGGCGATGTTTCTCATAGGCCAAACCCCTTTAGGGCGATCACCGCCGCCAGGAGCAGCAGGCCCGCGGCGAAGGCCAGATAGTCCCGTTGGGCGAATTTCAGCACGTTGAGGCGGGTGCGCCCCTCCCCGCCGTGGTAACAGCGGGCCTCCATGGCGGTGGCCAGCTCGTCGGCCCTGCGGAATGAGGACAGGAACAGCGGCACCAGCACCGGCAGCATGGCCTTGGCCTTCTCGATGAGATTGCCGGTGTCGAACTCCGCGCCCCGGGCCTTCTGGGCGGACATGATCTTGTCCGTCTCCTCGATCAAGGTGGGGATCAGCCGGAGGGCCATGCTCATCATCATGGCCAGCTCGTGAACGGGTACCTTCAGCTTCTTTAAGGGGTTCATCAGAAGCTCCAGCCCGTAGGTTAACATAATTGGAGAGGTGGTATAGGTCAGCATGAACGTCCCCATCACCAGCATGATGAGTCTGGCGGCCATGAGGATCGCGGCCTTGATGCCCTCCCGGGTGATGGTGAAGATCCACCAGTGGGCGATGGGCTCCCCCCGGGCGTAAAAGAGGTTCAGAAGGGACGTCAGCACCACGATAAAGACTACGGGCTTCAGGCCCCTCAGCATGGCGGACAGGCGGATCCGGGAGACGGCGATGGCAAAGACCAGGAACGCCAGAACTACGGCGTAGGATATCCAGTTTTTGGCGTTGAACAGGGCGGCGATATAGAGCACCACCATCAGGATCTTCGTCCGGGGATCCAGCCGGTGGACCACGGTGGTGCCGGGGAAATACTGGCCCAGGGTGATGTCACGGAGCATCGTGCCGCCCCCCTTCCAGCGCCAACAGGGCGTTGACCATCTGCTCCACGGTGTAGACGGTGCCGGGGAGCTTCACGCCAAGTTTACATAATTTATCGGCCACGTCGGTCATGACGGGGGTGGCGAGGCCCATGCGGCGCAGCTCCTCCCCGTGGGAAAAGACCTCCTCCGGCGTGCCGGACAGGGCCACGGTGCCATGCTCCAGCACGGCCATACGGCTGGCGTGGCGGGCGGCCTCCTCCATGGAGTGGGTGACGATGACGATGGCGGCGCCGGTCTCGTCGTGGTAGGCAAGGATATTCTCCATGATCTCCTCCCGGCCCCGGGGGTCAAGACCGGCCATAGGTTCGTCCAAAACCAGCACCTCCGGCAGCATGGCGATGACGCCGGCGATAGCCACCCGGCGCTTCTGGCCGCCGGACAGGTCGAAGGGGGCGCGATCCAGCAGCTCCTCCCCCACGCCGCAGAAGCGGGCGGCCTTCATGACGCGGCGCTCGATCTCCTCCGGCGGGAGCTTCATGTTCTTGGGGCCGAAGGCGATGTCCTTTTTGACGGTCTCCTCAAAGAGCTGGTACTCCGGGTACTGGAACACCAGGCCCACGCGGCCGCGCACCTCCCGAATGGACTGCTTGGAGGCGTTGATATCATGGCCGTCCAGCAGAACCCGGCCCGAGGTGGGCTTAATGAGGGCGTTGAGGTGCTGGATCAGGGTGGATTTCCCTGAGCCGGTGTGGCCGATGACGCCTAAGATCTCGCCCTTGTATATCTCCAGATCCACGTCCCGCAGGGCTGCCGTCTCGAAGGGCGTGCCGGGTGAGTAGACGTGGGACAGCTTTTCGATCTTCAAAATGGGTTCCATGGTAACTTCCTTTCGGTGCGATTCGTTTCCGATACCGCCCGTTTATTTTCCGGCGAAGCGCGCCGCCAGCGCCTGGGCGCACTCGTCCACCGTCAGGGTGGAGAGCGGCACGTCAAGGCCCCGCTTTCTCAGCTCCCACATGAGCTTCACCGTGCCGGGGACGGTGAGGCCCAGGGCCTCCAGCTCCTCCACGCGGGTGAAGATCTGCCGGGGAGGGCCGTCCATGACGATCTGCCCGTCGGACATGACCACCACCCTGTCGGCCAGGGCGGCCTCCTCCATGTGGTGGGTGATGAGAATGACAGTGGAGCCAAGCTCGTTTTTCATGCGGCCGATGATCTTCATCACGTCCCGGCGGCCCTGGGGATCCAGCATGGCCGTGGGTTCGTCGAACACCACGCATTTGGGGCGCATGGCCAGCACGCCGGCAATGGCGATGCGCTGTTTCTGGCCGCCGGACAGCAGATGCGGGGCGTGGGTGCGGTATTGATACATACCCACGGTCTTCAGGGCCTCGTCCACCCGCTGGCGGATCTCCGGCGTGGGGACGCCCAGGTTCTCCGGGGCGAAGGCCACGTCCTCCTCCACCACGTTGGAGACGATCTGGTTGTCGGGGTTCTGAAAGACCATGCCCACCCGGCGGCGGATCTCCAGCATCAGCGCCTCGTCACGGGTGTCCATGCCGAACACCGTCACCGAGCCGCCCTTGGGGAGCAGCAGGGCGTTCAGATGCCGGGCCAGGGTGGATTTGCCCGAGCCGTTATGGCCCAGGACGGCCACAAAGGAGCCTTTTTCGATCTCCAGGCTCACGCCGGACAGCACGTCCTGGGGGGCGGCGTCCTCGTCGTCGGGGGTGTAGAAGAAGGTGAGGTCGTCGATTTTGATCACTGTATTGTCCATAGAAATCTCCATTATCCTTAAAACTCCATTCGGCAGGAGGCGCCGCAGGGGAGGTAAAGCCCCGTGGCGGTGACGGGCAGGCCCAGCTCCTGGGCCTCGGCGCGGCCTCCCCTATCCCCGAAGGCGGTCTGGGCCACGTAGCTGACGGTGGAGGCGGAAAGGCCGGTGGTGTAGGAATTGATGAGTACAAAAAGGGGCCTGTCGGACAGCACCCCGGCGCAGAGCCGCGCGAAGGGCATAAGGTTCGTCTCCAGCTTCCAGATCTCGCCGCCGGGGCCCCGCCCGTAACTGGGCGGATCCATGATGAGGGCGTCGTAACGGCGTCCCCGGCGGATCTCCCGCTCCACGAATTTGGCGCAGTCGTCCACGATCCAGCGCACGCTCCTGTCCGCCACGCCGGAGCTTTCGGCGTTCTCCCTGGCCCACTGCACCATGCCCCGGGCCGCGTCCACATGGCAGACGGAAGCCCCGGCCTTCAGGGCGGCCACGGTGGCCGCGCCGGTGTAGGCGAAGAGGTTCAGCACGGAGACGGGCCGTTTGGCAGATCGGATCTTCTCCATGGCCCAGTCCCAGTTGGCGGCCTGCTCGGGAAAAAGCCCCGTGTGCTTGAAGTTCATGGGCTTGACGTTGAAGGTGAGTTCCCCGTAGCGCACCTGCCAGCTCTGGGGGACGTCCCGCTTGTCCCAGGCCCCGCCGCCGGTGGCGGAACGGGTATACCGGGCGTCGGCCTGACGCCAGCGGGGATCCTTTTTGGGGGTGTCCCAGATCACCTGGGGATCCGGGCGGATCAGGATCTGCCTCCCCCACCGCTCCAGCCGCTCGCCGGAGGAGCAGTCCAGAAGCTCATAATCTGACCATCTGTCGCTGTACCACATAAAGCATACTCCATGTCTCATAATACTCCAATTGTATAGAATACCATTTCGCGCCTGTAAAGTCAACCTTTACAGCGTCAGATTTTGCTCTTGTAAACCAGTCTTAATAAAAAGACCGTCGGCTTTTCACCGGGGAGCCGGTGTGTCAACGGTCTGATTTGCGGTATGTAGTTGTTGTGTTCAGTTCGACAAACGGGAACTTGTCAATTTCCCTCATCTATAAGTTTTTTCCATTGGCTGTATTCTGGCGTTTCATCTAATTCTACTGCCCGATTGATATAATACTTCGCCAATTCCCAAGATGCAGGAGGGGTCAATGCTATGTAAAGATAATACGCCATTAAAAACGCGCAGCGGGCGGCGGCTTTCTGCTGTCAGAGAGCGCCTTCCGAGCGCACGATACAAGGCCCGGAGACTATGTATAGAAGTGCGCCCTTTAGTTCCTAAAGGGTTTTACAACGTTTTGATGAATCTGAAGTTTCCTATCTATTTTTCTTTCTATTTTTCTTTCTATTCTTGAAATATGTATATAGGAAACCTGCCGCACTAATCAAACAACAGATTGCAGCATATAAAATAGATATTTTGGCACTGTGTGTTTCTGGAAAATAGCAGCAGCCAAAAAGCAAGTACCTGCTATAAAATTGAATATCGAAGCAAAAATGCAGCCCGTTGTTTTTTCATGACACAATCCTTTCTCTGATTCAAGCATATAAAGCTCTCGCTTATGAACAACTCCATATATTTTTCATAAGCAGTCCGCCTCAAGAAATCCAAAAATTGAAAAACCCAGTCCAACGAATACAGACAACAGGGATACTGCCTGCATAATTGCCCACTGTGCCTATGTGGACATATGATCTCTTAGGCAGTTAGCAACTCCCCGACAAACTATTCACCAATGCCAACGCTAAAAAAATCACCGTATGGCTCTAACACTTTTGAAATGAAGGAAATATCATCATCTGCTCCGCTTAGATATATTTCTGTGCCATAATGTTCACTTCTAAAAATACGTGATTTGTGGTAGATGTTGATTGTAAAGTACTTCGTCATTTTATTGTATATATCTTTATCCGTAGGTTCCTCGGCTAACAGTTCTGCAAGCATATGGGGGGTGACCGTCCCTTTGACGGAAACCTCGTACCCATCTTCCGAAGGCGCTCCATACATAGTCGCCCGACTTATTTCAATCGTTTCTTCTTTCCAGCAGCGAATCTCCATTTCATCGCCCACATTGGCAAAATGCCGAATCAGTTCCCTCCACCATTCAGATGAAACGGATTGATCTACCACATCAACATGAATCCAACCCATACTACACCTCTCCAAAATTTCATTGAATAAGTCTAAAGTTTAGAAGCGGTTTTCTGAAGAATATACGAAGTGAACATAGCGGCATCACCCGAAACCAAATCCTTTTTTTGCAGGAGTAATACCCTTTCATCGTGATACATAAGAAGCCACAGACGTTCCGATTCAAACACTTCCGCTATTTGCGCATACGGGATAATTTCCTGGCTTTCGCCTGATGAAATGGTTATGTCTGTTTCGTCAAAATCAATCTTTGTCATGGATTCGCGCCAGTCTATGGCTCGCCGTCCCGCAAGCAACTTTTTTGCCTCTTTTTTGCAGGAGGTCGGAACGCCGACGGTTCTTCTTTTGCCGCTGAGAAAAAAGCTTAAAAAGCCCACGATGATTGCCATGACACCGGCTAAAATGAGGATAGGTTCCCTCGGTTCCGCAAGACCGGGAACCAAAACAAACACACCCAAAGCGAGCAAAACAACGCCGTACATGCGGTATCGCCCCTGCCGTTTCTCCCTCCCCGGCCCTTTATCGGCATAGTTATTCAGCGTGTCCGTCACTTTCCAAATTCCGGACAGCGTACGGCGGCTGTGGGTTTCTAAACGCTGACGGAGCAGCTCCTCGGTTTCATCGTCCAGCGCAGGATCGTCATAGCTGCTGATTTGAAAAAGAAACACGGTACGTCACCTCCACAATTTATGATATCATTATATCACCCAAATGTGAGGAATTCTACCGTCCGTTAAGGCGGTCAGTCAAATTATTTACGAAGCTTCTGCCTTTATCGAACGGAAAACGCTCCGGCGAGCGTGTCTCGTCGGAGCGGTTTTGAAATCCGGGAACTTATTCTGTCCGCAGGGCCTCCACGGGGTTTTTCTTGGCGGCGATGTGGGACGGGACGAGGCCGGCGATGAAGGTGAGGAGCATGGAGATGATCACCAGGGTCACCGCGCCCACCACCGGGAGCTGGGCGGACAGCTCGTCGATGCCCGTCAGGGCGTGCAGGACCAAATTAATGGGAATGATGATGAGCAGCGATGCCAGGATACCGATGACCCCCGCGCCAAAGCCCACGGTGAGGGTCTCGGCGTTGAACACGCGCCCGATATCCCGCTTGGAGGCGCCGATGGCCCGCAAAATTCCGATCTCCTTGGTGCGCTCCAGGACGGAGATATAGGTGATGATGCCGATCATGATGGAGCTGACCACCAGGGAGATGGCCACGAAGGCGATGAGCACATAGCTGACGGCGTTGATGATGGTGGTGACGGAGCTCATCAGGAGGGCCACATAGTCGGTGTACTCGATGACGTCCTCCTCGTCCACGGTGGCGTTATACTCCTCGATAAGCTCGGAGATGGTGTCCTTGTCCTCGAAGGTGACGGCGTAGAGGGCCACGGTGCTGGGGGAATCCACGCGGGCGTAGCCCAGCTTCTCCATGTTCTGGTCGTAGTTGGCGTCGGACACCGTGGGGGGCATGAATTCATCGTAGAAGGTCACGTACTGGCCGTCGGTGAACTGGGCCTGGGCGATCATATAGGGCAGCTGCTCCGCCGGCACCTGGGCAAGCTGGGTGGTGACCTGCTGAGCGTAGGCCTCCGCGGCCATCCGGCGGATGCCCTGCTCGGCCATATCGAAAAGCTCCTCGTCGCTCATCTCGTTGAAGTAGCTCTCGATGCGCTCTGTGTCGGTGACGCCCATCTGCTGGGCGTAGGAGTTCATCATCATATCCACCAGGCTCTGGCGATCAAGGCCGGCCATCTGCTGCTCCACCGCGGCGGTCAGATATTCCTCCGTGGGGATAGCGGACATTTTGACAAACAGCTCCGCCCGTTCCGTATCGCTCAAAGCGTCGAAATACGCCTTGAAGGCGGCGATCTTCTCCGCGTCCTCCGGCTCCTGATATTCCGCGGTGCGGAAGGGCAGGCCGGTGAACACGTCCACCGTATCGTCCTCCAGCTGTTTTTGGACGATCTCCTGCTTGCCGGTCTCCTCCATGGCGTAGAGGGTCAGAGCGGAGGTATAGCCGATCTGGCCGGAGACGGCGCCGCCGCCGTCCTCCGTGGGACGGACGATGCCCACCACCTTCAGGGGCAGGCCCACATCGGCGCTGTCATAGAGGTAATCCATGCCCGTCTCCGTGGCGGAGAGATCGACGTATTTGTTCTGGGCGGGGTCCCACTGGTAATATTCCGAGGGCAGGATGAACTTGAAGCTGGTGTCGCAAAGCTCCTCATAGGACCAGCTGAGGGTCTCGGCCTCCACCGGTTCGCCGTTCATCATGGCCTTCATGGTCTCGTTCATGGCGTCGGAGCTGATGAAGCCCAGGGCGTAGAGCATCAGGTCGGATATCTCGTTGCGCCGGTCCACAAAGATGACGATCTCATCGTACTTTTCCGGCCACTTGCCGTACAGAAGCTCATACTGGTCCTTGGTGGACTGGGCCACGCCGGCGCCGTCGGCCTCCGGCAGAAGCTCCTTCCACACGTCCATGCGCTCGTACATCTGGCCCATGTTGTCGAAGTAGGCGGAGTAGTCGCCGCCGAACATGCCGGTCATGGCCTCCTGCATCATGGTCATCACGTCGGATTTGACCACGTTGCCGTCGGCGTCGCGGGTGTAGACGTCAAACTTGAAATCGTAGCTGTAATGGACGTCGGCGATGTCCATGATGCCGTTGCCGCCCTCGTCCAGGAATTTTTTGAAGGCGGTCAGGTTATTGGTCTTGGTCTGGGCGTTCATCATGGAGGAGAGCATGTCGTACATGACGGTGGCGGAGTAGACCCGATCCGGCTCCCGCTCCTCCTCCAGGTCCTCCTGCCGGGCGTTCATGAAGCCCAGGAGCATGGAGGACATATCCACGCTCTCGGCCTCGATGGTGATGGGATAGCTGGACAGCGTCTCCTCCTGGACGTGGTCGATGTACGCCTGGAAACCGGCGGAGACGGACAGGATCAGGGCGATGCCGATGATGCCGATGGAACCGGCGAAGCTGGTGAGGAACGTCCGTCCCTTTTTTGTCATCAGGTTGTTGAAGGACAGGTTCAGGGCGGTCAGGAAGGACATGGACTTTTTCTTCTTCTCGCTCTTGCGCCTTTTCTGCTCCTTCTTGGAGAGGACTTCCGCTACGGAGTCGTCCTCGTAGGGGTCGGAGTCGTCGATGATCTTGCCGTCCAGGAGCTTCACGATACGGGTGGAGTACCGCTGGGCCAGGTCGGGGTTGTGAGTAACCATGATCACCAGCCTGTCCTTGGCGATCTCCTTCAAAAGCTCCATGACCTGGATACTGGTCTCGGAATCCAGCGCGCCGGTGGGTTCGTCGGCCAGCAGGATATCCGGGTTGTTGATAAGGGCCCGGGCGATGGAGACACGCTGCATCTGGCCGCCGGACATCTGGTTGGGCTTTTTGTAGATGTGATCCTCCAGCCCCACGGCGCGCAGCGCCTCCACGGCCCTCCTGCGGCGCTCGGCCTTGGAGACGCCGGAGAGGGTCAGGGCCAGCTCCACGTTGGCAAGGACGGACTGGTGGGGGATCAGGTTGTAGCTCTGGAACACGAAGCCCACGGAGTGGTTGCGGTAGGCGTCCCAGTCGGCGTCGTTATACTCCCGGGTGGACTTGCCGTTGATGATGAGATCCCCGGAGGTGTACTGATCCAGCCCCCCGATGATGTTGAGGAGCGTGGTCTTGCCGGAGCCGGACTGGCCCAGCACGGACACGAACTCGCTCTTGCGGAAGGAGACGGAGATCCCGTCCAGGGCCTGCTGCCTGAGGTCGCCGGTTATGTACGTCTTGGTGATGTTGGTAAGTTTAAGCATGACACATCCCGTTTCACAAAATATTTCAGTTTTATTATACCCCTGTGGACGGTGAAAGAGTTAACAAACTTTGAATAATTTGTCGGGGTAATGTGGTGCAGAAAGATAAGCCCCTGCTTTTTGAGAACGTATGTCAGATTTTAGCTCAAAAAAAACAAAAGCCCACAAACTGTGGGCTTTTTGCAGGCAATATATCTTTCGGTCAACGTCCCCGGATCAGGGGCTTGTCGGCGGGGGTGAAGGTGTAGGCTTTATCGCAGAAGCGGCACCTGACCTCGATCTTCCCGTCCTCCCGGAACATTTCGTCCAGCTCCGCCTCGGTGACGCCGGAGAGGGCGGAGATGACCCGCTCCCGGGTGCAGGGACACAGCCACCCGGCCTGATCCCGCTCCACGATGGCGGGGTCGAAGCCCTCCATGACCCGGTAGATCACGTCCTCCAAAGAGCCGCCCGTCAGCTGCTTTGTGATGGCGCCGGCTTTCTGAACGCCCGCCTCCAGCTTTTCGGCGGTGTCGTCCCCCGCGCCGGGCAGCAGCTGGGCGATGTAGCCGCCGGCCCGCAGGACGTGCTGATCCCGATCCACCAAAACGCCCAGGGCGCAGGCGGTGGGGATCTGCTCGCTCTCCACGAAATACCGGGCGAAGTCCTCGGCGATCTCCCCGGAGACAAGCTGGGTAGAGCCGGAGACCGGCTCGCCGAAGCCCATGTCCCTGATGACGGTGAGCATACCGTCGCGCCCCACGGCGCCGCCCACGTCGAGCTTCCCGTCGGGCCGCAGAGGCCGCTCCACCGCCGGGTTCTGGGCGTAGCCCCGGACATTGCCGCGCTGGTCGGACACCACCAGGATCGTCCCGGCGGGGCCGCCGCCGTTTATCCGCACGGTGACGCTGTCGCCCTCGGACTTGAGGGCGTTGCCCAGCATGGACGCGGCGCACATGGTCCTGCCCAGGGCCGCGGTGACCACGGGCAGGGTGCGGTGGATCGTCCGGGCCGTCTCCACGGCGTCCGTCAGATCCACGGCGGTCATTTTTACAAGGCCGTCCTTGGACAAGGCCCTAAGCAGTCGTCCCATATCGTTCTCCGTAAAATGCTTCCCCATAAAAGGGCGTAGTCGTATTGTAGTCGTATTTATTATACCCTTCTCGCGGCCAGAAAAATCCGCTGTTCGCCCTTTTTGGGCGCGTCGAGGGTAAGCTCGCCGAACACGCCGATGTCGCCGAAGCCGTGGGCGGCAAGCTCCCGCTTCAGCGTCTCGACAGCGTGCAAATATTCGATATGCTCCTCCCCGCCCCGCTCCCAGGCGTCCGCCTCCAAATGGGCGAAGATGTCAAGGCCGTAGCGGAGGGCGGCCCTGTCGGGGGTCATCTCGGCCCGCCAGACGCAGAATACCTCCTCTGTCTCGTCGCAAAAAAGCTGTCCGTCCAGGGCGGCGAGCCTCTCGGGGGTGTTCACGTCGAAGATAAAAAGCCCGCCGGGTTCCACAAAAAGGCGCAGTCTTTCAAAGACCGTCCCCAGGGAATCGGGCGGCAGATAGTTGACGCCGTCCAAAGAACACACGGCGGCGGAGACGGTGCCGTAAAGATCCAGGGCCTCCATGGTCTGGCACAAAAAGAGGGGCTTCACGTCCACGGACGCCTCAAGGGCCTTTTCCTGGGCCACGGCCAGCATATCCTCGGAGCCGTCCACGCCGATCAGCTCATAGCCGCGGCGGGCAAGCTCCAGGGTGAGCGTGCCCGTGCCGCAGGCCAGATCGAGTATCAGGGACGGCGTGACGCCGTATTTCTGGAAGATCGCCTCATAAAAGTCGGCAAAGGCCCCATAGGGGACGTCGCGGGTCAGGTCGTCATACCAGGGAGCCAGGGACAGATAGGCGCTCACTTACCCCGGTTCTCCTTCTCCTCCATGCGCTGGAAGAGGACGGCGTAGCCGTCGTTGCCGTACCGCAGGGAGCGGTTGACGCGGCTGATGGTGGCGCTGGAGGCGCCGGTCTTTTCCAGAATGTCGTTGTAGATCATTCCCTGGTGGAGAAGCTCGGCCACCTGGAAACGCTGCTCCATGGCGCGAAGCTCGGAGATACTGCACAGATCGTCAAAGAACCGCTTGCACTCGTCCAGTGTCCGCAGCTCCATGACCGCCTTGTAGAGATCGTCGTTTCTGGGCTGATCGGTATTTTTGTTCATGGCTAATCCTTCCTTTTCTCACCGTAATGCGTCGGCGCGCCCGCGTGAATGGTTTGTTTCCCTTGTCTGTCTATCCCCGGCTCTCGCCGCGGAGACCCCTTACTCCCCCAGGGGGTGAAGGGGAAATGGACGTAAGCGGTGCTGCCTGGGGGGCTTATTCCGCCTGGGCGGCGGACTTGGCCTCCTCTTCCTGCTCCAGCACGCGGTAGGCCACCTTGCCCACCAGCGTCTTGGGAAGCTCGTCCCGGAACTCGATCTCACGGGGCATGGCGTATTTGGCGATGTTCTTGCGGCAGTGGGCCAGGATCGCCTCGCGGGTCTCCTCGCTCTGGGGGACGCCGGGCTTCAGCATCACGAAGGCCTTTACCCGCTGCATACGGTAGTCGTCCTTGACGCCGATGACGCAACTCATCTGCACCAGCTCACAGGCGTCGATGATGTTCTCCAGCTGGGCCGGGTAGACGTTGTAGCCGGAGGTGATGATCATGCGCTTGGCGCGGCCCTTGAAGTAGACGAAGCCCTCGTCGTCCATGGTACCCAGATCCCCGGTGTAGACCCAGGTGCGTCCGTCGGCGTGGCGGCGCAGGGTGTTGGCCGTCTCCTCCGGGTGCTTGATATACTCCCGCATGACGGTGGGACCGGAGAGCAGGATCTCGCCCTCCTGGCCGTAGGGCAGCTCCTCGTCGGTGCCGGGCTTGACGATCTTGATGAAGGTGTCCGGGAAGGGCAGGCCGATGGAGCCCTCCTTATAAATGTGGGGCGGCGTCAGGCAGCAGGCCGTGACGGTCTCGGTGGTGCCGTAGCCCTCCCGCACCTGAATGGCGCACTTGTGGTCGTAGAGGAACTTGTCCATCTTCTTTTTCAGCTCAATGGACAGGGAGTCGCCGCCGGAGAACACGCCCTTTAAGGAGCTTAAGTCCGCCTTCTCCATGCTGGGCAGACGAAGCAGGGCCTCGAACAAGGTGGGAACGCCGGCGATGAAGTTGCATTTCTCCTTGACGATCAGCTTGCCGTAGCTCTTGGGGGTGAAGCGCGGCACCAGCAGGCACCGCCCGCCGTTGGCAAGCATGGTGTGGATACACACGCCCAGGCCGAAGCCGTGGAACACGGGCATGGCCGCCAGCATCTTGTCCCCCGGGCGGAACATGGGGTTCACCGCGATGACCTGGGCGGCCAGGGCGTTGAAGTTGTAGTTTGTGAGCAAGATCCCCTTGGTGGTGCCGGTGGTGCCGCCGGAGTAGAGGATCACGGCGGGGTCGTCGGCCTTCTTCTCCACGGTATAGTTCCAGAAGCAGGCGTTGCCCAGGCGCATGAAATCGCCCCACATGATAACCGGGGCGTCGGCGGGGATCTTCTGGATCTTCCGGCCCTCCGTGAGCATATAGCCGGTTTTCAGCGGCTGGGACAGCTCGTCCCGAATCCGGGCGATGATGACGTTGACGATGGAGGTGTTCTGGCGGATAGCCTCGATCTTGTGGTAGAACTGATCCAGGGTGATGACGGTGACGGACTTGGACTCGTTGAGGTAGAACTGGATCTCGTTCTCGCTGGACAGGGGGTGGATCATATTGGCGATGGCCCCGATGCGGTTCACCGCGTAGAACATGAAGATGGCCTGGGGGCAGTTGGGCAGGGCGATGGTCACCCGATCCCCCTCCCGCACGCCGATGGTCCTCAGGGCCTTGGCGCACTGGTTGATGCTCTCCATCATCTTCCGATAGGTGGTGGGCCGGCCCATAAAGTCAAAGGCGACGTTGTCGGGGTATTTCTCCGCCACATTGGCTACCATCTCATAAAGGGAACCCTGGAAATAGTCCAGGTGGGACGGCATATCGCCCAGGCTCTTGAGCCAGGGCGCTTTGGGGGCTGTTTCGCTCATCAGTAGTCTACCTCCTCGGTCATGGGCCGCTCCAGCAGAGCGGGGTTTTCTAAAAGATGCTTTAAAAGCCGAATGGACTTGGAATAATAGTACCCGTCGGCCAGGCGCTCGTCGATGGTGAGGCCCAGATCCAGGGTCTCGCGCATCTCATATGTCCCGTCAGGGGCGAAGATGGGGTTCATGCTCTTTTCGCCGATGATGCAGAAAAGCGAGCAGGTACCCCAGTTGGTCAGGTGGTGATAACCGCTTTTCAGCTTGATGGAGCCTAAGTTGGAGATGATCACCGAGGCGTAGTAGGGGTCGGTGGCGATCAGCACCTGGGGACACCATCCGTGGCGGTCCAGGAACGTGACGAAATGCACCGCCGTCTTGCTGACGAATCGGGGGAGCTTGGTGAAGAACTCCATGGAGTCGGTGGAGCGATCCTTTTTGTCGGAGCGGCAGAACATCACCTGGCTTTTGATGTACTCGTGGATAGTGTCCAGCGTGTCGCCGTCCTTGGAATGGACAAAGGCCAGGGCCTCCTCCCCACGGTCGGAGAATTTTTTCTTCACCACGAAGCTGGCGGAGACCTCGTTGCGCTGGTACATATTCTTGTTGGCGATGAAGCGGTTGAGCTTGGGCCGGAGGGTGATGGTTTTTATCAGCGCCGCCAGAATAATATGGAACATTGTGTAGGGAAAGTCAGTCTCATTTATGTTCCGCTTAGCCAGATAGGCGTTCATGTTGGTCAGGTCGATCCGCTCGGAGATATACGCCTCGTTGTCGCAGCGGTTGGGATAGAGGAGCGGCACGACAAAGTGCATGGCGTCAAGGTCGCGGATAAGCGCGCCGTCCTTCCGGTCGCCCAAACGCCGTTTATTCTCTTTCATTGTGTGTTACCCTTTCATTCGTTCTTTAAACTTTAAAATATTAACCATCTAATTACACGCATAATATCTTAGCACTTCCCCCTAAAAAAGTCAACGATTTCCAATCAATTTTTATATTTTTTTCTAAAATTCGACAGCGCGGCCCCGCCTTCCGGCAGGCGATTTGCCTCCCCCGCGGCGCTTTGGGCTGTGAACAGGTTTTAACGAAATTATGAACGATGTATTTTGTTGAAATTTCTGACGAAAGAGTGTATAATCTAAATACATTTTGGGGCAGCCATGCTTTTGGCCGCCATATAAGAACACAAAGGAGGTGTTTCGCGGTGAAAAAACGTCTGGCGGCGGCGCTGACGGCGGCGGTACTGGCGCTGTCGGTCTCCTTTGCCGCTTTTGCCGCGGACACGCCGTCCAATTCAGGCGCTCAGAACTACAACACCTGGGACGCCGCGCCTGTGGCCTCCTATCTTTTTGAGAACAGCCTGGGGGGCGTCACCCGTCTGGAGCGGGTGGGTTCCGCCGCCTTGGTGGAGGAGTACGGGCCGGATCTCCTGCTGAAAAACAGCCTGGAGATCCCCATGGAGCTGCCCCTGTGGGGCGGGTTCTTCGCCGGGAGCCGGTATAATTTCTTCGTCTTTGGCCAGTCCAACCCCGTGGAGCGGGACAGCGTGGAGGTCATTCGCGTGGTCAAATACTCCAAGAGCTGGGAGCGGCTGGGCCAGGCAAGCCTCAAGGGCGTCAACACCAGCGTCCCCTTCTTCTGCGGTTCCCTGCGCATGGCGGAGTCCGGCGGTATGCTCTACCTGCGCACCAGCCACCAGATGTACGCCGACCGGGCGGGCAACCGCTCCCAGGCCAACATGACCGTGGCCGTCAGGCAGTCCGACATGGCGGTGACGGACTCCGCCCATCAGGTGGAGGACGTGGGCTGCGGCTATATGTCCGACTCCTTCAACCAGTTTTTGATCGTGGACAGCCAGCGGCACATCGTGGCGCTGGATCAGTGCGACGACTTTCCCTCCCGGGGGGCCGTCATCAGCATTTTCGCAAGGCCTGCGGGCAGTACGACGGTGACCGCGGGCGATGTGACCAGCGTCATGGTCCAGCCCTTCCCCTCCGTAGAGGGCGGGGACAGGCGAATCACGGGGGCCTCCCTGGGCGGTTTTGGGGAGACCGGGACGAAATACATCGCGGCGTACAGCTTTGACGGGGCCGGCGTCAGCGGCAAAAACGCCGACAAGGCCGCCTATATGGCTGTGATCGACAAGGAGACCCTGGAGGTGGAGACTGTCAAGCTCTCCGATCCCGGCGTCTCCACGCCCCAGCTGGCCCTGACCGACGACGGCGGCTATATCCTGTGGAACAGGACGGACAAGGCTGGGAACATCACCGACACCCTCTGCGTCGTCCCCTTCGACCGGGACGGGGCCGCCGGAAAGATGTGGACGGCCAGGGCCTCCCTTTCCGACTGCGCGCCCATCTTCGTGGACGGGCAGGTGATGTGGTACGTAAGCCAAGGCGACGTCCTCACCTTCTATACCCTCTCCGACAAGGAGCTGACCTCCCGGCAGGTGGGGGCCTCCTTCAGCGACGTGAAGGCGGACGACGAGATGTATGACGCCGTCCTGTGGAGCGTGAAGCACGGCTATGTGCTTCAGGAGTCCGAGGACGTCTTTGGCCGGAACACCCCCGCGAAACGCGCCGAGGTGGTCATGGGCATCTGGCGGGCCATGGGCAGTCCCGAGCCTAAAAAGCTGGAGACGTCCTTTACCGATATCTCCCCGGAGGACGCCTGCTACAAGGCCGTCATCTGGGCCGCCGAGGCCGGTGTGACCAACGGCACCACCCCCACCACCTTCGACCCCGAGGGGACGCTGAAACGGCAGGATACGGTGACCTTCCTCTTCCGTGCCGCCGGGGCGGAAACGCCCGCGGGCCGGGAGAACCCCTTCAGCGACGTGAAGAGCGGCGAATATTACACCGGCGCTATTCTCTGGGCCGTCGATAAGGAGATCGCCCGGGGTACCTCCACCACGTCCTTCTCTCCCCTGCGCTCCGTCACCAAATGCGAACTGGCGGCCTTCCTGTACCGCTGGAAAAATAACTGAGGACAAGCTTTCCTCACTCACGAAAGAGCAAAAGAGGATATCCCCCGGGGGATATCCTCTTTTTTTGACGGTATGTATAATTGCGTATTTTTAAATTCTCTGACAGTCAAGGGCAGCCGGGAACCGGCTGCCCTTGTACTCAAAGTATGGCTTCACGCCTCTTTACCCGGCCCCAGCCGCGCCATCACGGCCCGGTGGCCCACATAGAGCGCCAGCGTCAGCAGCAGGAGGGCGGGGGGATAGAGGCCCAGGGAGATATGGGAGGCGACGGCCCCGAACAGCGGCGGCACCAGGGTAGTACCCAGGTACGCCGCCGCCATCTGAACGCCAATGACGGACTGGGAGCGATCCGGGCCGAAATAGACCGGGGCGCAGTGGATCATGCAGGGGTAGACCGGGGCGCACCCCAGGCCCGTGAGGACGAGACCCGCCACGGCGAAGCCCCGGCCCAGGGGCAGGAGCAGGGTGACGGCCCCCAGGGCGGCCACGGCGGCCCCCAGGGAGATCAGCTTTCGGTCGGAAAGTCTGGCGGTGAGGAACCCGTTCAGGAACCGGCCCGCGGTGATGCCTATGTAGAACAGGCTGGCCCAACCGGCGGCGGTCTCCTCGTCCACGCCCCGGCACAGCACCAGGAAGCTGGCGGCCCAGAGGCCCGCCGTACTCTCCAGGGCGCAGTAGCAGAAGAAGGTCAGCACAAAGGGGATCACCCCGGGAAGGCGCAGGACGTCGGAGAGGCGCATACCGCCGCCCCGCTCCCCTGTCCCCTCCCCCGGCCGCCTCTGCCAAAGGGGGAGGCTGAGGAAAAGGAGGGCTGTGAGGGCCACCTGCAGGATCCCCACGGCGGCGTAGCCCGCCCGCCAGGTGCGGCAGGCCAGCGCCCAGCCCATGATGTACGGCCCCGCGGCGGCCCCGATGCCCCACATACAGTGGAGCCAGCTCATGTGGCGGCTGGAGTAGTGAATGGCAGCGTAGTTGTTCACCGCCGCGTCCACGCCCCCGGCCCCCAGCCCGTAAGGGACGGCCAGCAGGCACAGCGCCCAGAAATTCGGCGCGGCGGAAAACCCGAAGAGGGCCGCCGCCGTGATGGCCACGCTGACGGCGGTGACTGTCCCCGTGCCGAAGCGGCGGGTGAGCCTGTCGGAGTTGAGGCTGGAGATCACCGTGGAGACGGAAATGACGGTGGAGATCACGCCGGCTCCCGCCAGGCCGGCCTTTAAGTCCGTATACATCACCGGCCAGCCCGCGCCCAACAGCGCGTCCGGCAGGCCCAGGGAGATGAAGGAAAGATAGATCACCGCTAAAAGCAGATGGGTCATGGTTTCAGCTCCCCGGCAAGACAGTCCACCATCACGTCGAGGCCCGCCCTCAGTTGGGCGCGGGGGCAGGCGATGTTGAGCCTGACAAAGCTATCGTCCCCGTAGCGGTATCCGTCGTTGAGAATGGCCCCGGCCCTGTTCAGCTTTTCGCACACGGCCCGGGAGCCGAGGCCGGTCTTTGAGATCTCCAGCCACATCAGATACGTTCCCTCCAGGGGCGCGATCCGCACCTGCGGGAGTTCCCGGGCAAAGGTCTCTCTGACAAGGGCGGCGTTCTCCCAGAGATACGCGTTCTGCTCGTCGCACCAGCGTCCGCCGTGGGTATAGGCCGCCTCGCAGGCGGCAAGCCCCATGTTGTTGGGCCCCTCCATGTGAAAGGACTCCTTCCACTTAATCAGCCGCTCACGCAGGGCGGCGTCGGGGATAATGTCGTTGGAGCATTTAAGCCCCGCCACGTTGAAGGTCTTGCTGGGGGCGCACAGGACGATAACGTTCCCGTCAGTCCCGGCGCTCCCGGCGGAGAAGTGGGCGCGGCCCGGCATAAGGATATCCCAGTGGATCTCGTCGGACACAAGCAGTACGCCGTATTCACGGCAGAGCGCCGCCACCCGGCAGACCTCCTCCCGCGTCCAGACCCGGCCCACGGGGTTGTGGGGCGAGCAGAGGAGCATCATCTTCACCCCGGCGGAAAGCTGCCGGGCCAGCTCCTCAAAGTCCATGGTGTAGCGCAGATGCTCGTCATGCAGGAGTCGGTTCTCCACCAGCGTCCTGCCCGCGTCCCTCACCACACCGGCAAAGGGGTCGTAGACGGGCGTCTGGATCAGCACCTTGTCGCCCTTTTCCGTGAAGCACCGGACAATGTTGGAAAGCTCCGAGACGATGCCCGTGGAGGGGACAAGCCAGCCGGTGTCGATCTGCCAGCCGTGGCGGCGGCCGATCCACCCGGCCACCGCGTCCTTGTAGCGTTGGGTGGGGGCGGTGTAGCCGAAAACGCAGTTTTTGGCCGCCGCCTGCAGGGCCTCCACCACCTCCGGCGGCGACATATAGTCCGAATCGGCCACCCAGAAGGGCAGAGCGCCGCCGTTGCCAAAGGCGCTTTGGCGCAGATCCCACTTGATGGCGCCGGTACCGGTCCGGGGCGCGGGCGTGTCAAAATCGTACATAGGCAATCCCCCGTCTGTCTTTGGTGATTTGGGTAGATTATAGCACCGGGGCGGGGAAAAGTAAAGCCTTACAGCGCCTCGATATGCCGCCGGGTCAGCCGGTCGATGCCGTCAAAATCCACGTTGGGGATATACAGCGCCTCCAGTTCGTCGTGGAGGGCCTTGGCCTCCCGCAAGGCGGCGGTGGCCTCCGCCAGAAGGCCCTGGCGCAGCTTGGCTGTCCGCCGGAGGACAGGCCGCAGTCCCGCCAGCTCCTCCCGGGCGGGAATGGCGTCCAGCCGCAGATGGCGCGTGGGCTTGTAGGGATAGCGCAGGGCCGGGGTCTGGCTGACGATCGCCAGGGAGAGCTCCGGGACGATCACATGTTCCGTCCTGGCCGGATCCATGGGCGACTGACAGCGGATCACCCCATAGCCCCGGCCCTGGGCCTCCGAGGCGGCGGCCTCCGCCACGATGTCCGCCAGGCCCAGCTCGTTGTCCAGAAGGTACACCTTCTCCGCCAGCGCCGGCACCGTGTCCCACAGCGCCAGCGGCCCCTGGCAGGTGTAGGCCGACAGGAACCGCTTGAAGCTCCTGCCGCCGCCGTGTCCCCGGATCTCCCGGCGGATAAGCCCCCGGGCGCGTCTGGCCGCCGCCAACAGCGTGTCCTCCGACAGCCTGACGCCTCCGGAAAGGGCGGCGGCCCCGGACAACAGCCGGAACGCCCGCTGGTAGCGGGCCTTGTAGGCCCCCGTCAGGGCGGCGATCCCCTCCCGCTCCCGGGCCAGGGCCTCCAGGTCGTAAAAGGCCCCGAAGTTTACATAACTCGCCTCGCTCCCGGCAAAGCGCGGCTCCACCACATGGGGCGAGGTGCCGTCCACATAGGCGATATGGAGGGCGGGGACGCGCACCCCGTCCAGGGAATCCGGGTCGCCGGAGCAGTGGATACACTCCACAGCCAGACCCCGCTCCCCCGCCGCGGCGGCGATCTTCTTCATGAAGGTGGACTTGCCGCACCCCGGCCCGCCTTTGAGGATATAGAGGTGGTCAAGCTGGGGGTCGGTGAAGCTGTCGTAGAGGGAGGCAAAGCCTCCGGGGGCGTTGGCGCCCAGGAAAAAGCGCGCAAAATGGTTTTCTTCCATAGCCGTGTCCTTTCAAGGTATTCTCATTTTCAGAATATGCCACGGCACAAAAAAACGCCCCGAAGGATCGGGGCAAATTGCGGAGAGCGGGCGTCAGCTTCCCTTATATTTTCTGCGGGTCGCCAGGCCGCCTCTTATGTGGCGCTCGGACTTGTTGAAGTCAAGGATCTCCTTGACCTTTAGATAAAGCGGCTCGTTGATCCTCTGGAGGCGTTCGGATAGATCCTTATGTACCGTGCTTTTGGATATGCCGAAGTGTCTTGCCGCGGCACGGACGGTGGCGCGGTTGTCTACGATGTATCTTGCCAGGCTCACGGCCCTTTCCTCGATGTTGGTCCTCAATATCACCACTCCCGATTGAACGTGAACGGTAAAATCTATGTGGCCGGGGCGGGGAATATGTGCGGTTCGGCGCGGGGGCGGGCGGAGTGACGCGCGCCCCCTCCCCCGCCCTTTTCGCTGTCTCACGGTGTGTAAAAAAGCGTCCACCGTCTTTGCTATGATACAAGGGGGAATTTTATTTAATATGACTCTTTAAATCGGCAAGCAGAGGTGGTATAATGGATAATATGAGACAGAATTTCAGGGGAGGCGGCGTTGTGGCGGATCTTCTCACGGGGCTGAACCGGGCCCAGCTGGAGGCCGTGACAGGCACGGAGGGCTTCGTGCGGGTCATTGCCGGGGCCGGTGCGGGCAAGACCAGGGCGCTGACCCACCGCTTTGCCTACCTGGTGACCCAGCTTGGGATCATGCCGGGGAATATCCTGTGCGTGACCTTCACCAACAAGGCCGCCGCCGAGATGCGCCAGCGCATCCACAACCTGACCGGGGACAACGACACCGGCCATATCTGCACCTTCCACAGCTTTTGTGTCACCGTTTTGCAGGAGGACATCAGCGCGGTGCAGTACCCCAAAAGCTTTCTGGTGCTGGACAACTCCGACATCAACGAGATGCTCCGGGTCATCTATGAGGAGCGGGGGCTGACCCTCCGGGATATGACCTTCGCCAACGCCCGGGACATGATCGAGATACAAAAGCTCCTGGAGCGCCCCGACTACTATCTGGACATGATCGAGATGTCCATCGACCAGCTCCGGGAGAAATACCTCTCCGCCGTGACGCCCAAGGACATCATCTTCTACGGCTATCTCTATCAGGAGAAAAAGTGCTTCGGCCTGGACTACAACGATCTTCTCAAATTCACCCTGTATATCTTTGAGAAAAACGCCGCCGTCCGTCGGAAGTGGCAGGAGCGCCTGGAATATATCATGATCGACGAGTTCCAGGACATCGACGCTATCCAGTATGAGCTTATGGAGGTCCTGGCAGGCTACCACAAGAACCTGTTCGTCATCGGCGACCCGGATCAGGTCATTTACACCTGGCGGGGCGCGGACGTGAAGTTTCTCCTGGAGTTCGACAAGAAGTTCCCCGGCACCAGGACGATCCTGATGGCGGAGAATTACCGCTCCACGCCGGAGATTTTGGCGGCGGCCAACTCCCTGATCGACAAGAATTTTTTCCGCATGAAAAAGGCTCTGACCCCTACCCTGCCCTCCGGGCCGCGGGTGGTGTGCCATCAGGCCAAGACCTCCGAGGCCGAGGCCGCCTTCATCGCCGGGGAGACGGCGCGGCTCCATGAGCAGGGCGTGCCGTACCGGGACATGACGGTGCTGTACCGCTCCCACTTCGTCACACGCGCCTTGGAGGAGGTCTTTTTAAAAGAGAAGCTCCCCTACACCATCTACTCCGGCGTCCAGTTTTTTGACCGGCGGGAGATCAAGGACGCCCTCTCCTATCTGCGCATGGCCGCGTATCAGGACGACCTGGCCTTCACCCGGGTGGTCAACGTCCCCAAGCGCAACCTGGGCCAGCGCCGCATGGAGGCCCTGCGGGCCGCCGCCGTCCAGCGGGGCTGTTCCCTCTACGACGCGCTGAAGCTTTTAGCGGACGACGAGCTTTTCCGGGGTACCCAGGCGCGGCAGTTCATCTCCCTTATCGAGACGTACAGTGCCAATTACGCCGGACGCCCGGTGTCCGAGGTTCTCTCCGCCATACTCAACGACTCCGGCTACGAGCGTATGCTGCGCACCGAGGGCGCCCAGGAGCGGCTGGACAACCTGGCGGAGCTGAAGCAGTCGGTGTATGACTTCGAGGTGAGCTGCGGGGAGGAGTGTACGCTGGAGCATTACCTGGCCCATGTGGCGCTGTTCACCAATCAGGACGCCGTGGACGCCGGGGACAAGGTGAAGCTGATGACCGTCCACGCCGCCAAGGGGCTGGAATTCCCCTATGTGTTCCTCTGCTCCATGAACGAGGGCGTTTTCCCCTCCAAAAAGACGAACACCCGGCCCAAGATGGAGGAGGAGCGGCGTCTGGCCTTCGTGGCCATGACCCGGGCGGAGAAGGCCCTCTATCTCACGGGGGCCGAGGGCCGCAATCTGGACGGCTCCCCCCGCTACCCCTCCCGCTTCGTGCTGGACATCGACCCCGCCCTTCTGGACTTCACCGAGCCGCCCCGGGAGGGGCTTATCCGGGAGGCCCGGGCGTATTTCCAGGCCAGCGACGCTTATCTCACCTCCGGGGAGGCGGAAAACGCCTTCTCCGTGGGGGACAGGGTACGGCACTCCGTCTTTGGGCCAGGGGAGATCTTGGCGCTGGATACGGATAAGGCCGCGTATATTATTAAATTTGACGGAATCGGCACCCCCAGAACCATCGCTTTTCGGGTAAAACTGGAAAAGTTGTAAAATTTCATGAAAACACTGGATTTTTCGTGAAACATGAGTATAATATTTATTTGGAACTTGGATTAATACGTTAAAGTATGACTTTTGTGAGGTGGGCTACATATGATCACATCTGACTTGTACGGAAAGCTCTCCGACGGGCGGGAGGTGCGCAGATTCACCATCGCCAACAAGAAGGGCGAATATGTGCAGATCCTGGAGTACGGCGCCATTATCCACTCCATCGTGGTGCTGGATCGCAACGGCGATCTGGGCGACGTGGTGCTGGGCTGTGAGTCCGGGGAGCGCATCGAGGGCTTCGGCCGGGCCGGGCGCGTCATCGGCAGAGTCGCCAACCGCATCAAGCGGGGCAAATTCACCATCAACGGCGTCAAGTACAAGCTCAAGTGCAACGAGGGGAAGAATTTCCTCCACGGCGCTGACGACGACTACGGCAAGAAGCTCTGGACAGGCCGCATCGAGGGGGAGAGCGTCGTCCTCAACTACTTCGACAACGACACCGTGGGCTTCAAGTGCGGCGTGGCCGCCCAGGTCAGATACCGCTTTGACGATCTGAGCCGCCTCACCATCGAGTACGACTTCACCGCCCAGGGCGACACGGTGATCAACCCCACCAACCACGCCTACTTCGACCTGTCCGGCACCGGCGACGTGCGGGATCACGACCTGTGGATCGGCGCGTCCAACCGCGTCCACAAGGACGCCGAGGGCCTGCCCGACGGCGGCCTTATCCCCGTCAAGGGTACGGCGGCGGATTTCACCTACCTGCGGTGCGTCCGGGAGGCCATGAAATACGGCGGGGACTATTTCGGCGATGGCCCCGTCAGCTACGACGAGTTCTACCTGCTGGACAAGCAGGAGTCCGGCAAGCCCGTGGCCGACCTTTACAGCTACAACGTGGGCCGCGGCATGAGGACGTACACCGATATGCCCGCCATGGTACTCTATACCGACCCCGGCCTCAAGCACGAGACGGGCAAGAACGGCCGGGAGCTGGGGGCCTATTGCGGCATCTGCCTGGAGACGGGCTTCGTCCCCAACGCCGTCAACCTGCCGGAGTTCGACTCCCCCGTGGTCAAGCAGGGCGCGTCCCTCCGCTCCACCACCGTGTACGAGTTCTACACCCGCTAACCTCCCCTTTATAACCCCATCTACACAGCACGCCCGCGAGGCCTTTTGGCCCCGCGGGCTTTTTATCTCCCTTCCCCCGCTTCTACCCTGTCCCACCCCCACATACATTAAAGAAAGCGGGAAAGGGGGGATACGGGTGACGGAGTGGCTCTGGGGCGCGCCCACGGCGGCGGCCATCGCCGCGGCGGCCTTCTATGTCACGGTCAAGCTCCGTTTCGTCCAGATAAGGCGCTTCAAACCGGCCCTGCGTGGCTGTCTCTCCGGCCTGGGGCGAAAGTCCGGCGGCCAGGGGACCTCCCCGCTGGAGGCGGTCTGCACCGCCCTGGCGGGGACGGTGGGGACAGGCAACATCGTCGGGGTGGCGGTGGCCCTGAGCATGGGCGGGCCGGGGGCGGTCTTCTGGATGTGGGTGTCGGCGTTTTTGGGCATGGGCCTGAAATACGCCGAGATCTGCCTCGCCGTCCGTTACCGGGAAACGCGCGGGGCGGAATACGCCGGCGGCCCCATGTACGCCGTAAAAAACGGCCTGGGGCCAAAATTCCTGCCCCTGGCCACGGCCTTTTCCCTGTTCGGCATACTGGCCTCCTTCGGGACGGGCAATATGCTCCAGGTGTCCTCCGTACTGACGCTGGCCTCAGTCGGCCCCGTCCCCGGGCCGCTTCTGGGGGCGGGTCTGGCGGCGTTGGTACTGCTGTCCTGCCGGGGCGGGGCCAGGGGGCGCGGGCGGACAGCGTCGCTCCTGGTACCCCTGATGGCGGCGGTGTACGCGCTGGCGTGCCTGGGGGTGATCGGGGCCAATCTCCCCCGGCTCCCCCGGGCCGTTTTGTCCATCTTCCGGGGCGCCTTCGGGCGCGACCCCCTGCTAGGCGGCGCCGCCGGGGCGGCCCTGTCCTGGGGCTTCCGGCGGGGTCTGTTCTCCAACGAGGCGGGCCTGGGCTCCTCCCCCATGGCCCACGCCTCCGCCGCGTCGGAAAGCCCGGAAAACCAGGCCCTCTACGGGATCTTCGAGGTGTTCGCCGACACGGTGGTGCTGTGTACGCTGACAGCCCTGACGATCCTGACCTCCGGCGTTCCCCTCCCCCTGGGCGCGCCCGCCGGGGCGGAGCTGGTGTCCACCGCCCTGAGCTCTGTCTACGGCGGGGCCGTCTCCGGCGCGTTCCTCTCCGTCTCCCTCACGCTCTTCGCCTTCTCCAGTATCGTCAGCTGGTCGCTGTACGGGGAACGGTGCGTGGAGTATCTGGCGGGGCCGTCCCTCTGCCCCGTCTATCGTGTCACCTTCGCGGCGGCCACATTTTTGGCCTCCCTGATAAGCTTCCCCTCCATCATCGCCTTCTCCGACGCCTCCGCCTTTTTCATGATGGCGGCCAACCTGGCCGCCGTGTGCCTTCTCACCGCCAGGGGCAAATGCGGCGATATCTCCTGAAAACCGCAAAAGCGGGCCGGTTCTCACCGGCCCGCGCAGATTGTCGAAAAACGCAAATTTGACGTTTTTTCCGGCGGCATGTACGTCGGAGAAAATCACCCGCACGTTCCCCTTATCGGAAAAAGCCCGTCAGGGCTTTTTCGACAATCTCAGCCTTATTTCATCAGCAGGCTCACCGCGTGGGGGATCACCCGGATATCGGCGCTGCCGGGCCAATCCGCCCGCTCCCCGTCCAGCGTCCACGGCTCCTGATCGGAGGAGGTGATCTTCAGGCTGGGTACGGAGACGAAGGTCATGCCCTCGGCGGTAAGGTCGGCGGTGCGCAGGGCGTGGATATAGCCGTGGAGCTGCAAAGGGGTCTTCTCCTTCTCCACCAGCAGAAGCTCAAAAAGCCCGTCGGACAGGCTCACCCTGTCCTCGCCCAAGCTGACGACGCCCCCCAGCTTCCGGGAGTTGCTGACCACGCAGGCCAGATACTCCCCCTCATAGACCTTGTCCCCCGCCTCGATGCGCAGGGGAATGGGGTGGACGGTGGGCATCTCCCGGATCCCCTCCAGCACATAGGCCAAAAAGCCCAGGGTGTTCTTCATGTCCTGGGGCGTCTCATAGCAGGTGCGGGAGAAGATGCCAAGCAAGCCCACGTCCATAAAGCACCGCCCGTTGAAGCTCCCCACGTCGATGGGGTGGGGCGTGCCGTGGAGGATCCCGTCCAGGGCCTCGCCGATGTCCGAGGGGATCCCCAGGGAGGCGGCAAAGTCGTTGGTGGAACCTAAGGGGATATAGCCGATGGGCATATTGAGTCCCGCGGCCATAACGCCGCTTATCACCTCATTGAGCGTCCCGTCCCCGCCGGTGCAGACCAGCAGATCGTACTCCCCCGCCTGGGCCGCCAGCTCTGTGGCGTGGCCCCGGTGCATGGTCAGGGCCACGGTGGGGGTATACCCCGCGCCCGTCAGTTTGTCCACGATGTTGAAAAGCTCCGTCTGGATCCGCTGTTTGCCGGATCGTGGGTTGGCGATCAGCAGCGTCTTTTTCATAAAATGACCTCCATACCGTATTTGTAAGGCACAAGCCCCATTTTCTCGTAAAACGCCTTGGCGCCGGGATTGCACTCCCACACGTTCAGCGTCACGTTGTAGCACCCGGCGTCCTTGGCCCAGGCCCGCACATACTCATAGACGGCCCTGCCCACGCCCCGGCCCCGGGCATGCTCAAAGACGCAGATATCGTCGATGTAGCAGGTCAAAATGGGGGTCATCACGTTCTCCCCGGCGTGATCCTCCAGCACGCAGAAGGCGTAGCCCAGCACCCCGTCCGTCTCGTCGTCGTAGACGAAGATGGGCCGCCTGTCGTTGTCGATGAGCTTCTCCAGCTCCCCGTCGTCATATTTCCTGCCGCCGTTTTTAAAGAGATCGGGCCTGCCCCGGTGGTGGACCAGCTCCACCTGCTCCAAAAGCTTCCCTATGGCGGGCATATCCCGCTTCTCCGCGCGTCTGATAACCATTTTTTGCCTCCCAGGTCAGATTGCGATTTAATACTAATATCTATTTAAAAGGAGACACCGAGCGGCGAGGATTTTTCGTGTCAGGCAAGGAGGACGCCGCAGGGAATACCCTTTGGTATTTCCAAGGCGGCTGACACAGTATCCGGGGCCCCCATCGGGCCGCTGCCCGATGGGGAGAGGACGAGCCGAGCCAGCGCCTGAGGGCGAATACTTGCAGCCCGAGGTTAAGCGGCTCGCGCGAGGACGAAAAAAGACCGGCGCGAATGTCTTATTTTAATTAGATATTAGTATGTATTATAACACCAACCGCTCAAAAAGGCAACACAAATCCCCCGAAAGCGCCGCCTTCGGGGGATCGTTTTTCCTTCTCTCTGTGGGCGGGTTCCTGATCCGCCCCGGGGAAGCCTTATGAGGCTCACTCCAGCCTGCCCGCCGCCTTTAAAAATTCCATGATGATGCTCACCGCGCCCTCCGCGCCCACCTTGGAGACATTGATGCTCAGATCATGCCCCTGGGCCTGGCCCCAGTTCTCGCCGGTGAAGTTCTTGTAGTAGTTCTGGCGGCCCCGGTCCAGCTTGCGAAGCTGCTGTTCGGCGGCCTTGTCGTCCAGCTTATACTCCTCCCGGCACTGGCGGAGCCTGTCGTCGTAGTCGGCGTAGAGGAACACCTTGACGCAATCCGGGTCGTCCCGCAACAGGTAGTCCGAGCAGCGGCCGATGATGACGGCGCTGCCCTTTTTGGCGATCTCCTGAATGACGTTGGCCTGGGCGGAAAAGGCGGTATAGCTCATGGGTACGTCGTAGCTGGTGTGAAAGCCGTGCATATTGTAGGAACCGGCGGCCAGGTTAAAGAGGAAGGAGCCGGTGATGTTCTCCTCCAGCTTTCCGATGTAGTCCGGGGAAAGGCCGCTTTTCTCCGAGGCCAGGTCGATGATCTTTCTGTCAAACAGGGGGATACCCAGATTCGCCGCCAGCTTGCTGCCGATGACGGTGCCGTGCGCCCCGTAGGCGCGGCTTATGGCGATGATGGTCTTTTTCATAGCCGACCCTCCTTGTGCGAATTAGCTAAAAAGCGGCTGTCAAGTCCTCCGCTCTTTATTTAAATATACCACACCCCACCGGGTTTTGCAAGATTTTACCGTAATTAAATTCAATTTTATTTTTCAAACTATAAGATTTCTTTGACTTTTCGGGGGAAAGCTGTTACACTATACGAACACCAAACTGCAACTTTGAAAGGATGTAACAAAATGTCTGCCCCTGCCTTCAAGCCAACGGATATTCTTCTGCCCGTCACCGGCGATATGACCGATTGGAGCGTCATCGCCTGCGACCAGTTCACCTCGGAGCGCGAGTACTGGGACAGGGTGGAGAAACGCTGCGCGGACAAGCTTTCCACCTACCACATGATCTTGCCGGAGGCGTATCTGGGGATGGTCTCGCCCCTGGACATGGCCGAGCGGGCCAACGCCGCCATGCGCGGTCTTTTGGAGATGGACGTCTTTGAGACGCTCCACGATTCTTACGTCTATGTGGAGCGCCACGTCACCGGCGGCGTGCGCCGGGGCCTGGTGGGGGCGCTGGATCTGGACGCCTACGATTACGCCCCCCGTTCCGCCTCCCCCGTGCGGGCCAGCGAACGGACGGTGGCCGACCGTCTCCCGCCCCGCATGAAGATCCGGGAAAACGCCCCCCTGGAGCTGCCCCACATCATGGTGCTTATCGACGACCCGGAGCTTTCCGTGGTGGAGCCTCTGCACGCCCGCACCCACGCCCTCAGGAAGCTCTACGACTTCGATCTGATGGAGGGCGGCGGCCACATCACCGGCTGGCAGGTCTCCGGCGAGGAGGCCGCCCGGGTGGACAGCGCCTTTGCCCGGCTTGCCGAAAGGGACGTGCAGATCGTCATCGGCGACGGCAACCACTCCCTGGCGGCGGCCAAGGAGCTGTGGAACAGGACGAAGGCCCACCTGACCCCGGAGGAGGCGGCCCGCCACCCGGCCCGGTACGCCCTGGTGGAGCTGAACAACGTCTACGACCCCGCCATCGTCTTTGAGCCGATCCACCGGGTGGTCTTTGGCGTGGACACAGAAAAGCTCCTGGAGCTGATGCGCCAGAAGCTGGAGATCCCCGACGGGCGGCCCATCGAGTATGTCATTGGCGGCGAAAAGCGCGGCAAGCTCCACCTGCGCGGCAGGAGCTTCGGCGGCATGATCGAGCTTTTGCAGAGCTTCATCGAGGAGTACGCCGCCCTGGTGGGCGCCGGCGAGGTGGATTATATCCACGACGAGGCGTCCCTGATCCGGCTCACCCAGGAGCCGGACACCGTGGGCTTCCTGCTCCCCGCCATGGACAAAGCGGAGCTTTTCAAAACCGTCGCCGCCGACGGCGTGTTCCCCAAAAAGAGCTTCTCCATCGGCCACGCCCGGGACAAGCGCTACTACCTGGAGTGCCGGAAAATCAAATGACCCCCTATCCCCCGCCCCCGGGAGATATCTTTGTCTAAAGTTCCAGACTCAGTACATCTTCCTCCCCACCAGGTCGTCAAAGCGCACCTTTAGCTGCTTGGCGATCTCCAGGAGGGAGCTTTTTGTCACCTTGCACACCTGGCGGTCATAGGTGTATAGGCCGTTGGTCTCCCCTTCCACATCGGAAAGCTGGGTGTAGATGGAGCCGCACAGGCCGTTGTCCATGGAGGGCAGCACCATATGGTTATAGAGGTCGGCGATCTTCCCGGTCAGCTCCTCCTCGGTGTCCTGACGCCGCCCGTAGCCGTAGTTGCGCCGCCCCTTCATAACGTGGCCCCTGACGCGCCGGGAGAAGCCCCCGCACTCGGAGAGGATCAAAAACCGCCCCGGTCTGGCGGGCTTTAAGACCTTTGTTTTCAGATAGACGTGACAGCTCCTGGCGTCGGACTCCTTTCCGGCGAACCACCCGGAGGTGGAGATGAACACCCGGGTGGGGTCGGCCCGTTTGCAATCCCGGTAGATGCGGTCAGAGTCGTACTGCCCCCAGCCCTCGTTGAAGATGGTGTAGCCCACCACGCAGGGGTGGGAGCGGAGTCGCTCGATGGTGCCGCGCACATTGGCCTCGAACTGCTCCGCCTGGCGTTTCGTCACCACGGCCCGGTTGTCGTTCCGGCGGGTGAAGCCCAGATTCGGCAGGATCGTGTCGCGGAAGCGGTGATATTCCCCGGCGTTGACCATGTCCTGCAGCACCAGCATACCCAGCCGGTCACAGGCGGCGTAGAAGGCCTCCGGCTCCAGCTTCACGTGCTTGCGCAGGGTGTTGAAGCCCAGCTCCTTCACGCGCAGGATATCCCGCTCATATTCCTCCGGCTCGGCGGGCAGGAAAAGGCCGTCCTGAAAGTAGCCCTGATCCAGAACGCCGTGGAGGTAGACCGGCTCGCCGTTGAGGCACAGCCGCGTATGGCCCCCCGCCTCCCGCAAAGTGACGGTGCGCAGGGCGAAATACCCCTCCACCCTGTCCGTGGCGGTCTCCACGGTGAAATCGTATAAATTCGGCTCCTCCGGCGTCCAAAGGCGCGGGTCGGGAATGGAGATCTGTACGCGCCTCTCCCCGCTCTCCACACGGATCCCGGCGGCGGGGATCGTCACGGTAAAGGGCGCGTCGGTGTCCACGGTGACGGTGACGCTCTCCAGATCGCTCACCGTGCGCAAAGCGCGGACAGCGCCCACGGAGGGCACCGCCTCCAGCCAGACCGTCTGCCAGATGCCGGACACGGGCGTATACCACATTCCGTGGGGCTTTTTGGACTGCTTGCCGTAGGGATAGGCCGGGGAGAGGGTGTCCCGCGCCAGGACGCGCAGTTCGTTGCGGTCGCCGCTCAGCGCGCCCGTGATGTCGGCGGAAAAGGGCAGATACCCGCCCTCGTGGCTGGCCACAGGCCGCCCGTTGACCAGCACATCGGCCGTCTGATCCACCGCGCCCAGGTGGAGGATCAGCCTGTGTCCCTCAGGCAGAAATCCCTCCGGGATCGTAAAGACCGTTTTGTAGTCCAGCCCGCCGGTCAGATGCCCGGTAAAGCCGGACAGCTCCGCCTCCGGGGGGAACGGCACCCGGATAGGCTTCCCGTTCAGCGTCCAGCCGTCGGTAATCGCCAGAAAGCTCTCCCGGCGCATCAGGGGTCTCGGATATTCCTTGCTCCAGCTCATATGCCCGCCCTCCGTGGGTTTTTCTTTCAGTATAATCCAATTTAACGGCAAAAGCAATGCCTTGACAGCCAAAAACGCCGGTGTTACAATAGCCTTATACGCGGGTATGGCGGAAATTGATAGAGGGGAATAAATAATGACAACTTTCGGAAAAACAATATCCCTTTTTTTAATTGAAGGTGACCCAAATAAACGTTGGGTTTGCGAATTGTCTAATTGGAATGGAAAGGCATATAAAATCCCGAGAATAGATATAAAACGTTGTGATGACAGAAAAGATTTGAATGCCTGTGGTGTATATTTTTTATTCGGAAATAACGATTCCGATGGAAAAGGAATCGTATATATTGGCGAAGCAGAAGATGTTTTGGCAAGACTGAAACAGCATGACGCGCCAAACGGAAAAGATTTCTGGAATGAGTGTATAGTATTCATCAGCAAGGATAACCGCCTTAATAAAGCTCATATCAAATATTTGGAGCATAGGTGTTATATGTTAGCTAAAGAGGCAAACAGATATATTATTGAAAACTCCACCGCTCCTGCTGATGCTTCGATCACAGAGGCTGAACAGGCAGAAATGGACGAATTTCTATATTATATTCGTATGATAAACAATGTTCTGGGACATAAAGTCCTGGAACCCATAGTTTCAGATGTAGAAACTGTTGAGGCTGAGAAGTCCAACGAGGTGTTGTATATTAGTGCCGCTCGCGGCGCTAATGCCCGGGGAATGCGGACGAGTGAAGGATTTGTAGTTTTAAAAGGTTCTCATACTGCTAATTCAGTGACAAAATCATGTCCAAAAAATATTTGCGATTTGCGGGACAGGCTGATAAAAGACGGAACAATTGACGCCGATTGGATGTTTACGGACAACAAGGTGTTCAGCAGCCCTTCTACAGCGGCGGGTGTTGTCATGGGGCGCAGTGCTAACGGATTGACAGAGTGGAGAAATAATTAAACCACGAAGGCAAATGGCATTTGCATTAGTAATCTGAACAACTATTTATATTGGGGTATGGTGGAAATGGCGGACATGCTAGATGCCTTCCAGTGAGGAAATCATAAAAAATAATTATCACAACTTGCGCCCGTGGTAAAATTGGCATACACGATAGATTTAGGTACTGTTACCTTGGTGAAAGGTTTTTGAGACGCACAAGTTAAAAAGAACACGCGGGTATGGCGGAATTGGCAGACGCGCAGGATTTAGGTTCCTGTGGCTATACCGTGTGGGTTCAAGTCCCACTACCCGCACCAAAAAAGGACTTGCTTTCGCAAGTCCTTTTTTGGCGCCGACGGCATGATGGAATCGGGAGGGGAACCCCCCGATCCCTTCTTTCCGATAGATTTTGGCTGACGGCAATAGAATTTTTAACCACTTACTCCAGCGAAAAATGGCGATCCGTCAGATTCAGCGGCTCGTCTTTTTCATTCACCTGCCGGAAAAGGCGCAAATCGGCGTTTATTATTGATCCTGCTTCCGCTTTAGCGTAAGCGCAATGATGTAGGCAATCGCCGTCAAAAGAACGACGATGGCAAAATGGAGAAGCAGCCCGATCCTAAAAAGCGCCCGATATTCGCCTTCGCTCAGAATGTCCGGCACAGCTATTACGCTGATGATCGCGGAAATCATGGTTGAAATGAGCGGCGCTGTCCAAAGAAGTTTTCGCTTAATAAAGAAAATCAGCGCAACAGTAAAAACGGGTATTATACCAAACACCGATACGTTCCACCAGTCCATTTTTTACCTCCCGCATATATTTTTAAAGATTTTGCCTTGCCCCAATATTCCTGGCAGAATTTATTGAAACGCGGTTTATTGAAGATAATAAAGTAAATCTTTTCTCCGCTTTTCATATAAAATGTCGCGGCATAAACTGCGCTTAAAAGCTCTCTCCATCGTATCCTCCATAAACTCCGCATTGAGCCGGAATGTATATCGCTTATTTTGCGGCGCTGACGATCACCTCGGCGCAATATTTCTCAGACGCTTCGACGAGGATCGCCGCGTATGTGAACTCCTGTTTGCACACCAGAGGATATATCAGCTGACCGGAGTCTGTGGTTGGCTCCCCAATTTGGAAAAGATTGCTGTCATAATAGAGCTTAATAATATCCGCGTTTTCAAAACCCGGCTGACGGCTGCCGCCGTGATATGTAAAACCCACCACTAAGCGGTACTGCTCCCCCACCTTCAGCACGCAGTCGTTTTTGCTCAAGGTGCTGTCGTCTGAAAGCGCGGAAGGACGAAAATCATTCGCATCGAGGTCGGTAATGCCGGCTTCTATGCCGGTCACCTTTGCCTCTTTCGTCCCGCAAGCGGAAAAAGTCAGTAACAGAGACAGCAAAAGAGCTATTCCGCTGACAGTACGCGGCCTTTTCCTCATACGGCATACCCCTTATCCTATTGATTCGTCTTACTCTTATCCCCGGAAAGCTTGCATTTATCCTTCTCTTTTAATCTGGATCGTATCATCGAGAAATACCAGTTCCCCTGATTCGACCAGTTCATCTTGCATGTAACCCCGCTTTTCCACAATAAGGGAGTCCCCCTGCATAGTGAGAACATAGTCAAATTTACACCTGTCCGAAAGCTCGTAGCTTAACCCGCAGGCATAATCATAGACAATAATGCGATCATCTACCATTCCTGAGCCAATTGGATCCTGATTTTCAAAGCCTTCTTTAATGGATATCATGCCGCAAAAAACGATAATAGGCAATAGCAGGCAAATGTATGCGGGGTTATCGTCTCCGCTTTATTTGACAGTAATAAACTATCCAAGCGGCAACTATGCCCGCCAAAGCGAACAAACTGATTATTGCAAGAATCCCCGCGACCAACATATTTACATTCCCCAAGAAACCGTCGCCTGTCCCAAAAGCGCCCAAACAGGTAAGCAAGGTAATCCCCACCAGCAGGAGGAAGCCGTACGAAGGAATCAGCTTAACAGATGTCTTTCTTGCTTTATTGCAAAGGAATAACTGGAATACAAATTCCACACCCAGCAGAACACCCCCAACCAAGAAGGAAGTAATCGGTTCTTCAAAAATAATTTCCATATGACACCTCTTTTAAATCAGTCTCTGTTTAACTCCATCAACTCTGTTGCGGAGTAGATATGGATCGGCTGCGCTACAACTTTTGATGCCAGTTTTAATCACTATCTACAATCACTTCGACCCAATCATAGGTATCGAACCATTTCCTTCTCCCCACAAAACTAACGGTCTCAGTAACAGTATCACGTTCAGTATTTTCGTATCGAACATCAAACTTTAGAAATATCGTATTACCTTTCCATTTAGCTTCCTGTGTACCTTTAATGGCTTCCGCAGATATGATTTCATTACGCATCATTGACCCGTCAACGAATTTATGTGTAAGCGAATCGCTATACTTGTCAAATATAAAGGCGGAATATCCTCCCCTGCAAGCGCCTGCGTCCCAGTCAACAGGAAGGTTCCTAATAAAACCAATCATAAGCATACTTCCCATAAGCATTAGAATAAGGCAGAATATTACAATGCAGGAAATGCTCATTTTATTTGATTTTCCACTCTTTTTTATCATGCGGTTACAGCCATGGCGCGGGTCGCGGCCCCCCGGGGATCAAAGCGATCCCGGCCGACGCCAGACATCAGCCCCTTGGAATAAGCAAAGGCCACGGCCTGCGTGTGCCACGTGTCAGAGGGAATATCCATAAAAGAGCTTTCCACCGCGGACGCGAAAGCCGGCATGGATCCCAACATCAAAACCGTGGGAAGTACAGACGCATGGATACTTTTCATTTCAAAAACCTCCGATTGAAAAATTAATGTTTATCAAAAATGTACTTAACCAAAATCCCGCACAATGCGCCGGTATATCCGATCAGGAATCCTGAGACCTCTTTATTGTTGAGAATCGTTACAAATATACCGATCAGGCAAACGACCAACAGGACAACGCCAAAAATAAATGGTAATGATTTATTTTTCATATCCACTCCTTTAAATGACTCCCGATCCCGTTTTGTGTTCCCGGAACAGGGGATCCCTGTCAGTCTGATAAATTTACTTAGCTCCGAATCACAGCTTCTTTTCAAACACATATTGCTGGGGCGTCATGCCCATGGCCCGATACATGGCTATGGCCCCCTTGTTGAAGTCCCAGGTGTAAAGATCCAGCCGCACCGCCCCCCGCTCCCTGGCCCAGTCCTCCACCATGGCAAAGAGCCTCGCCGCGATGCCCCGGCGGCGATAGGCGGGCAGGACGTAGATGTTGTCAAGGCACACGTTCCTCAGCCCCTTGACCATGACGCTATCCTCCCAGAGCGTCGCCCGAACCACGCCAATGAGCCGCTCCCCCTCAAAGGCCCCCAGCTGCAAAACCTCCGGGCAAACCAGATTTTCCGCGTACGCCTCCCGTGGATAGGTCTCCTCCCCCTCCCGCAGCACACAGCAGTCCGGCCTTGCTTTGGCGTGGAAGTCATCAAGCGCCACATACAGCTCCAGAACCTGCTCATAATCGCTTTCCGTCAGCTTTCTAATCTCCATCTCTTTGGATTTCCTTTCGTCAAATACCCATTTTCAACGCGGGAATCATTATTTGGATAGTATTGATCTGGATATCGTTTTCCGCTTCGTCAACTTCAACCGAAAACGCGTAAACCGGCTGAACATATCCTTTTGTGTCAACTTCATAAGTCAGATCGCATGCAACAACAGTCACCTTACGCGGTGACATAGCTTCAAAATAACTGCTCGAGAACCTGCCCTTTTTTACCTGCTTAAAAGCATCTTCTTCGGATAGTATTGTTTCGTCAGCACAATACGCATAAGATGCTAATCTGTTTTGGATACAATACAGGATACCTTCCGATGAATACCGACACCTTAGTGTGCCTCCAACAGACTCATGACTGTCTGTATCCGGCAAAACCTCAAAACAGTGCCACCCCTCCCCTTCGTACCGGAAGCTGGCGTTTTCAGGAATTTTTACAGTATACTTGGAGAGCAGCGATTCGATGGTTGATCTGGCTGTTTGCGCGGGGCTCCGTTCTCCAGTCGGATCATATCTGTATTCATAACTTTGATCCAGGCGAGAAACGATCAGGGTGTGTTCTCTGTGATCCATAAAATAAGTTTCCCAGTCATAATATGAAATATCAATATCTCCAGTAACACCCAACCTACGTAAAAAAGCAATTCCGAATTCGTCACATGACTCTTTATCAAATGTTTCAACCTTGTAGATAGGGGCTTTTTTTGCATCGCCGGACAGCGCGCAGTTCAAATTCCATTCAACACCGTTTGTAGATACCCTATATGCGGCCGCGTTCCGAATATTTCCATAATCTTGAATATGATAAGTAAGAAAAATGCCCGATATAGCAAGTGTAATAAGTAAGGGAACCGACGCGTAGGCAACAGCGCGAAATCTATTTCTTTCGCCCTTGATACAGATTGATACGATAAGCATAACAAGACAGTACCCGAAAACCACGCCGGTCGTGTTCGCAAAAAGGTCATCAACATCAAATAAGCCATTATTTGCCAGTAATTGTATTACTTCTATTGCCAGACTTGTGAGAAAACCGATTCCAGGGACTACATACCACTTCCTGAATAGCTTACTCAAGAGCGGGAGCATCATGCCAAGAGGGACAAACATCAAAATATTAAGCAGAATATTGCTCCAATTTTTAAAGGAGAAGTTGTTCCACCCCTCTCTCCATGCTCTAAATAAGTGGAAGTTCACACCACCGGACATATCGGTTCTCAGCACCGTAATGTAGAATAAGGCGGCAAGATATCCTACGAGTATCAATATTAACACGATTTTGTTGAAAGGTACATTTCGCGGCTTTTTGCAACCGGCTCTGTAAAATACGAATATCACACCTAAGCTGATCGAACAGACGATGACGGCAATGACTGCCAGTGACATCGCGCCTTGCAGCTTGCCTATTATCAAGTTCACAAAATCGTTCATGATACCTCCCTATGGGGATCAACATACAGCTTGAAATAAGGAAGCTCTAATGTATTAGTAGCAAAAAGGAAAGGAAAAAGCAATAGACTTGGCGTAAGTGGCAGGTTTCGCGGCGCAGGTGGAAAATTATCGGCTTGATAGAATCGTGCCGCTGTTATATAATAATTTTAATATCGAATGGATCGTTGTGCGGTTTACATAAAATAATTTATGATAAACGGAGGTCTGCACATGCGTGTCGCCGTTTGCGATGATGAGGAAAAGGATCTGCTGGCGCTTGCGGAGGCTGTTCGCCTTTTTGACACCGGCGGCGTCATGGAGGTATGTCCCTTTTCCAGCGCGGCCGCCTTCTTTTCAGCGGAAAAGCGGGAGCATTTTGATATCGCTGTCATGGATATCGAAATGGATCCCCCCACCGGCTACGATGTCGCTAAAACGCTGGTGGAAACGGGTTCCGCCCCGATCATCATCTTTTTAACCAAAAGCATGGAATACACCCTTCGCGGGTACGGGATAGCCTTTCGGTATCTGACCAAACCGATCCAGCAAAGCAAGCTCAACGAGGCGCTGTCCGCGGCGGTGAATGAGGCCTCGGCAAAGCGTTTTGTCTTTTCCGTGGACGGCGCTTCGCACGTCGTCCCATTGGAAGAGATATACTATTTCGAGGTATTCAACCATTACACGATCCTTCACATGATGGACAGGGCCTACACGTTTCGCGCCACTCTGAAAGAGATCCTTCTGGAATTGCCGCCGGTCTATTTTGGGTCGCCGCATCAGAGCTATATCATCAATTTTGCCCATGTCAAATCGGTGATGCCTAAAGAGGTACACCTGACAAACGGCGCCGCGATTCCCATCAGCCGCAGAAAACAGCAGGATTTTGAAAGCCAGTTGCGTATGTTTCTAAGGAGATGACCATGTACTATATTGTAGAGCTTGGCTGCGTCGTGGCGGAAGTATGGATGATACATATGTTCCTGAGCGGCTCTTTTGAGCGTCGGGCCATTCCGGGCTGGGCGGCGATCCTGACTTATCTGCTGCTTGGCACCTCTTTGACCGTTTTTTCGCTGATGGAGGGCATGGTATACGGCAGGATCATGTTTGCCGCGGCAGCCGTATTTGCCGTCAGCGTTTTCCTGTTTCGGGCAAGGCCGCTTCCCGGCCTTATCTCCGCGCTATCCTTTTGCGCGATATTTGCCGTCACCGATATTATCTCGGCGCTTGCCTTTAACCAGTTTGATATTCAAAATGAGGCTTTGATGTCGGATCACGCCTACCGTTCCATATACATCATCGCCTGCCACGTTATCATGCTCGGCCTTGTCCTGCTGGTGTGCCTTATCAATCGGAACAGACGCGGTATCTCCCCAAGGGTATTGCTCCCCGCCGCTCCCTGCTGGCTCGTATCGCTTCTCCTCTGCTTTTTGCTGACGTGGCAGTGCTTTGTGATGCACTACGAACTCCACCCTCTTTTCATTTTTGTCCTGTTGGGCCTGCTGTATGTCAGCATCGCGGCCATCTACTATACGAACAGGATGCAAATACAGTCGGAGGAAAAAAGGGACTGGGAAATCGCCGAGCATCACTACGCCATGCAGCAGGAGTACTACGATGAGCTCAGGATCCAGCAGGAGGAAACAAGGGCGCTGTGGCATGATTTGAGTAAATATATCCGTGCGTCGAAGATCGACGCGTCTGACGGGGCGGTACGCCAGCTCCAGGAAATGCTGGATTCCGTTTCGTGCGTAGTTGACGTGAAGAACCGGGTGGTCAGCGTGATCCTCAACGAGTATGTCAAGGAGGCCCGTGCGGCGCAAATCGAGCTTGAAATGGACGTGCTGATACCGGAGGAACTGGGCGTAACGGCCGCGGATCTATACATACTTATCGGCAACACGATGGATAACGCCATCGAGGCGTGCCAGCGCCTCCCCGTTGAACGGCGAAAAATATCCCTTAAGCTCAAAACGCACAACAGTATTCTGTTCTATGAAATATCCAACCCTTATGACGAGAGCCGCGTTCAGGAAGCGAAAAGCAGCTGCCACGGATACGGTTTGAAAAATGTCCAGCGGTGTATAGAGAAATATGACGGAAAAATGGCCATATCAAAAACCGGCGGGATCTTTCAAGTCGAGATCTACTTAAACAGCCTGTAAAAACGGCAATCAACCTGCAAATGGCAGGCGCAATAAGCGCCTGCCATTTTAAGGTTGTCAAGAAACTCAATTCGACGTTTTTGCCTGAACGGATATGCAGGCTATGGACGCCGCGGCCGCCGCCAGGAGGGCCATCGCGGCGATCGTCACATATGTCAAAGCGCCGTTGCCGCTGAGCAGAAGGGGCATGGATTCCATCGGCAGGATCACGGCAAGGGGGCGGAAAATCTCCAGGCCCATATAGGCGTAAAGAACCGACGGGATCAGCATCACGGCGCTTCCGGCGATATAAGCCGCCTCCATGCGCTTCACGCGGCTGGAGATAAACAGCACAACGACCGCGCCGCAGAAAAGCATCAGCCAGCGAAAAGCATATAACAGCGCCAGAACGGCGGCGACGGAGCAGTTCAGCGGAAATTCAGACAGCATGGAAAGGTTCTTGGCCGGGGCGCTCCAGGCGGTGACGGTGAATTTCGTAAGGAAGGTATAGACCTCCATACCGTAGACCACGGCCCAGACAAGGGCGGTCATCGCCGCTGCCAGAAGGAGCTTTCGGATCACCAGCGCGCCCCGGCCCCGGGCGGTGGATTTCAGCAGGTACGTCATGCCGGACTGCCGGTCGTAGGTCATGCTCCCGGCCAGGAGCAGTGTCAGGGCCAGCACCGCCGTCAGCGCGGCCTGCCGCTGGTTATATTCGGCCTTTTCGCCGTAGACGCTCTCAAAGGGCGTCTCGTCCATGAGCCAGGGGGTGAAGCCCTCCCGCTCTCCCCTGTCCCGCAGTTCCTCACAGCGGGCGCGAACCATGGAAAGCCCCTCGCTTTTGTATTGGGCCGTGTCGGCCTTCCGGGCGTAGACGTCCAGCTCCGGGTACTCTATAAGCCCGTCCGCGAAGGCTTTTTTCGCGTCCCCATAGGCGTCCCGGTCGTTGTCCAACAAGATCTGCTCCGTGTCCATGCGGTCAAAGGTCTCCTGGGTGATAGGCCCCGCCAGCAGGGCGGTGTACTCCCGCGCCGTCTGTTCCGCCATGGACGTTATGCGGATAGGCGTCGTGTAGGACAGGCCGAGAGCCGTATAGACCAGGAGCGCGGCGATGACCACGCCCTTTTGGATCCACAACGTCTTGTGAAGCTCCATGCCGAAGAGATGCAGACGGCGTAAAAACCTGTCCGTAACGCTGTTAATGCCGTAGGCCACCCTGCCCAGCAAGTCCCGCCCCGCGGCGGGCTTTTTTTGACAATGAACAGTCACGCACACCGCCGTCAGGAGCATACACAGCGGGACAAGGGCGAGCTGTGAGATACTGCGGATCCCCAGCGGGAAGCTGAAAATGTCGATGTTCAGGTAGTTCGTGTAGAGGTCGGACAGACTGATGTAGGTAAACAGGTTGAAGTATTTGAATATATTAAAGGCGCTCTGCACCGGCAAAAAGGTGTAAAGGCTGTACTCCACAGCCAGCACCCCCGCCGCCACGATAACGGTGTATTTCACGTTGTTGACGGCCGTCAGCATGAGCCACAGGAGGAGGCCCACCAAAAAGGCGGCGGCGACGCGCAGCAGGAGGAAGCGTCCCAGGAAACCGCCCACCGTGGTGAGCATGGGGAGCCTGCCCAGCGTCTCCACAGACTGGACGGCGCGGCCCAAATCCTCCGCCCCGCCGTAAATGGAAAAGCCCAGGACGAGATCCGTTCCGTAAAGCAGCGCCACGCCGGCGACCGACGCCCCCAGCAGGATCACCGTCCTGCACGCGGCCAGCCGCAGGCGGCCCCGGGGCGCGGCGTGGACGACGCTCCACAGCCCCGCCTTGCGCTCCTCCAGAAAGGACAGACCGATCAGGAGCAGCGCCAGCACCAGCAAATAGTCCGTGAGCCGGAAGGACATGAAGGAATCCACCGCCCCGTCCGTCCCCAGGGTCAGCTCCACGCCCCGGAGCTTTTCAAATTCGTCGGCGGTCTTGATGATGTTCCGCCCGGAGAAGCTCGCGGGGTCGTTGAAGATAGAGAAGGTCAGAAGATTATCCCTGTTTTTTCGGATATTCTCCAGCCACCCGCCGTAGCCGGTCAGGTAGTCGGTCTGCGCCAGCAGATTGTTCACCGCCACGTAGTCGAGGTCGTCGTCCTCTGTGTCCGTGTCCCCGGTGATTTTCGCGGTCAGCGCCGTTTTTTCGTCGGTGAGCATCGCCGCGGCGTCGGCGAGGGGCATTTCTTTCGCTCTCGCCAGCCATTCCGCGTACCGGCGGTACGCCGCCTGGGGATCGACCGTCTTTGTGTCCACGGTAAAGGAGCCGTCAAAGGAGACGAACCCGCCGCCGCTGGGCAGCTCCAGCGCAAGCCCGTACCCGTTCTTCCTCTGCTCACGGATAAAGAGAAGTCCGTTGAGCAGGAGGATCAGCGCAAGGCCAAAAACCAGCCTTCGCCGGGAAAATATGCGTCCAAGCTCTCTCATAACTTACTCTCCAAGGAAATAGAGGTACACGTCCTCCAGGCTGAAATGCCCCGGCACGACGCTCTCCCGCACCTCCTGGGCCACCCGCTCGATGAGCCTGTCGGGCCTGTCCAGGCCCACCACGCGCCCGCGTTTCATCATCAGAACCTGGTCGGAGACGGACTCGATGTCGCTGACGATGTGTGTGGCCAGGAGTATGATCCGCTCCCGGGAAAGCTCGGCGATAAAGTTGCGTATCCTGATGCGCTCCTTGGGGTCAAGCCCCGCCGTGGGTTCGTCGAGAATGACCACCTTGGGATCGCCCAAAAGGGCCTGTGCCAGCAGCACCCGCTGTTTCATGCCGCCGGAGAAGCCCCCCAGCTTCTTGTGGCGCACATCGGAAAGGTTCGTGATTTCCAGCAGCTTTTCAATTTCCGCTCTGGCCTCACGCTTCGGGATCGCTTTCAGGTCGGCCAGATAGTAGAGGAAGGTCTGGGCCGTCATATGCTCGTAATAGCCCTGCTGTTGGGGCATATAGCCCAGCACCCGCCGGAAGTCTTTGCCCAGCTTCAAAATGTCCGTCCCGTCGAATAAGATCTTCCCCTCCGTCCGGGAGATGTTGTCGGTGAGCAGGTTCATCATGGTGGACTTCCCCGCGCCGTTGGCGCCGAGAATGCCGTAGATGCCCTCGGTGAAGGTGATATTCACATGGTCAAGGGCCGTAAAATTGCCATATCGTTTGGTGAGATTGAGTAGTTCAAGTTTCATACGTCATACCTCATTGCCAGTTATATATCTGTGTGATCTCGCCGGTGTCTGTGTTGACACAGCAAAGAAACAGATTCCGATAATGCGGAACCTCGCCATTCACCAAGCTGCCCTGCGTGCTTGCGTCAACGATAAAATAGATGTCGCTCCCGGTACTGAAAGCAAGCTCGCAGTGGGTAATCGTCTCCAACTTGCCATATAACGCCTTCAAAGACAGCTCTTTGATCAATTTTCCTTCCATGCTGTAAACATAGATGGTATCTCCGCCAGCGCGCCGTGTGCCGTAAGACGCGAAGGCGTCTAAATTCACGGGCGTATCATTCATAATAAACAGATAGTCGTCAGTAAATATGGCGCTGCCCGCGGCTGGCGTTTCTGTGATGTCAGCCAGCTTCTCCGTCGCGCCGCTCTCTAAATCGCTCCGCCAAAACCCGTTGCCGGATAAGTAGAAATAGATATATCCATCTGTGATATACAACTGGCTGACGGCCACGCCGGTAGTCTCCCACTTGCCTGCCTCGTCGGCGGTGGGCGTCTCTCAAACCTGAGAAACCTCCCTGGTGTTGGTGTCATAGGCAAACAGGGTGTCCTTATTTGTCCCGTCTGATTGCGGCTTATTGACCATAAAGTACATGGTTTCCCCGTCGGCCCAGAGCGTATAATGCAGCTGGTTGAAGATCAGGCTGTGCGATGGATCTTCCTCCAGCTCCTCGCCCCATATTCTTTCAGCGTCCTTGATGTCGCCGCCCAACGGGAGGGCATAGAGGATCCCGCTGTAAGTAAAATATGTAATGCCACGGTGCATGATCGGGTCGGTGCGTTCCCGCTCCGTGTTGCCGCTGGGGACGAAATCTAAATTTTGAACGACCGTGCGGTTTGTCCCATCCGGGTCAACGGAATATAGCCGATTTCCGTAATCCACCCATTTTCCGTTTGATTCGATATAGTCGGAATTGGAAAAGTCTATTTTCCCGTCATAGGCCCAGAGGCATTTTGTGTAGAACCACGCGTTGCATGTTTCGTTATTATGCTTGCAATCGGGCTTGCCGCAGAGGATCGTCACACGTTTTGTCTCCTTGTCGAGATAATAGGCAAAAACATCAAAGTCCTGAAAGTAAATTCCTTCCCCGGTCTCACAAATATATTTTAAATTATTTGTGGTGGACTGGTGCATATTCTTCTGAAAATCCCCGTCCAGGAGCAGAGGGGTCTCCGCTCCCCCGCCGCACCCGGCCAGAACCAGCGTGAGTGCCGCCGCCAGGAGCGCGGCAAGCGGTTTTTTTACAGCTTTCATTCCTCTGGCGCCCTCTCGACGCCGTATGGTCTGGCGCGCTCCCATAAGTTCAAGCTTCATCTCTCCACCTCAGCGGTCAAATTCCATTATCTGGCTTATCTCCCCTGTCTCGGCGTTCAGGCAGACGAGGATATTGCGCGTCTCCTTGGTGTCCCCGCTGATGACAAGGTTCCCCTGGACGATGTCCTCCCCCTCCGTCACGATGCCCGCGTCGGCCAGCAGGTACACCTCGTCCCCGGAGGCGAACAGCACGAAATACCCGTGGACGGTGACCTCATCGGTCAGCGCCTTCAGGGACAGCTCCTTCTGGAGCGTCCCGTCCAGATCATAGACGAAAACGGTGTCCCCGCCCTGCCGGGTGGCCGAAAGCTCCGTAGGCCCGTCGTTCAAAAGCCACATATGCTTGTCGGAGAAGATGGCGGTGCCGGAGTCTGCCTCCCCGGTGGTGTCCGCCAGCTTCTTATATTCCCCTGTGTCCAGGTCGCACCGCCACAGGCCGTTCCCGGATAGGAAGAAGTAGATATACCCGTCCTGTACGTACCACTGATCCACCTGATCCGCCGTGGCGCCCAGCCTGATGAAATGGTCGTCGCCGGTGTCCTCCGGCTCTCCCACCATATCGGGGGTGGGGCTGACCCACAGCTTTTTGACCTCCCTCGCGTCCGGGTCGTAGGAGAACAGGGTGTCCCGGTAGACCCCGTCGGGCTGTTCCGTGTTCACCATGAAGTACATCAGCGCCCCGTCCCCCCAGAGGGTATAGTCCGGCTCGTTCCAGGAGGCCACCGGCACGCCGTTCCAGTACTCCTGCTCCTGGGCCTCCGGGGCCCAGACCTCCTCCGCGTCCTTCAGATCAGCCCCCAGCGCCGCCCGGTAGAGCGTGCCGCTGTATGTAAAGTAGACGGAACCCCGGTGGAAGATGGGCCGGTTGATCTTAAAGGAGGTGTCGCCCCCCACCTCAAATTCCAGATCCTGCACCACCTTGCGGCCGGTGGCGTCCATATTCACAGAGAACACCCGCTTGCCGTGATCGTCCACCCGCCGGTCATTTTCCACCTTGTAATCCTCGGCCACGTAGTAGAGCTTGTCCCCGTACTGCCACAGGCTCTGCGCGCTGATAAGGGCGTTGCAGTCGGCGTTTTTGTGGTCGCAGTCGGGCTTTCCGCAGACGACGGTGGCCTTGTGGGTCTTTTTATCCAGGTAATAGAGCTTTCCGTAGTCGAAGTAAAACCCGTCGTCAGTCTCGCATATCTCGTCGAACCAGCACCCGAAACCCTGGGCCTGGTGCATATTCTTCTGAAAGTCCCCGCTGCCGTTCTGAACCTCCGGAATGTCCAGCTTTTCAGAGCGTTGGCACCCGGCCAGGGAGAGGGTCAATAGTGCCGCAAGAAGCGCGGCAAGCAGATTTTTTGCTGTTTTCATGGTATTTTCTCCTTATCGCAATTTGTAAAGCTGCGTAACCTCGCCGGTCTCAAAATTCGCCCGCCAGAGGGTGATGGAGCCGGTGTTGCCGACGGGAAATCCGTACTGGGTGGAATAGGTCGTGGTGGTGGCGAGGAAATAGACGTCCGTGCTGTCGCACATGAGCATATCCACGGCGATCGTCCCGTCCAGCGCCTCACGGAGCGGCTCAGTGGAGATCTCCTTTTTCAATGTCCCGTCGATCCCGTAGAGGAAAATGCTGTCCCCCGGGACGCGGTACCGACCGCCCTCCGTGACTTCGCCATAAAAATCCGCGGGCAGTTCGCTTAAAAGGGCCAGATAGTCGTCAGAAAAGACCGCGCTGCCGTACTGCGTCTGTGCATGGGTGTCCGCCAGCTTCTCCAATTTGCCGGTCGCCAGCTCCGTCCGCCAGAAATCCCCGCCGGAAAGATAGAAGTATATATAGCCGTTTGTGATATACCACTGGCTGACTGAAACGCCGGTTTTCTCCCATTCGCCCACTTCATCTTTGTCCGGGGTGACCCAAGCCTGCTTTACGTCCGAGCCGTCCAACCCGCACTGGAAAAGTACGTCTTTATATGTCCCGTCAGCCGTCTGAGCGTTGACCATAAAGTAGAGGCTGTCGCCGTCTGCCCAGAGGGAATAATGAATAGCATTGGGGTTAAAATCAACTCTTCCGTCGGCATAGGACTGGGACGAACCGGCGTCCTCCGGGCTCCAAATGATTTCCGCCGATTCCTTTTCCCCGCCCAGCTTGACGCGGTAAAGAATGTCGTCGCTGATATAGTAGACATAGCCACGATGATAGATTGCACGGTCGTAGGAGGACTGGGAGTTGGAAGTTTCGTTAAACTTCAACTCCTGTACGGTTTCCCGATTCGTGGCGTCAAGCTTTACGGAACCGACTGTTTTAGGCTCGTTGTCATATCCGACGTAATATATCCTCTCGCCACCTGTTAAAATGTAGTCTGCATGGATAATGGCGTTGCAGACATTTTCATCTCTGTGGTCGCATTCCGGCTTTGCGCAGACGGGGGTGGCCGTCATGGTGTCCTTGGCGATGTAGTAGAGGGAACTCCAGGTGAAATAGTAGCCCGTATCTGTCTCAAGGAAGCTGAGCTTATCGGTCTGATGCAGATTCTTCTGGAAATCATCGCTGCCATTCTGGGCATCCGGAATGTCCAGCTTTTCAGAGCGTTGGCACCCGGCAAGGGAGAACGTGAGTAGTACCGCCAAGAGGGCGGCAAAAACGCGTTTTGTGGTTTTCATGCGGCGTTCCTCCTTAGTGCCAGTTGCACAGCTTCGTGACTTCCCCTGTCTTGATGTCGGCCCGGTACAGGAAATAGTCGGGAATGATGTGGGACGCGCCGTTCACCCGCTCGCTCCAGGTGCTGGCGTCGGCCACGAAATAGATCCCGTCGCCGTCGCAGAAGGCCAGCTCGCAGTGGGTCAGCGTGTCCAGCTGTTCATAGAGCGGCTTCAGGGAGATCTCCTTGACGAATTTCCCGTCCAGGCCGTAGACGTAGATCGCGTCCCCGCCCACATAGTCCATGCCGCCGGTGATGCTGAAGGTGGCCGTCGCCCCCGCGTACTTGGGGTCAGGGGCGTCGTTCAGCACGCACAGATAGTCGTCGGAGAACACGGCGCTGCCGTACGCCGCCTTTTCGTGGGTGTCCGCCAGCTTCTCATAGCCGCCGTTTTCCAGACTGCTGCGCCAAAAATCCCCGCCGGAGAGGTAGAAGTAGATATACCCGTCCAGCACGTACCACTGGCTGACGGACACGCCGGTGGAGGCCCACTCCCCCACATCGGCGGCGTCCGGGGTGCGCCAGACCTCTTTGACCTCCTTGGTGTTGGTGTCATAGGAGAACAGCACGTCCTTATAGGTGCCGTCGGCCTGGGGCGGATCCACCATGAAGTAGACGAGATCCCCGTCGGCCCACAGGGTATAGCTGAGGTAGCTGGTGTTGATCACGGGTACGCCGCCCGCGTCCACGGTACCCTCCTCATTCGCCTGGCCCCAGATGGCTTCCGCGTCCTTATGGATATCGCCGCCCAGGGGTACGGCGTAAAGAACGCCGCTGTACGGGAAGTACACCACTCCCCGGTGAAGGATGGGCTGGGGCATCCAGGGGGAGGCGTCGCCGCTGGGCTCAAATTGCAGCTCCTGCACCACCTTCCGATCCGTCCCGTCGCTGGCGGCGGAGTGGAGCCGCAGGCCGTAGTTGGTCACGCCGCCATTCTCCTCCCGGTAGTCGTGGTAGGTGTAGTAGAGCCTGCCGCCGGTGGTCCAGAGCTGCCAGGCGCCGATGTCGGCGTTGCAGGTCTCGTCGTTGTGGGCGCACTCGGGCTTGGCGCACAATATGGTGACCTGGCCCGTGGCCTTGTCCAAGTGGTAGAGGTGGCCGCCGGTCAGCTCGTCCAGCCGGAAGTAAAAGCCGTCCTCCGTCTCACAGACCGTGTCCATCTCGTCGGTGTTGGACTGGTGCATGTTCTTCTGAAAGTCGTCGTCTGACGCAATGATCCCGCCCTTGCCGCACCCGGCCAGGGAGAGCGCCGTCACCGCCGCCAAAAGGGCGGCTATCAGCTTTTTCACAGGCTTCATATGTTTTTCCTCCATTTTTGATTTGTTCACAAAAAGTTAATTATTTTTATTATATTTTTACTTGACAAATATGTAGCGTCATGGTATAATGCGAAGTGTTCCGGGGGGCCGGTCTTTCATGTCCAGTCCTCCCACCTGGCGGTCTCGCGCAGCGCCCCTGTCTCCAGGTCAACGCGGCAGAGGACGTCCCGGCGGGCCTTCTGCATTCCGGCGCCCCCGGGGAGGGAAACCATCTCCCCGGCGTCGGCGATGAGGTAAAGGGCGTCGCCGTCGCAAAAGACGGGATAGAATCCCCCGATTTGCCCCAGCGCGTCCACAAGGCTCCCCAACGGGATCTCCCGGACCGGCGTCCCGTCCAGACGGTAGACGTACACCGCGTCCCCGCCCTCATGGAGACCGGCCCCCAGCCAGTATTCGCCTGTGGCGGGATCGGCCATAGGGTGATCGTTCAGCAGGCACATATACGCGTCGGAAAATATCGCGGTGCCGTAGAGGGTCTTTTCGTGGGTGTCCGCCAGCTTCACGTTCTCGCCGGTGGTGAGGTCGGTTTTCCAAAAGTCGCCCCCGGAGAGGTAATAATAGAGCGCGCCGTCCAAGATGTACCACTGGCTTACGGAAACGCCCGTGGTCTCCCACGGCCCCACCTGCTCCCCCGTGGGGACCTCCCACACCTTTGCGGCGTTTTTCTCCGCGGTATCCAGGGCGTACAGGGCGTCCCGCCGCGCGCCGTTCTCCCGGGGCGCGTTCAGCATAAAGTAGACGGTGTCCCCGTCGGCCCACAGGGTATAGTGCGGCTCACCGGGGTCGTAGGCCGCGTAGCCGCCCTCCCCGCCGCCGGAAAAGTATTCCTCGCCCCACAGGCGCTCCGCCTCCCCGGCGTCCCCCTCCAGCGGCATACGGTAGAGAACGCCGTTGTAGACAAAGTACACCTGTCCCCGGTGGCAGATGGGATCGTCAAAGGAGGACAGTGGCCGCCCCTCCACCGGCCGAAGCTCCAGGCTCATGACCTGGCGTCGGCCTGTGCCGTCGGGGTTCACGGCGTAGACGCTCTTACCCGGCCCTGTGAGGCCCCCGCCCCCTTCTTCGGATTCGCTCCTGGCGAAATAGAGCCGCCCGCCGCTGTACCAGAGGGCGTAGGCCCCGGCCCAGGCGTTGCAGGTTCTGTCCTCGTGGGCGCAGTCTGGCCTGGCGCAAAGCTCCGTCACCCGCCCGGTGGCGCCCTCCAGATAGTAAAGCGTGTCCCCGAACTGGAAATAGTACCCCGTCTCCGCCTTGCCCAGATCGGCCAGGCTCCCAAAGGCCGACTGGCGCATATTCTTCTGAAATTCCCACCCGTCCGACCCCTGAAAGGGCAGCCGCGCCGCGCTTTCGTCCCGGGCCGTATCGGCGGCGCCCCCGGCCAGGGCCGTGTCGAAAGTCCCCTCGCCCCGCGCGGGTTCCGGCCCGCCGCCGCATGCCCCCAGGGAGAAAAACAGCAGTCCCGCCAAAAGCGCGGCGGCCCTTTTCCTGTCCATGGCGATCCCTCCGGCAAAAGAAAATCGTGCGGACTTTTGGCCCGCACGATGGATCATACCCGGTAATTCTGCATTTTTTCTCAATTATTTGTGTCTTATTTTTGAATTTAAAGCGCCATGGCAAACGTGGCCGTGACCCGTCCGCCGCCCTCCGGGGCGTTTTCCGGGGTCAGGCTCCCGCCGTGCTTTTCGCACAGCGTCCGGCAGATGTAAAGCCCCAGCCCGAAGTGATCCGCCTCCCCCTTTTGCCCGCTGTAATAGGGGTTTGCCGCCGTCACCAGCTCCCGCTCCGTGAACCCCTGCCCGTCGTCGGCGACCCGCAGGACAAGCCTTTCGCCGTCAGATGTCAGCTCCACGCGGATCTTTGACCTGGCGAACCGCAGGCCGTTGCCCAGGAGGTTTTCATACACCTGGCGGAACGCCCCGGCGTCGATCCTCACCGTCTCCTCCGGCACATCGGCGGCCACGTCAACGGCGATATGCCCGTTTTCTCCCAAAATCTCCGCCGTCTCCCTCATACCGGCGGCCAGCTCCTTGGCCGGCACCTCCTCCGGGTGAAGCTCCACGTCCCCCAGCCTCTGGGCGGCGTTCATGGAGTTGACAAACCGCTCCAGGCGCTCCACCTGGGCCGACATGGTCCTGACGGTGTCCAGCACCTCCTCCTGGGGGAGCTGGCCGGTGGGCATATACCGGGCGAGCATATCCGTGTAGCCCCTCAGCACGGCGAGGGGCGTGCGCAGATCGTGGGTGTAGGCGTCGTTGAGCTGGTGCTGTTCGTCGATCATACGGAGCATACGGCGGTTGTTCTCATCGAGCGCCGAGCGCATACGCTCGAAGGCGGCGCAGAGCCGCGCCATCTCGTCCCGCCCCGGATAGTCCAGGGGGAAGTCCAGCTCGTTCTCCGCGATCCTCTCCGACGCCGCCTCCAGCATCACCAGGGGCTTGCGCAGCTTTGTGAACCAGAAAAGGAGCGCCGCCAGCAGCAGGCCCGCGGCGTAGATCAGAAACGGTGCCAGCTTGGCCTGGGTCATGGTGTATTGATACGCCACCTTCACGTTCTGCGGCAGCTCTGTCCCCAGCTGGGCCCAGTACTGGTAGCTGTTTTCCCCGGCTGCCAGGGAATACTGCACTTCCGACGCGGCGTCTCCCGCCGTGTCGTCGGTGCTGATGTACCCCTCCCCCTTCTGGATCTCCACAAAGGCGCCGGAGATCACCGCCCCGGCCGTCTCCTTCATATGGACAAGCTCATAATATTTGGCGCCTGTCACCCGATTGGCAAAGAAGGCCGAGGCGGCCAATCCCGCCAGGGCAAAGAGGAAAAACGCCAGCCAAATGGGTACCGACCTGTACCACTTTTTTATTTTACCCATCTGTACCCTCTCCCCCAGACCGTCTGAATATAGGGCTTACAGCCAGCCCTTTGGAATTTCGCCCGGATGCGGCTTATATGCTCCATGATAACGCCCACGTCGGTGTCGCTGTCCGGGTCCCAGATATGCTCAAAGATCCGCTCCTTGCTGAAAAGCTGTCCCGGGTAGGTGGACAGAAGCTCCACGATATCAAACTCCTTGGGCTTCATGAGGATCTCCTCCCCTCGGAAGCTCACCTGCCGGGCGGTGTAATCTATAACGAAGTTGTCGTCAAACAGCGTCCGCCGGGGCGTCTGATCCCGCCGGGCCTCCCGCCGCAGGTGGGCCTCCACCCGGGCACCCAGCTCGTCCAGGGAGAACGGCTTGACGATGTAATCGTCGCCTCCGGCGGCAAACCCCAGGAGCTTGTCCCGATCCTCCACCCGGGCGGTGAGGAACAGTATCGGGCAGTTGACAAAGTCCCGGATTCTCCGGCAGACCTCTACGCCGTCGATGTCCGGCAGGTTCACGTCCAGCAGGATAATGTCCGGCTGCTTTCCGGCCTTTTCGATGCCCTCAAGGCCCCTTTGGGCCAGCATCACGTTATAGCCGTTCAGCTCAAAATAGCGCCTGAGCATAACGCCCAGATCGCGCTCGTCGTCCACTATAAGAACCGTCTTTCCCATGCCGCGCACCCCCCGCGTCCTCACGCCAGCCGCCTTGCCTCGTCCTCTCCCCCGGCCGCCCGCCCGCCGGGAACCTGGGGTTTAGTTTAACGGATAATTCTAAAAAATTTCTAAACACCCGTCTATAAGATGATTTTATCCCAATCCTCCGCAAATGACAAGCTTTAAGGCGCCGGGGTCACCCGATGTCCCCGTTCCCGAAAAGGCTCAGAAGCTGTTCGTAGTCTCTGACGCACACCACCACCTGGGGGCGGCGCGCCTCCACATATGAAAGCAGGGTCATATCGGTATAGCCCCGCAGATCTATGGAATACGTCGTGTCAAAGCTGTAATACATCAGCGTCTCCAGCAGGTTCGTGAAGCTGTCCCCGTAGATGAGCAGGGACGGAAGCTGTGGCCGGTCGGTGCTGATGACCGTTTCCGGCACGTCCCCGCCCATGTAAAAGCCGTACTCCAGGGTGTCGCCCTCACTTGCGGGGAGGCTGAACACCGACGGGGTCACCTCCTGCCCGTTGTCCCGGCGGGTAAAGGGGACGCTCTCCAGCGGCTCCAGATAGGACAGCCGCTCGCCCGTGTCCCACAGCCCCAGAAGCTTCCGGCCCCGGGAACCCAAAAAGCTGTTGGGCAGCGTCGTGAGCCTGGCGTTGTCCCCCGTCAATACATCAAGCTCCAGCCCCGTCCGGCTCTCTAATGTGCGCAGGATCTCCCGGTACGCCGGAAGGCACCCCGCCAGCGTCCAGTGGTGATCCGTGGCGGACATATAGTCCGCCGGATCGCCCTCCCGGCTCCACACCTCCCCCACGTCCAGCCACGCCACATTCTGGCTGTCCAGTGCGGAGAAGAAAAGCTCCTTTGACAGCGCCGTATACGCCTCCCTGTTGTTCAGCCAGCCGGGGTACCGCTGGGCAAAATACGCGTAGTGGCTGGGGACGGCCACATACAAAAACGTCCCGCCCCAGCTCTCCGTCAGCCGCGCAAGCCGCCCCAGCCTCTCCGCCTCCTTGGCGGCGCAGTCCGCCATCGCCTGCTCGTCCAGCTTTTCATATTCGTTATAGGCCAACAGCATGTCCTGCTCCACCACCACATCGTTGACCACCGGGCGGCGCAGCAGCCTCATATTGATCAGCGTGGAAAGGCTCAACGCGTACTTGCGCCCCGCGGCATTGTCGCACAGGTGCTTCTCCAGCTCCTGAAAATACGTCCCGTCCACAACGGCCTCCCGGCTGAGGGCGGGGCGCGGCGTCAGGGCGCGGTTTTCAAAATAGGACCAGGACGCCTTTGGCCGTAGGGCCGTCCAAAGGGCGGCCAGAACGAAAAAGCCGCACACAAGCCACAAAAACGCCAAATCCCAATTCACTTTTATATGTCGTCTCTGTTTCATACGTTTCTCCTCAAAATTGGGCGTAGAGGAACGGGTCAAAGGAGCCGTCCATCAGCGCCATGTAGCAAAGGGCCAGCACCGCCAGAGCCGCCAGGGAGGCGGTCAGGGAGCGCGTCCCCGGTTTGATCCTCCGCACCAGCAACTCCTTCAGGGGGACGCAGGCCAGAAGTCCCGCCGCCCATTCCGGCCAGTATTCCAGCAGTAGATACGCCGTGCGCCCGTCCTCCGGCCCGCACCCGACGCCGAACAGATTGCCGATGACGGACACGGCCTCCCGGGGCGTACCCGCCCGGAAGAACATCCACCCCACGATCACCGCCAGCATCGTCACCGCCCACCGGCAGAAGCCGGGGAGCTTTTCAAGCCAGCGCCCCCACAGGAAGCGCTCTCCCAGCAAAAGCAGTCCGTACCAACAGCCCCACAGGACGAAGCTCCATCTGGCCCCGTGCCACAGGCCGGTCAGAAGCCACACGGCCATGATGCTGAAGATGTACCGCCCGGTTCCGGCGCGGTTCCCGCCCAGGGGAATATAGATGTAATCCCGGAACCACCGGGACAGGGACATATGCCACCGCCGCCAGAACTCCTTGACCGAGCGGGACAGATAGGGCCGGTCAAAGTTCTCCGGGAGGTGGAAGCCGAAAACGTTCCCCAGCCCCAGGGCCATATCGGAGTAGCCGGAGAAGTCAAAGAAGATCTCCAGGGTGTAGGCCAGCGCCCCCACCCACGCAAGCCCGGCAGACAGGGGAGCCGCCCCCGTGAAGGCCTTCCCGGCGATCTTGCCAAAGGTGTCGGCCAGCAAAACCTTTTTTCCAAGCCCGAAGCAAAAGCGCCGCGCTCCGGCGGCGAACAGCTCCACGGATTCCTTGCGGCCGTCGATCTCCTCCTCCATCTCCCGGTATCTGATAATCGGCCCCGCCGCAAGATGGGGGAAGAAAAAGAGATAGAGCGCCAGCTTCATAGGGTTTTTCTGCGGGTTGGCAGTCCCCCGGCGGATATCCACCAGGTAGCTTATCCCCTGAAAGGTATAAAAGGAGATCCCCGCTGGCAGAAGCCCCGCCGGAACGGGCAGACTGCCGCCCAGGGCGTGGACGGCCCCGGTAATGACCCCGGCGTATTTATAAACGCTAAGCAGGAGCAGGTTCGCGGCGATGGCGGCGGTACAGCCCCACTTCCCTCCCCTGCCGGGACGGCCCGCCGCGAGACCGCCCAGGTAGTTGATGAGGAAAGCGGTGCAGAGGACGGGGATCAGCCTCAGGCCCCCGGCGGCGTAAAAGATCACGCTGAGGGCCACAAGGAGCGCGTTCCTCGCCTGACGGAACCGGGCGGGGAGCAGAAAATAGGCCCCCGCCGCCACAGGCAGAAAGGCAAACAGAAACAAAAAATTCGATACTTCCATAGGCGTCCTTACAAGATTTCATTAGATTTCGACCAGCGGTCACGGGGATTAAGGTGACGGGAGTCGAACCCACACCGGTTTTCGCCGGCTGATTTGCGCCAGTACATTGTCAAAAGCCTTGACAATACGCAAGTATTCTCTGTGGCTTTTTCCTCGTCCTGACGCAAATCAGCTCGCCGAAAACTGCGTAGCACTCCACGCGGAGAATTTTTCGAGGGATTTTTGCCGCGAAGGAGGAAGCCTTGCTGGCGCAAGGCGACGACGACAAGGAAAAAAGCGCCGAAAAAGGCCCGCGTGGAGCGGTGTGGGTTCGACTCCCGTCACCTTAATCCCCTCATACCATATTGACTTTATTCCACAAAAAACGCAACAAAAAACACGCCCCTTGGGCAATCAAAACGTATCCCCTCTGTCAAAAACCAGTCATAATCGCCACAGCCCCATGGACGCCTTTTTCCCCTTATATGTTGCGGATTTCAGCTTTTCAAGTTTATTATATATGTAGAGAAGCGGAGGCGAGACACGATCATGACATTCTCATTCCCCTCGTTTTTGAGGCAGTCAGAGGACGGGGATTTCATGCTTTCCCTATACAACGAATACGCCCGGTTAATGTATTATACAGCCCGTCAGTACGCCGCCAAGGCGGACTCCCAGGAGGATATCGTTCAGGAAAGCCTGCTCCACCTGATAAGAAACACGTCCACCCTGCGGACGCTGGATCCCCCGGCGCTCTCAACATACATCGTGACCACCGTGAAGAACGTGTCCATCGACTTTTTGAAAAAGGAAAAGCGGATTTCGGAGCATACGGCGGAGCTTGAGGACGAGAACGTACTGGAGCTGGCGTCCTCCGATCCCGATCTGGACGACCTGATGGCCGCGCTTGAGGACAAGGGGCGGCTGATAACGGCGCTGGAGAGCCTCCCGGACAACGAGCGGCTTCTTCTGGAGCAAAAATACTTTCTTGGCAGTTCCGATGAGGAGCTGGCGCGGTTTTTCAGGTGTAAGCCCGGGAGCGTACGAATGAAGCTTACGCGGGCCCGCCGCCATATGCTGCGCATTTTAATGGACGATAAGGGGGGCAAAAGCGATGACTAAGCGCGAACAGTTGAGAGAGCGGTACGAGGAAGCTGCGTTTGCCCTTGCCATGGACAAGATCGCGGCGTCGGAAGGGGAAAATTATCTGAAGCTCAACAGTCGGCTCAAGGGCGACCCCGCCGCCGAAGTCCCCGCGAAGATCAGGCGGCGAGCCGAAAGGACGATCGCCAAAGCCTGCCGGAAAGCGAGGGCCGCGTCAGCCTCCAGACGCATTTTCAAGGCGGTAAACAGGGCGGCGGTGCTGTTCCTTGTGATGGCGATAGTGCTGGCCACAGCGTTTACCGCGTCCGCCGGTTTTCGTGCCTCCGCGTATAGACTTGTTATGAAGGTATTCGACGACCATGTTGAATACAGCTTTGACAGCGAAGCGGGGGTCAATGACGCGAAACCTTATACTGCCTTTAAGCTTGGTTGGGTGCCGGAGGGCTACTCTTTTTGTCAAGGCGTAAGAAACACTGTCTCATATAGTGAGACCTACCAGAATTTCAGCGGAGAATATTTGTTCGTATCCCTTAATTCGTTAAGCGCGCACGGCGTTGTCATGGCCGACGCGGAAGGCGAGATCCTATACCAAGGGATCATAAACGGCCGCGGCGTAACCATTTATAAAAACGAATGTTATTACGCCGCCATTCCCCTTGCCGAAACATGCCAGTGCTTATTCCTTAACACATCATCGCGGGAGCTTTCGGTGGAAGCTTTCATAAAAGTAATCGAATCGCTGTCGCTTGAGTAATGTTGACAAAAAATGAGTGACGTGCTATCATTTTAAAAAAGCCCCGGCAAAATCATGGGATCTGGCGGCCCGCTCCCCGCCAGTTGGAGGCACAGTATGAAGCAACTGGTCACGCAAAAGATCCGCGACGCCCGCGCCGGCATGAAGGCCAGCGACGACAGGCGCGACGCGGGCCTCACAACGCCCGAGGACGTACAGCGGTTCGACGGCCTCCCCTACGGCCCGGACAGCACATGGCAGATCCTGGACGTCTACCGCCCCCGCTCCGCCGGGGACGCGCCCCTGCCCGTGATCGTCAACGTCCACGGCGGCGGCTGGATCTACGGCACCAAGGAGACCTACCAGTTTTACTGCATGGATCTCTGCCGCCGGGGCTTCGCCGTGGTGAACTTCACCTACCGTCTGGCCCCGGAGGATCCCTTCCCCGCCTCCTTGGAGGACACCTGCTCCGTCTTTGGCTGGGTGCTGGACAACGCCGAAAAATACGGCTTTGACCGGGAACACGTCTTTGCCGTGGGCGACTCCGCCGGAGGCCATATCCTGGCGCTGTTCTGCGAGCTGTGCGTCAACCCCGCCCTGGCCGCCAAATACGCCTTCTCCGCCCCCGCGGGCTTCGTCCCCACCGCCGTGGCCCTCAACTGCGGGGCTTACCGCTACCGGCGGGCCAAACTGGCTATCCCCAGGTATGTCAACACCACGAAATACGTGACCCCCGCCTTCCCGCCGGCCTTTCTCATGACCAGCACCGGGGATTTTCTCAAAAACGAGGCGCTCATCATGGCCCGGTGCCTTACGGACGCCTCCGTTCCCTTTGAGCTGCGCCTCTATGGGGACAACAAAAACAAGCTGGGCCACGTGTTCCATGTGGATATCAAATCCCCCGACGCCGCCCTCTGCAACGACGCGGAGTGCGCGTTTTTCAGGAAATATTGTTGAGGTGACGATCCATGCAGGGCTTTACGCTTGCTTTCAACGTGGTGGTGCCCCTGGTCATATACATGGGCATCGGCGTGATCATACGTCTTTTGAAGCTTTTTGGCGACAGCACCCTGAAGGAGCTTAACAACGTCATCTTCAAGGTGCTGATCCCCTTCTCGCTGTTTTTTGACATATACAGGGCCGACCTGGGCTCCGTGGTCAACGCGCCGCTTTTCCTGTGGACCTGCGGCCTCATCACCGCCACCTTCGTCGTCGCCCTCCTGGCGGCTAAAAAGGCCATGCCCAACGACCGGGCCGATATCCCCACCGTGGCCCAGGGCATCTACCGCTCCAACACCGTCCTTTTCGGCACCGTCATCAGCCGCTCCATTGCCGGTGAGGAGGGCGCGGCCATTATGGCGGCGCTTTTCGTGGCTGTGGTGCCGCTACTCAATATCCTGGCGGTCATCGACTTCGAGGTGATGCGCGGGGGCAAGGTCAACCTGAAAAAGACCCTGTGGCAGATCGTCAAGAACCCCCTGGTGGTGGCCGGGATCCTGGGCGGGATCGTGAACCTGTCCGGCCTTAAGCTGCCGGAGCTTATCTGCCAGCCCCTCATCACCCTGGGCGATCTGGCCTCCCCCCTGGCCCTGGTGGTGCTGGGCGCCATGCTCTCCTTCAAGAGCATGGTCAGCCACAAGGGCCGCCTGCTCACCGCCGTCTTCTGCAAATTGGTGGCCGTCCCGGCGGTGTGCCTGGCCATCATGGCGCTGTTGGGCTATCGCGGGGCGACTATGGCGGCGCTTTTGGCGGTGTTCGCCTCCCCCACCGCCGTGGCCTCCACCCCCATGGCCCAGACTCTGGGCGGCAACGTGAAGCTGGCCGGGGAGATCGTCGCCCTCACCACCGCCTTCAGCGTCGTCACCGTATTCCTCTTTATCGCCGCCCTTTCCAACCTGGGCCTCCTCTGACCGCCCGATGCTTCTGCGCTGCGAATGGGCATCTAAGGAGGAGCGAAGCTGAATTGCGGAGGAGGTTTGGCGGGAGCTGAATAAGCTGTGAGGTCAGTACGTCATACTTGAAAAGTACGAACAGAAGAATTTTAAACGTTATATTTAAGGATAGGGGAAAACGTGACACGATTCTCGGAACGAAAAAAAGATAAAATATCTGTTATCAAAAACAATTTATACATGTTAAAGCACATGTTTAAAGCGTCGCCGCTGGGAGTGGTACTCAGCTTTGTTTATTTTTTCTTCTGGCGCGGCATCGGTCTATTTTATTCGATAGTACTGATGAGATATCTTATGCTGGCGCTTGAAACAGGTGCTGATTTTGTCGGAGTTGTAAAGCTGCTTCTGGTAATGCTTGCGGTTTCAATTGCGGACAAGATTTTTGAAAGCTGGTTTACCAATCTGTATGCTCCCAAAATGTTCGTGACGTTTCAGGAGCATTTCATGACGCTTATCTACAAGCAGGCGATAAGCTGTGACCTTGCGTGCTACGAAAACCCGAAATTCTACGACAAATTTACACGCGCCAACACAGAGCTTATATCGAGAATACCGCGCATAATCGAGAATATTTCGCTTGTGGTTTCAACTGTCGTAAGCTCAATGATCTGCATCATCATAACGGCACGGTGGGAGCCGGTCATTATCCCCATCGCGATCGCCGTGGCGATCGTTTCGGCAGTTTTGGAGAAAAAACGCGCCGAGCTGCGGTTTGAGTGCGTTAAGGAGACCACACCGTACCAGAGACAGAACGAATATGTAAAACGGACGGTATATTTGCCTGATTACGCAAAAGAAATGCGCCTGGGTGAAATTTTCTTTCCGCTTCTCGGGCATTTTAACGACGCAGTAAGAGACTGGGTAGATATAACGAAAAAGTATTACGGCAAGGTGTCGCTTCTTCGGTGTGTGAGAGGACTTGCCATGAGCCTCGGCACCTTTATAGGTATACGCGGAATTATTGTTTATCAGTATCTTGTAAATAACGCGTATTCGCTGACAGATATGATAACCGTCATGAATGCCGCGACCAGTATGCAATCGTATATATCAAATTTTTCATGGCATTTATCGGACTTGATGGATAACAATGTATATATACAAAATCTGCGCGAATTTCTTGAATACGAGCCGAAAATCGCAGAAAACGAAAACGGTAAAATACCGGGATCGGGAGCCGGTCATTTGACTCTTAAAAACGTGTCGTTTACATATGAGGGCGCGGATAAGCCCGCTTTAAAAAATATCTCAATTGATTTAAAGCCAAAATCAAAAATTGCGCTCGTCGGCCATAACGGCGCGGGAAAAACTACGCTTGTAAAATTGCTGATGCGTCTTTACGATGTTACGGACGGCGAAATACTCCTTGACGGTGTAAACATAAAAGAGTACAAGCTGTCGGAGTATCGGCGCAGGTTCGGAACCATATTCCAGGATTTTAAAATCTTCGCGACGACTGTAACGGAAAACGTCCTGCTTCGTCCGCCTGTTGACGATCACGATAGAAAACGTGCGGAGATCGCGGTACAGGAAAGCGGACTGTGGGATAAAATAGGGACACTGCCAAACGGCATGGAAACACAGCTCACAAAGGAATTTGACGACAACGGCGCGCTTTTGTCGGGCGGCGAGCTTCAGAAAATCGCGGTGGCGCGTGTGTTTGCCCGTGAGTCGTCCATCGCGATCCTCGATGAGCCGTCGTCCGCGCTTGACCCCATAAGCGAATACGAAATGTTCAACAATATGATGACCGCCTGCGCGGACAAGACGGTGATCTTCATTTCGCACCGGCTGTCCTCGGCGGTCATGGCGGATAAGATCTATCTGCTTGAGCAGGGGGAGATCGTTGAGGAGGGCTCACACGAGGAACTGATGAAGCTGGGCGGCAAATATGCCGGGATGTTTATGATGCAGGCGGAGAAGTATCGGGAACAGGAGGTGGAGAGCGAATGAAAAAATTTACTCATACCATCGCGAACCACTGGATGATGACAAAGCTGTTTTTCCGATTTGCCCCGGCATATCTTATCGGAAATCTGCTGTTGTGTGTGCTGGTTTCGTTCCAGGACACGCTTGCGGGCCCGGTGGCGCTGCAATACATATTGAACGGACTGACCGGCGGTAAAAGCTTTAAGGAGCTTGCCATATTCATAGCGTTCGTAAGCGCGGTAATTATTCTTCGGCACATACTCAGCGCGTATTTTACGGAATATCTCGGAGCGGCGGCTAAGGTGAAGGTACGCGCGGGCATGCAGAAGATGATTTTTGAACACGCCCACACGATGGATCTGGAATACTATGAAACGCCTGAATTCTACACCGACTTCGTATGGGCGGCGACCCAGTCGGACGAGAAGCTCTGGGATATGTACCGCACATGGACGGCAATCGTGTCGAGAGTATCGGAAGCGGCTTTTGTCGGCGGATTTATGGCGCTGACGGACAAGACCCTGTTCATATTCGCGGTTATCGCGATAACGGTAAGGATGATCGTGAGCCGTCTCAGTATAAAAAAGCGTTATAAAATGGACTTGGAGATAAAGCCCCTGGAACGCGAGCGCGATTATATGGCACGCGTATTTTACCTTGCGGACTATGCGAAGGAAATACGTCTTTCGGATATCCATAAGACGCTGTTTTCACGGCTGCGCGGTACAATGGAGCGCATAAAGGATGTATGGAACAGAGACGGAAAAGTGTTGGTCATGCTTTCGGTCATCGGCGAGCTTATATGCGGGGGACTTCTTGATTTTGCGATGTATCTCTATCTGTGCTGGCAGATGCTTGCAAAGCGTGCCCTTGGCTTTGGCGACCTTGCCGGACTTATCTCGGCCACGGATCATTTCACAAGGGTAATGAGGCAGGGCATCGACGCGTGCATTAAAATGTCGAAGCAGGCGTTATATGTTGATAATTTCCGTAAGTTTTTGGAATATCGCCCGAAAATCGAAAAACAGCCGGGCGACGTCCCGCCTGAGGAAATATCAGAACTGACACTTAAAAACGTGTCGTTTAAATACCACGGCGAGGAAAGGTACAGTCTGAAAAACATCAATATTACCTTAAAACCGTATGAAAAAATCGCGATCGTCGGCTATAACGGCGCGGGCAAGTCCACACTTGCGAAGCTGCTTTTACGGCTCTACGATGTGACCGAGGGCGAAGTTTTATTGGACGGCAAAAACATAAAGGAATTTGAAACGGATAAATACCGAGCGCGATTCGGCGCGGTATTTCAGGATTACAAAGTATTTGCCGGAACCGTCGGTGAAAACGTTGAAATGGGCTTTGTAAATGACGACGCGAGAGAACGCATTGTAAAAAGTCTTGATGAAAGCGGCTTTACCGAAAAGCTTACTACGCTGAAGGAGGGCATTGATACACAGATCACGCGCGAGTTCAGCGAGGACGGCGTAAATCTGTCCGGCGGCGAGGAACAGAAAATCGCGATCGCGAGAATTTTCAGCCGCGACTGTCATTATGTGATCCTCGACGAACCCTCGTCCGCCCTCGACCCAATAAGCGAGTATAAATTAAATGAAGCCATGCTGCGTTTGTCGGAGAAAAAGACGGTAATCTTCATATCCCACCGCCTTTCGACCACCTGTATGGCTGACAGGATATTCATGCTGGAGAATGGTGAGATCATAGAGGAGGGATCTCACGACGCGCTTATGAAGATGAACGGCAAATATGCGGAGATGTTTAATAAGCAGGCGGAGAAATATCGGATGGCTTGATTTTACATAGACCTATGGTTCACCTTGTTCCCCTTGTCGGGAAAAGCCCGTCAGGGCCTTTTCGACAGGCAAAAAATAACGCGCCTTGCGGCGCGTTATTTTTTCCTTAGCCGTTATCCTTTGACTCGATGCGATCCCGGAACAAAAGGGAGATGCACCAGAGGGCCGCCAGGGCCACCAGGGTGTAAATCACGCGGCTGACGGAGGCCGTCTGGCCGCCAAAGGCCCAGGCCACCAGGTCAAACTTGAAGATGCCCACCAGGCCCCAGTTGATGCCGCCGATTATCAAAAGGATAAGCGCGATCCTGTCCATGATCATAGCATGATCCCTCCTTTGTGTTTGCGGCCTTATTGTTTCTCCTTTTTCCCCGTTTTATTCTCCCGAAGGATTAATTCATATATTGCATCAATCGACAATTAAAATTGCAATGTTTTTCTCTTTGTCATATAATAGCTTGGAATGGAATTTTGGAGTGTTTTCTATGAAAATCGTGGATCTTCACTGCGACACCATCATGCGTTTTTATCAGGGCGAACATCTGGACGGCCTTTCGGACTCCCACATCAGCCTGGACAAGCTGGAGAAGGGAGAGACGCTGGCCCAGTGCTTCGCCATCTTTGTACCCACCCACGGCCCGGCGGACACGCCGGAGAAGCTGGCGGGGGCCAGGGCGTATTTTGACGCCGCCTATGAAGCCTACCGCCGGGAGCTGGCGCTGTGCGCGGACAGGCTCGCCCCGGCCCTCACCGTGGCGGATATCCTGCGCAATGAGCGCGAGGGAAAGGTCAGCGCCCTTCTCACGGTGGAGGACGGCGTCACCCTGGCGGGGCGGCTGGAGGAATTGGACAGCTATTACCAAAAGGGCGTCCGCATGGTGGCCCTCACCTGGAACTGGGAAAATTCCCTGGGCTACCCCCAAAACGGCGACCCCGAAAGGCACGCCCTGGGCCTGAAGCCCTTCGGCCTTGACTGCGTGCGCCGCATGAACGAGCTGGGCATCGCCGTGGACGTGTCTCATCTGAGCGAGGGGGGCTTCTGGGACGTGGCGAAAACGTCGAAAAAGCCCTTCATCGCCTCTCACTCCTGCTGCCGCGCCCTCTGCGACATCAGCCGGAACCTGACAGACGACCAGATCCGCGCCGTGGCGGACTCCGGCGGAGTCGTCGGCCTCAACTACTGCAACGCCTTCCTGCACCCCACCTCCCGGGCGTTCCGGGACAGCTTCACCGCCATTTCGGAGCTTATCCGGCATCTGCGGCACCTTGTCGCCGTGGGCGGCACGGAGGCCGTGGCCCTGGGTTCGGACTACGACGGCATCGAATCGGAGCTTGAGTGGGGCAACTGCGGCGGCCAGCAGCGGCTGGTGGAGGCCATTCTCCGGGAGTTTGGCGAAAAGACCGCCGAAAAGATCACCCATCGAAACGCCCTGCGCGCCCTTAAGGATATCCTCGGCGCGTAAACTATTTTTATTTTCCCCGCAGGCTTCTGTCCGCCATACGCGCCAGGACCTGGGCCATCTCCGCCCGCTGGAGGGTAGAATCCGGCTTGAAAGCCCCGTTCTCCCCCAGGATCACCCCGGAGGCCGCCAGCCGGTTCACGGCGGAGGCGTACCGGCTCCCCGGCGGCACATCGCCAAAGGCCGGGGCCGTCCCGGCGGTGAGGGCCTCTTCCGGCAGGGCGCGGGACATGAGGCGGGCAAACTCCCCCCGGCTGATGGGGCTGTCCGGGGATCCCAGATCCACGTCGATGCCCCAGCGGCGGCAATACGCGTAATAGGACTCATACCAGACGCCCCGGGCGGTGAAGTCCCACCCGTCGGCGTAATACCCGGACAGGAACCTGGCGCACACCGTCACGGCCTCCGCCACGGTCACCGTGCCGTAAGGGCCGAACCTGTCGGCGCTCTGCCCCTCCAGCAAGCCCAGCTCATAGGCCTCCCGCACCCCGGCGGCGTACCAGGCACCGGCGGAAACGTCCATAAACCGCCCCCGGTAGAGGCGCTTTTGGGTGAAATACCCCACCGGCTCCCTTACGCCGTCCCCGCCGGAGGCGAGGGCGGCCAGATACGCCTGGGTGGGCTGGACGATGAAGCTGATCCGCCGCCCCTTCCCGGAAAGCTGCGTCTTGTTGAAGGAATCCCAGCTCTTTTCCGCCACGCGGACAAGCCCCTTGCCGTCGCCGTTGCCCTCCAGATAGGTGATGCCCTGCCGGTCATAGGCCAGGACGATCAGGGAGTGTCCCGCGCCGCCGTTGTAGCTGCCGTCGGCGTTGGCCGTGGTGCGCAGCAGCGCCCCGAAGCCCACCCCCAGGCGGGAAAAGCTCTCAAAGGCGGCCTCCGCCAGATCCCCCGCCACCCGGCGGGAGTTGAGCCACCCCGCGTCGTACCCGTGGAAGGGTACGTCCCCGAAAAGGGTGGCGTACACGGCGTTGGCGTATATGTAGCAGGAGCTGCCGGAGTACACATTCCCCGCGGCTGACTTTACATAATACGTCCTCCCCAGCGGCACCGCGCGGGTGTTCAGGGGCGCCGGGACAAGGGCGGTGCAGTGGATATCGCCATAAAGGCTCACGTCCCCCGCCAGCACCCGGTCAAGCCTCTCGGCCAGGGCGGGAATACTGGTAAAATCAGACGCTTTTGCCGTCCCCGCCGCCGCGGCGCCGCCCCCGCCAAGGGCCGGAAAAACCGCCGTCAGCAGCATCAGCGCCGCCAGGGCAAGCTTAAAAATTCGTTTTTTCATGGTTCCCCTCCCGTTTTGCGATAGGTTAACATAATTTTATCGTCTCAGGGGGGAAACGTCAACCCCGTCAGGGGAATTGGTCAAACTTTCAAATTTTTGGTTCAGGGAGGCTGTAATGGAGCTTTTAAAGATGTTTCTCACCTTCGCCAAGGTGGGGGTCATGACCTTCGGCGGCGGCTACGCCATGCTGCCGATCCTCCAGCGGGAGATCGTAGAGAAGCAAAAGTGGGCCACGGACGCGGAGCTTACGGACTATTTCGCCATCGGCCAGTGTACGCCGGGGATCATCGCGGTGAACACGGCCACCTTCATCGGCCGCAAGCACAAGGGCGTTCTGGGCGGCATCGTGGCCACCCTGGGCGTGGTCTTCCCGTCCCTGGTGATCATCACCCTCATCGCCGCCTTCCTCACCAACTTCGCGGATATCCCCCTGGTGCGCAACGCCCTGACGGGGGTCAACGCCTGCGTGGTGGCGCTGATCGCCTCCAGCGTCATCAAATTGGGAAAATCCACCCTGAAAAATTCCCCCAGCGTGGTCATCTTCCTGTGCGTGCTGGCCCTGGCCTGCGTGGCCAATTTCGTCCCCTTCCCCGCCGTCTGGTGGGGGAAGCTCCTGGATACCGTGATCTCCCCCGCCGTGCTGATCGTCTGCGCCGGCGTGGTGGGCGTGATCCTCTGGATGCCCGCCGGTAAGAAGGGAGGCGGCAGGGAATGATCTACCTTCGCCTCATCTACGAGTTTTTCAAGACCGGCCTTTTCGCCGTAGGCGGCGGGCTGGCCACGATCCCCTTCCTGCGGGATATGGGCGCCTCCACCGGCTGGTTCACCGACGCGGATCTGACCACTATGATCGCCGTCAGCGAGTCCACCCCCGGCCCCATGGGCGTCAATATGGCCACCTATGTGGGCTTCCACATCGCCGGGATCCCCGGCGCGGTGCTGGCGACCCTGGGCCTTATCACGCCCTCCATCATCGTCATTCTCATCATCGCGGGGTTCCTGGCCCGGTTCCGCCAGTCCCGGCTGGTGGACGCCGCCTTTAAGGGCCTGCGCCCCGCCTCCACCGCCCTCATCGCGGCGGCGGGCCTGAGCGTGGCGAAAAACGTTCTGCTGGATCTCGGGGGCGCGGAGACCACCCTTGCCACCCTCTTCCGCTGGCCGGCGCTGCTGCTGGCCGCGGCCGTCTTCGTCTGTATGCGGATAAAGCCCCTCAGCAAGCTCCACCCCATCGTCTTTATCGGCGTCTCCGCCGTCCTGGGCGCGGTGTTCCGCTTCGCCGGGGCGTGACGCTTTGTGAATAATTTGTTAATATTCAAATGAATTGGCAAAAATCATATTGACATCAATCGTTATCGGTGGTAGGATACGGACAGAACCTCAAAATACCGATAAGGAGCGTCAATATGGATCTATACGATTTCACGGTCAAGACCCGGGAGGGCGCGGACAAACCCCTGGCGGACTACCGGGGCCAGGTAGTGCTGGTGGTCAACACGGCCACCGGCTGCGGCTTTACGCCCCAGTACGCCGACCTCCAGGCGTTGTATGAGGCCCATCACAAGGACGGGCTGGAGATCCTGGACTTCCCCTGCAACCAGTTTGGCGGGCAGGCCCCCGGCTCAGACGAGGAGATCCACTCCTTCTGCACGGGCCGGTACGGCATCACCTTCCCCCAATTTGCCAAGGTAGAGGTCAACGGTGAAAACGCCGCGCCGCTCTATCAATGGTTGACGGCCTCCAGCACCTTTGAGGGCTTCGGGAAAGGCCCCATGGCGCTGGTGATGAACGGCGTTCTCCGTAAAATCGACCGGGACTACAAGAATAACGCCGCCGTCAAGTGGAATTTCACCAAGTTCCTCCTGGGCCGGGACGGCCAGCTTCTGGCCCGCTTCGAGCCTACGGAGAGCATGAAGTCCGTGGCGGAAAAGGTGGAGGCGGCGCTGTGACCGCTCTTTTGGTAAATATCCGCGGAAGAAGGCCAACTTCTTGCGCGGAACAGCTTGCAATTGCGGTAAGAAAGGCGTATAATAAGGAAGATAGTGCAAAATTAGGGGGCAAAAACGCATGAAAACTGCCATACGTTACTACACCCGCTCGGGCAACACCAAAAAGCTGGCCGAGGCCGTCTCCGGGGCCGTGGGGGTTCCCGCCCTGGCGGTGGATCAGCCGCTCACCGAGCGTGTGGACACGCTCTTTCTGGGCTGCTCCTATTATGCCTTCGATGTGGACGAGGCTGTAAAGACCTTCGTGGCGCAAAACAGGGCCAACATCGGCAGGATCGTGCTGTTCGGCACCTCCGCCATGATGAAGTCCGTCTACAAGCCCATGAAGAAGGTGGCGGAGGCCAACGGCGTGGCGCTGGAAAGGGAAGATTTCCACTGCCGCGGCTCCTTCGGCCCGGCCCACAAGGGGCGTCCTGACAAGGCCGACTGTGAACGGTGCGCGGCCTTTGCCCTGAAGGCGCTCTCGGAGCAGTCCGGCCCAACAACGGCGTAAAGGCTCCCGGCAAGGGGGCTTTATGGGGACGCGGGACGTGAGGATCACGGTGGGAAACCGCGCGCCCAAAATAGATACAATACGCAAATACGCACAGAGGAAAATATGGAGGAAAACATGGAAGACACCAAGTATACCGCGCTGAAGCTGGAGAATCAACTCTGCTTCCCCTTGTACGCTTGTTCACGGGAGATCATCAAGCGTTACAAGCCGTATCTCGACAGGCTGGATCTCACTTACACCCAGTACATCGCCATGATGGTCATGTGGGAACGCCGTCAGGTCAACGTGAAGGAGCTGGGCGAGTACCTTTATCTGGACTCCGGCACCCTCACGCCCCTTCTGAAGAAGATGGAGCAGAAGGGCTATGTGGCCCGCGCCCGCTCTGAAAAGGACGAGCGGAACCTGATCGTCACCGTCACCGAAGCCGGTTTGGCCCTGCGGGACATGGCGGTGGATATCCCCGCCGCCGTAGGCTCCTGCGTCAACCTCACCCACGAGGAGGCCGCCACCCTGTATAACCTTCTCTATAAAGTCCTCAGCTTCGACAACGAGGAGTAAACCTTTTATTCCTCCCCCCAAATTTCCCCCGGGCCGCCGAAAGGCGGCCCATTTTTTATGTGTTTATCCGCGTCAGCACCGTCAGGCGCTCCGGCTCCACCGGGCGGCCCTCCGCGTTCAGCGTCCCCAGGGGGGCCGTATCAGGGCGGCAGTGGCAGTCGCTGCCGCCGGAGACAAGAAGGCCGTATTTTTCGGCGTCCCGCTCCAGCTTTTCGCATCTTTCCACGCCGTATTTGGCGTACCAGCACTCCAGCGCCGTAAGGCCCCGCTCCAAAAGCTCCGCGAGCATCGCCCGGTACTCCCCCTCCGTCAACGCCCGCCGGCCCGTCTCGCCGTAGGGGTGCGCCCAGACGGCCACGCCCCCGGCGGCCCGTATGGCCCCTACGGCCTCCCCCGCCTCGATCCGATCCTCCACCGGCGGGCAGGTGTCCACGATCCCCCGTATGGCGCTGGCGGCGTCGGGGGCGAGGCCGCATCGCGCCAGCGCGTCCGCCACCTGGGGCTTCCCGGCGCTGGGCATGGCCCGCAGGCGGGAAAGCTCCGTCTCCGGGAGGGCGAGGCCCAGCCGTTTGATGTGGGCGATCCGCGCCTCCAGCTTCCCCCGCCGGAGGGCGGCGGCGGTGTCCATCAGGCGCAAAAACGCCGGGTGGCCCAGGTCGCACCCCAGGCCCAGGATATGGCACTTGCCGGAGCTTACCCTGGCGCTTATCTCCACGCCGGGGATAAAGCGCAATCCCGCGGGTACGTTTTTCAAAAGCTCCGCCGCCCCGGCGGCGGTGTCGTGGTCGCAGACGGCCAGGGTGGTGACCCCGGCCTCCAGGGCCGCCCTTGCCAGCTCCCCCGGCGGCAAAAGCCCGTCGGAGGCGCAGGAGTGGGTGTGCAGGTCGATCTTCCCCGTCATTCCCGTACCCTCCTTTTTCGTTTTGTCCAGTATACCACGCGCCCCCCGGCGCGTAAAGTGTCATGACTTTAAATAAACGATAAGACAATCTTAAACTTTGCTTCGCCGGTTCGTATGGAAAAAGCTGTGACTTCCTGCTACAATTAGGATACCGGCGCGTCAGCACGGCTGACACAGCGGCTTACGCTGATCCGGCGCTGTTGGGAAAGGGGTCATGGGCGATGCGGTATCTTCTATATCTGATAAGGTCATTCAAGCGCCAGCCAAAGCGCCATCTGACGCTGTATTGTATCCTGACCTGCGCCTTTATTCTCCCGCTCCTGATCTCCATCTACCGCGACAGCAGCGCCTACGGCGAACAGCGGCAGATCATGAGTATCACCAGGGGCGCGGCCTTCCACATCGAAAACGCCTCCCCAGACGACGCGCTTCTCTTTCAGGGGATCGACGGGTTGGCCTCTCCCCTTTACGAAAACGGCGTCATTTACCTGCGGTTTTTGTCCGATGAGGACTGGATGAACGATGAAACCGTTGACCGCTGCGGCGCCCTCATCATGGAGAGGATCGGGCAGAGCGGCAAAACAGACCTGTTTCCAACGGCTTACCGCTATGATTATTCCATCGACTCCGACACAGGCGACGAGCAGGCGATCTTGCTTCTTCTCAATATGATCGTCATTGTCTTTTCCTCGCTTATCGTCGGCTCCGCCTACAAGAGCCATCTGCGGCGCTTTGCGTCCGATATCGGTATTTTGCGCTCCTGCGGCGCGGAAAACCGGCAGATACGCCTTATCTTTCTCACGGAATTTTCCATTCTCTTCCCCCTCTCAGCGGCGTCCGCTCTCCTGCTCTCGGCTGTGGTCATGAAGCTCCTGTTCACGGGCTTCCTGGAGGTACGCGCCGATGGCTTCGCGTGGCTGATTTTCAGGATCGACCCGGTCAATACCGCCCTGCATATGGCCATCTTCTTCCTTGTCCTGCTGGCCGTCGTCACGTTCACCCTGGCAAGGTTTAGCAGGGAGTCAACGGCGGACGCGGTGAGAAGCGATACGCAAGCGTCGGAAATGCGCAAAAGGCCCCATCGGCTCAAAATCACGGCCTCTCCCCAACGCTCCCTGCTGTCTTTGTGGCTTCAGCGGACAAACAAGGCCCACAGGAGCTGTCTCTGGGCCGCCGTCCCCCTGATGACGGTATTTTTATTCCTTTTCGCCTATCTGTCCTTAGACGCCGGTTGGATCTCCCGCCCGCCTGAATTTGAGCTGACCGTCTCGAAAAGCGGTTCCGGATTTACCCGGGAGGAGATGGACTCCCTTCAGGGGCTGGAGCAGATCGAAAGGGTCGCGTACAGCGCCCCCTCCGGGAATCCGCCCTATCCGCAGGCGGCAGAGGTTCATGAAATTGATATTAAGCTTACGTCGCCCCAGCTCCACGAGGAAACGCGGACTCTTTTAAAGAGGCTGTTTCCGGGGGCGGAATATGAGATCATCGACGCTCAGGCCCAGGCGGAGCGGGGGCAGGAGATGTCAGCGGGCGTTTATCTCATGCTGCTGTTCATTTTCGCCGCCATGCTGGGCTTTAAGGTGACGGGAGTCGAACCCACATCGGTTTTCGCCGGCTGATTTGCGTCAGTACATTGTCAAAAGCCTTGACAATACGCAAGTATTCTCTGTGGCTTTTTCCTCGTCCTGACGCAAATCAGCTCGCCGAAAACTGCGTAGCACTCCACGCGGAGAATTTTTCGAGGGATTTTTGCCGCGAAGGAAGAAGCCTTGCTGGCGCAAGGCGACGACGACAAGGGAAAAAGCACCGAAAAGGGCCCGCGTGGAGCGGTGTCGGTTCGACTCCCGTCACCTTATGCTGATGATCGTCTACGCGAAGCTCTGCGACTACATCACAGACAGCCGTAAGACCGTAAAAGCCCTGTGGGCCATGGGCGCGTCTCGTGAAATGATCCAAGGCTCCTATATCCGCCAGTCCCTGGCCGCGGCGGCAGCGGCGGCTTTACCGGCGGCGGGGAGTACCGTATTGTTCCTGTTGGCAACAGAGTCAGCGGCGCAAAAGCCGTCAGTCAGCCCGTCTCTGATTTGCGCGTATCTCGCCGTCAGCGCGGTGACGGCCTTCGCCTTTGTACTGCCGGTCTATCGGTCAATCAAAGCCATTCTCGAACGGAAGGAGGCCAGCCTATGAACACGGTGGAAGTCAGGAATCTGAGTAAGATCTATACGCAAGGCGATTATCAGGTCAAGGCCGTTGACAACGTGTCCTTGACCGTCGCCCGTGGCGAGCTTGTGGCGGTCACGGGGCAGTCCGGTTCCGGGAAAACCACTCTCCTGAACATGATCGGCGGGATCGAACCCGCCACGGAGGGCAGCGTCCTGATCGACGGCATCAACGTGTGCCGGGCAGATGAAAAGGAATTGGCAAGGCTCCGGCGGCAGAAAATCGGGTATGTATTTCAGGATTTCAACCTGATCCCCATTTTGACCGTGGAGGAAAACATCATCATGCCGCTGCTGTTGAACGCGAAAAAGGTGGAGCGGGAGGAATTTAATGCCATTGTCCGCTTTTTAGGCCTGGAAAACCGGCTCACCCATCTGCCCAGCCAGCTTTCAGGCGGGCAAAAACAGCGCGTGGCGATGGCGAGGGCGCTTATCACCCGTCCAAGCCTTCTCCTGGCCGACGAGCCGACAGGTAATCTTGACCGAACAATGGCGGACGAGATCATAAGGCTTTTGCTGGAGCTGAACAGCGCGGGCCTCACCGTCCTTCTTGTGACCCATGAGGAACGTTACGCGGATATGTGTCCCCGAAAGCTTGTCCTTTCAGATGGCCGCCTCCTCCCCTAAAGGATCCCCTCCCTCAAGGCAGTAGATTTCTTCAAAGATTCGTGCTATACTATCCGTGTAAGCGGATAGTATATTTTTTCGGCCGTTTTTCCCGGCCTTTGCCGGGAGAGAAGCTTGGGATTTAATTTTGCAACCGCGCTTTTTAAGAGGATCGAATTAAGCTGGCGTCGCGGAAAGAGGCGTAAGAAATGCAAAACGATTTACAGATCTATATCCCTCGTCCTGAGGACGGCTGGTTTTATGTGAAAATGATGTCCGACCCGGCAACGATGGCCTATAACGCCCCCTGGTTCCCGCCGGACGGGTGTATTCCTGCGCCGGAAGAGGAGTGGCAGAGATTGCAGGAATTCTGGATCGGCAAGGAGCCGGAGCGATTCTACGCTTTCCTGCGGCGGAATCGTGACGGAGCCTTTGTTGGAGATGTGAATTATCACTATAACCCGGAGCAGGACTGGTGGGATATGGGGATCGTGATATACGCCCCGGAGCGGGGAAAGGGTTACGGCAAGCGGGGACTTCGTCTCTTGCTGGATCGCGCGTTCAGGGTGGACGGCGTTTCCCGCCTGCACAACGACTTTGAGACGGCCCGGGAGGCGGCGTATCATATCCACAGGGCGGCCGGTTTTCGGGAGACGGGCATGATCGACGGAATCCTTCAGCTGGAATTGACCCGGGAGGAGTATTTGCGAAGCATACAGGCGACATGAGGAGGCCAAGCGATGGATAAGACATTTGAAAAATTCCTGCGGCGGGAGATCGACCTGGCGGCGGTGGGCGCGGCGCGGCGAACGGACAACGCGCCGTATTTCTGCACGCCCAGGGGCGCGTCTATTTTCGGCTGGGCCGGGGTGGACGGGATCCACTTCTGCTTTATCCGGGGCTTTGGCGGGACGGTCTTTGCCGTCAGTCCCATGAACACCCCGCCGAACTATGTGCGTCCCCTGGCCCGGAGCTTTGCGGATTTTCTGCGGCTCCTGCTGGCCTGCGGCGACACGGCGGCCTTGGAGCAGGCGTGGATGTGGGACGAGGCGCAGTTTGACGATTTCCTCCGGGAATATCCGCCCACGCCGGAACAGCGGGAAGTCCTCTCCCAGATCGCAACGCGCCTGGGCCTGACGCCCATGGAGCGCCCCTGGGCGTACATCAGGGAGGTGCAGTCCTCCTTCGATTACGGCAAGATCAAATATACGGCGGACTACTACGACCCGGACATGAACCCCGCCGCGCAAGCGGCGCCCCCCGCGTGGAAGGTCACCTTCGACGGAGGCTTCTATGGCCGCCAGGGGCGGGCGTGGGCCGGGAAGGAGCTGCCCCTGGGCAAAGAGTTCACCTGGGCGGGCCGCCCCTGGCTGATCCCGGCGGCGTATCTGTGCGCCAGGGGCCTGGTGCTGGATCTGTGCGCGCGGGTGGAGCCGGGGGATATCCGCGCCTTTATGGACAAGTGGGATCTGAGGCCGGAAAACGACTCCGCCCTGAACTTCACCCGGGAGCGGCAGATGCTGATGGATCTGGAAAACCCACTTCGCCTGGATTTTTGCCCCAGCGTAGAGGTAAACGGTAAGCTCCTGCGCTTTTCCCAGGGCAGCTCCGTGAGCTTCAACCCCTGTGTGCCGGAGGGCCTCACCAATGAGCTGGAGGCCAAATGGGCCGTGGATCACTACGGGCTGGACGCCTCCCAGGGGTGGGTCATTTACCGCTACTCGTTCCCCTGGCCGTGGAAGCGCCGACCCCCCGTCAAGGCCCTCTCCCTGACCCTGGAACAGCAGCCGGACCGGGTGCCGGGACCGCGCTTCCGGCCCCATCAGCCCGGTGATACCTTCGTTTTCACCCACCCGGTCAGCGGCATCGAATATACCCTGACAGTGCGGGAGCTGGAGCGGCAGACGCTCCCGGCGGGGGCCTTCGGCGCGGGCGGGTACGTCTACCCCACCAACACGGTGGCCATGAGCTACACCCTCTCCCCGGAGCCGGAGGAGAGCATCTATGTCAGCGACTGCGACGAGGGGGACAGGCCCCGGCGCGTGGAGCCGGCGGATCCCCTCTCCCCGGAGGAACGGGGCTTTGCCGCCGTCATGGCCGTCATGGGCGTCATCGGCGGGGCGGACGGGCCGGCGGCCGTCACCGCCGGCGGAAGGCCCCAGGGCAAGCTCAGGGCCGTCTACTCCTCCCTGCGCTTCGAGCCTTTGGAAAAGGACGTGGAATGGCGGGTGGACTTTGAATATAAGCGGTTTAAGGACGCCTCCTTTGTCCTTCTGTGAGACGGTGGAACTGAAATTGACAGATCGGTACGATCCAAGGAGATTTTTGTATGCAAGAGCAAGAGAAAAACGGCGCCGCCCCCGCCTGCGTCCAGGTGCGCGGCGGGCGGGTACATAACCTGAAAAACATCGACGTGGACATTCCCCTGAACCGTCTGGTGGCCATAGCGGGGGTATCCGGGTCGGGCAAGTCCTCCCTGGCGCTGGGGATCCTCTACGCCGAGGGTTCCCGGCGGTATCTGGAGTCCCTGTCCACCTACACCCGCAGGCGCATGACCCAGGCGGAAAAGGCCCAGGTGGACGAGGTCCTATATATCCCCGCCGCCCTGGCCCTGCGGCAGAGGCCCGGCGTTCCGGGTATCCGCAGTACCTTCGGCACCGGGACGGAGCTTTTAAATTCCCTGCGGCTGATGTTCTCGCGGCTGGCCTCCCACCGTTGCCCCCACGGACACTACGTCCCCCCGTCCCTGAACGTGGCGGCGGGGCTGGAGCTTACCTGCCCCGTGTGCGGGGAGCGGTTTTTCGCCCCCGGGGCGGAGGAGCTGGCCTTCAACAGCCAGGGCGCGTGCAAAAAGTGCGACGGCACGGGCATCGTCCGCACCGTGGACGAGTCCACCTTAGTCCCCGACGAGTCCCTGTCCATCGACCAGGGCGCGGTACTCCCCTGGCAGACGCTGATGTGGTCGCTGATGAAGGATATCGCCCGGGAGATGGGCGTGCGCACCGACGTACCCTTCCGGGAGCTTACCCCCCGGGAGCGGGACATCGTCTTTCACGGCCCCGCGGTGAAGAAGAACATCATCTACCAGAACCGCACCAGCGGCGCGGCGGGGGATATGGATTTCACCTACTTCAACGCCACCTACACGGTGGAGAACGCCTTGTCCAAGGTCAAGGACGAGGCCGGTATGAAGCGGGTGGAGAAGTTTCTGAAGCAGGACGTGTGTCCCGACTGCGGCGGCACGCGCCTCTCCGACGCCGCCCGCGCCCCGCTTCTGCGGGGCGTCTCCCTGGCGGACGTGTGCAAAATGACCCTCTCGGATCTGGTGGAATGGGTCAGGGGCGTGCCGGAGTCCCTGCCGCCGGAGATGCGGCCCATGGCGGAGAGCATCTGCCAGTCCTTCCTGGACGCGGCCAGGAGGCTCATGGAGCTGGGGCTTTCCTACCTGTCCCTGGACCGGGCGGCCTCCACCCTCTCCACCGGGGAGCGCCAGCGTATGCAGCTGGCCCGGGCCGTGCGCAATCGCACCACCGGCGTCCTCTACGTGCTGGACGAGCCGTCCATCGGCCTCCACCCGGCCAACATAGAGGGCCTTGCCGGCGTCATGCGGGATCTGCTGTCCGACGGGAACACGGTGGTGCTGGTGGATCACGACACCAACGTTCTGCGCCGCGCCGACTGGCTCATCGAGCTGGGGCCGGAGGCGGGCGCCAAGGGCGGCACGGTCATCGCCCAGGGGCCGCTTCAGGAGGCCGCCCGCCAAAGGGCCTCCCGGATCGGGCCGTACCTCACCGGGGAGGCCGTCATCGCGTTCGGCCGCCGCGCCACAGCGGCGGAGATGTTCGATCTGGGTACTCTGCGCCTGTCCACCGGCCCTATCCACACGGTAAAGCCGCTGGATGTGGCCCTGCCCAAAGGGCGGCTCATCTGCGTCACAGGCGTGTCCGGCTCGGGGAAAACGACGCTGGTTTTGGAGAGCCTTGTCCCCGCCCTGGAGGCGGCTGTCCAAGGCAAGAAGCTCCCCGCCCACGTGAAAAGCGTGGAGGCGGAGGGCATACGCCAGGTGAAGCTCATCGACGCCGCGCCCATCGGCATCAACGTCCGCTCTACCGTGGCCACCTACGCCGATATCCACGACGAACTGCGGAAGGTGTTCGCCAGGTCGCCGGAGGCCAAACGGCGCGGCCTGAAGGCCGGGGCCTTCTCCTACAACACCGGCTCCCTGCGCTGTCCCACCTGCGACGGCACGGGGCAGATAAGCCTGGACGTGCAGTTTTTGCCCGATGTGGATATCCCCTGCCCCGACTGCGGCGGTTCCCGGTACGCCAAGGTAGCGTCCCTGATCCGCCGGGAGCCGAAAAAGGGCGGCAGGGCCTGCACCCTCCCGGAGCTTATGGACATGAGCGTGGACGAGGCCCTGGAGGCCTGCGGCGACCTGCCCCTGGTGTCCCGGCGGCTCCAGGTCTTGAAGGCGCTGGGCCTGGGGTATCTGACCCTGGGCGAAGAGACGCCCAGCCTGTCCGGCGGCGAGGCCCAGCGGTTGAAGCTGGCGGGAGAGCTGGGCCGGGGGCAGTCGGACGCCGTCTTTGTCTTTGACGAACCCACCATCGGCCTACACCCCCTGGACGTGGAGACGCTGCTGCGGGTGTTCCGGGAGCTGACGGACAACGGCGCCACGGTCATCGTCATCGAGCATGACCTGGACGTTATCAAAAACGCCGACTACGTGATCGACCTGGGCCCCGGCGGGGGTGTTGAGGGCGGCAGGATCGTGGCCGCCGGTACGCCGGAGGACATCGCCGCCGTGAAAGAGAGCCTGACGGGGAAATTTCTCCGTTCCGGCGGCGCTGTATAGCCCCTGTCGCTTCAAAATGGCAAAGCTCCGCTGAACCCCGGAGTTTTTCCCCTCCCGGATCTCTATACTGCGTATTATAACATATTCACAAGCATTTGTCAAGCATTATTTTTAAGTATTTTATAATTTTTTCTGTCCCCTGAATATACGGAGGAGCAAGTATATCCGAAAATGTGTTGTACGGGCCGCCGCCCACGGCGGCCCACCGTATTCCTGAAAATCTATCGTATAACCTTGTAGGGGCCGCCTCTCTTGGCGGCCCGCCGAATTTCCGGGGCATTACGTTAAACGCACCCGTAAGGGCCGCCGTCCCCGGCGGCCCGTCCCGGTCAATATCCGGGTGGTCAATCAACGATGGACGGGTCGCCCGGGAGGGCGACCCCTACGGAAGCGTTGTACGAAATAAACGCAATATTTGGAAGCCATTTCGTATGACTGCGGGCCGCCTGGAGAGGCGGCCCCTACAATGTCTAAATAAGATTCATAGATATTCGATGGACGGGACGGCGGGATTTAAAAAATTTGTATCTTTTTGCCCTTTTTCGGCTCTAACCTATGTAGGGAGGTGATGGGCATGGAGGAATTTCAGGAGGTTTTTGAAAAATACGCCCCGGTGGTGTATCGGTTTTTGCTGTCCCACTGCCAGGATCCGGAGCTGGCGGACGAGCTGACCGGGGAGACCTTCTACCAGGCGTATCTGCACATCGGCTCCTTCCGGGGGAAGTGCCGGATCGAGACGTGGCTGTGCCAGATCGCCCGGAACGCGCTCAGCAAGGAGCGCAAGCGGCGCGGGCGGCTGGCGGAGCTGGACCCTGAGGCAGAAAGCCCGTCGCCCGATCTCTTTTCCCGGTTTGCCGACCGGGAGCAGGCCCTGCTCATTCACCGGCAGCTTCACGCCCTGCCCGAGCCGTACAGGGAGGTATTTACCCTGCGGGTCTTTGGGGATCTGAGCTTCAAGGACATCGCCGGAATATTTGAAAAAACCGAGTCCTGGGCGAAGGTCACCTATTACCGGGCCAAGGACAAGCTCATCAAAAAGATGGAGGTTGAAAATGGAGATTAACTGTCAAATCGCCGGGGATCTGATGGTTCCCTATCTGGACGGCACCTGCTCCGAGGACAGCAAAAGGGCGCTGGAGGCGCACATGGCCGGTTGCGAGAAATGCCGGGAGCAGTTGGAACGCATGAGGGGCGAGGCGCCCCAGGCCGTTCCCGCCCCCGAGGCGGTGAAGCTTACGGGCTACGCCAGGCGGGTAAAGAAGCGCCGGGCCGTCATCGCCGCCGTCGCCGCTTTGATTTTCCTGGCGGCGGCCGGTTTCACCGTCTACACCGTCGTCAACCTGGCGCTGAAGGATATGGAGGCCAGGGAGCACCCGCACCTGTTCAGCCAGCCGCCGACGGAGGATACCGATCCCAACACGGATCACTCCGATTACCAATGGAATCCCGCGGAATGGGAGGGCGTCACCGATCTGACAGCCGGCCCTCTGGAGACCACCGCGGGAGAGGTGAGCGGATACACGTTGTTCACTAACTCCACCGAGATCAAGGTCACCGTGGACGGCATGGAGGCGGTCATGCGGCTTTCGCACGCCGATGAAAAGACGAATAGCACCCTTCAAAGCCACCGTGGAACCGTGACGGTTTTTGTAGGCCTGTCCGCCGCCTACCACTACCGCGTCACGGTGGAAGCCCCGCCGGACACCCCCGTTACCGTCTCCGACGGGTATGACACGCCGATTACCTTTGAAAACAGCCTTCGGTACGTCCTCCACGAGCTGTTCGGCATCGGGCGGGATCCCTACGCGCTAAAGTAGGGGTCGGCCTCCCGGGCGACCCGTCCATCGTTGATTGACGGCCCGGAGGTTGACCGGGACGGGCCGATATTGGGGCCCCCATCGGGCCGTCGCCCGATGGGGAAAGGACGAGCCGAGCCAGCGCCTGAGGGCGAATACTTGCAGCCCGAGGTTAAGCGGCTCGCGCGAGGACGCTGGCGGCCCCTACGGAGGTTGGAAGATAGATTGCTGGAAATTCAACACGGGATGCTTTTCGGAAATTCGTAGGCTGAAAAACGCGGGAGGCTGGTGCCTCCCGCGTTTTTCATGCCGGTCTTGATTCAAGATACGCCCTGTCGGGGCAGAGGTCGATATCCTCGTTCCAATAGATGCACAGGCCGTCCGCCTGGGCCTTCGCAAAGAGAGCCGGGTTTTCCAGTGGCTTATAGAGCGGCATTTTGAGCATGGGCTTCATATCAAAAATCCGTTTTTCTCCGTTCTGGAACGTGATCAGCAATTCCCTGTCCCCTGTCGGCTCCACCGCGATGGGTCTTGGATTCATAGGCTCCTCCCTTCATCTGAGAGGGTCGATTTTATAAGCGCCCTCTCCGTTGCTCAGTAACTGCCAATTCGCGTAAAGTTCATCTCTATGGATCTCCATCCAGGCGATGAGCAGGTGCATCTTCGCCTTGGGGATTTCTCCCTCAAGGATCGTCCCGTCCAGCGCGACCACGACCTCCTGCCCGCCAACGGAGGCATGAAGATGCGGCGTGTTGTGCTGTACCCCATTTTCCGCGTACATTCTCACAAGAATCCCATAAAACATTGATATTGTAGGCATATTTCACCCTCCGGCTGGTTTGATTTTACTGTTTTATATAATCATTATAATCGTCTTTTTCTAAAATGTAAACAGGGAAACGGGAAAAAGCTTTATTAAGGTAACGGGAATCGAAAACCGGCGTAGGTTCGACTCCCGCCACGTTAAGCCGTGCGGTTTGGGCCGCTGCATTAATTTGTCGGATTATTTCTGGAATTCGGTAAAATGATTATGCAAAATTGATGTTGCAATTTTTCCTCCCGGGGCTATAATATGGCAGGTTTGGATAAAACCCCATTTCTTTCGGGAGGCACTTTTCATGACACGCGATCTGACCCAGGGCAGGCCCATGAGGCTGATCCTCGGCTTTGCCCTGCCTACGCTTTTCGGGCTTCTGTTCCAACAGATGTATAACATGGTGGACACCATGATCGTCGGCAAGCTCCTGGGGGCCCAGTCCCTGGCGGCAGTGGGCGCTACGGGGTCGGTGAATTTTCTCATCATCGGCTTCTGCACCGGCGTCTGCTCCGGCTTTGCCATTCCTGTGGCCCAGCAGATGGGCGCGGGCGACCACGAAAAAATGCGCCGGTATGTGGCCAACGCCGCGTACCTCTCCGTCCTCTTTGCCCTGGTGATGACGGTGGCGACGGGGCTTCTCTGCCGGAGGATCCTGACCGCCATGCACACCCCGGAGGACATCATTGATATGTCATACAGCTATATCTTCGTTATCTTCATGGGGATCCCGGTGACGTACCTCTACAACCTGCTGGCGGGGGTGATACGCTCCCTGGGGGACAGCAGGACGCCGGTCTATTTCCTGGCGCTGTCGTCGGTTTTGAACATCGTCCTGGACGTGACGCTGATTCTGGCCTTCCACCTGGGGGTGGCGGGAGCGGCCATCGCCACGGTGGTGTCCCAGGGGGTGTCGGGCGCGGCGTGCCTTATCTTTGTGCGCCGGAAATTCCCCATTCTCCGCGTCTCCCGCTCCGAACGGCAGGTGAAGGCCAGACTTTGTCTCGATCTTCTGTCCATGGGGGTGCCTATGGGGCTGCAATACTCCGTGACGGCTGTCGGGTCGGTGATCCTCCAGTCCGCCGTCAACCGGCTGGGGAGCCTCTATGTGGCCGCCGTCACCGCCGGTTCCAAGGTGACGCAGCTTCTGGCCTGCCCCTTTGACGCTATGGGCGGGGCGATGGCCACCTACTGCGGGCAGAACGTGGGTGCGAGGAAGCTGGGCCGGCTGGGCCGGGGCGTCCGGGACTGCTCGCTGCTGGGGCTTATCTGGTCCTGCGCCGCCTTCGCGGCTATGCTCCTTCTGGCCCCCTACTGCGCCATGTGGTTCATGGATCCCCGGGAGACGCAGGTGGAGCTGCTCACCGCCCTGGCCAGCCGCTTCATCGTGCTGAACACCGCGTTCTTCTTCCCCCTGGCCCTGGTGAACATCGTCCGCTTCTCCATTCAGGGCATGGGGTACTCGCCCTTCGCCATTTTGTCGGGGGTTTTTGAGATGCTGGCCAGGGCCGTGGTGGGCCGGTTCTTTGTGCCGCTTCTGGGCTTTGACGCGGCCTGCGCCGCCTCCCCCGCCGCCTGGATCGCCGCCGATATCTTCCTGATCCCCGCCTGCGCCTGGTGCGTCAGGCGGCTGCGCACGCGCCTGACGGGGGAGCTTCCGCCCCGCCGCCACGCGGCCCTGCCGCGTTTCCGGCACGGGAATGTGTGAGAATTGTGTGGGCCGCCGGGAGAGGGCGGTTCAGCGTATTTTCGGAAAACTATCTTACAACGTTGTAGGGGCCGCCTCTCTTGGCGGCCCGCCGTTTTTATACGCGGCGGAGCCGCAACCTTTTTTGGGGGGCGGAATCGTGATTCGTTTGGCGGGCCGGCCGGGTGTCCGGCCCGTACGGGTGGATTGTGCGTTGGGGGGAATTTATAATTTAATGGAGACCGTTGCGTATGACGTGGGCCGCCGTGGGCGGCGGCCCGTACGGCGTTATACGAGAAAACATGAGATTCGGAGGCCATTTCGTATGACTGCGGGCCGCCTGGAGAGGCGGCCCCTACAAGTCCTATTTAAAGATTTTGCAAAAAACGGAATAATCTTCCACAAAGGCCGTAGGGGCGGGTTCTTAAACCCGCCCGTTATTCAAATACGCGGCGGAGCCGCAACCTTTTTTGGGGGGGCGGAATCGAAATTCGATTGTCGGGCCGGCCGGGTGTCCGGCCCGTACGGGTGGATTGTGCGTTGGGGGAAAGCGTAAAAAATATTGGGAAATCGTTGCGTATGACGTGGGCCGCCGTGGGCGGCGGCCCGTACGGCGTTATACGAGAAAACATGAAATTCGGAGGCCATTTCGTATGACTGCGGGCCGCCTGGAGAGGCGGCCCCTACAAGTCCTATTGAAAGATTTTTCAAAAAAGCGGAATAATCTTCCACAAAGGCCGTAGGGGCGGGTTCTTAAACCCGCCCGTTATTCAAATACGCGGCGAAGCCGCAACCTTTTGGGAGGGCGGAATCGAAATTCGATTGGCGGGCCGGCCGGGTGTCCGGCCCGTACAGCGGGTAAAAATAAATTTTCAGAAATTCGATGGAGCCGCGACCTTTTTGGGGGTACGGCGGGGGAATTTGATGTTGCAATAAAAGGGATTCTGTGGTATCTTGTAAGCAGGGAAAAATAAAATATTGGAAGGAGCTTG